>JBFMFT010000507.1:0-3438 GCA_040751925.1 Chloroflexota bacterium
CGCAGACCGGCGGCGTTGATTTGTCCAGCCAACGTCTCCTCGTTGTCGAGCAGCCAGCCCCAGACGGCCGAATCACCCAGGAGCAGGACACGAAACTCGTCGGCCGCTTTCGGCCGGCTTATGGCGTGGCTGCCTAGCATGGCCGGCAGGTTGTTCAGGCTTAGATTATAGGGGGCGTCCGCTGCTTCCCCGTAGGGCAAACGTCGGCGGCCGGGCAGGACAGTGTTGTAGAGGGTGAGACGGCCGAGGGCGTCTAACGGTTGCCACCAGGCGAAAAGGACATTGAACAGGACAAAGAGCAGGGCGGTTTTGAGCAGCACCCGCCCGACAGACGCCCAGGTGGACGGTAATTGGCCCATCGTCGTACCTTCAGCCGCCGAATGGTGGCTGTAACGCATTAACGAATGGGTATAGACAGATGGGAGATCACATTTCTTGCACATTTACCAACAAAAACAGATGTTGAGAGGCTATCCTGGCAACAGATGAACAACGGATAAGCGGATGAAAGCCATCTATCCGCTTATCCGCTGTTTATCCGTTGCGGGATAGGTGCTGGAATCTACACGTGACCTACAATGTCTACTCCACACCCATCAGCTGAAACAAAGTCTGTCCAGCCAAGTCAGGGGTGGGTAAGGCAAACCACACCCAGCCCAACAGAACGTAGTGGAAGGTGAGCAGCCAGCCGGTGACCGCCCAGGCCCGCCGCAGGCGCGGCCGTTCCTGTAGCCGGTGATACCAGCGACGGGTACGGTCACTCCACTGCTTGTGAACAAAAAGGGCCAGCCCATGCCAGAGGCCCCAGACCAGGAAATTGACGGTGACGCCATGCCAGAGACCAATCACAGTCATGGTCGCCAGGTGAGCCAATAAGACGACCAGGGTGGGGGAGGGGGCCGGCCGGCGGCGTAACAGGGCGCGGGAGAGGGGGGTGAAGACGTAGAAGCGGGCCCAGTTGCTCAAGGTGATGTGCCAGCTTTGCCAGAAGGCGGTGATATTGGGGCGGAGGTACGGCCGCTTGAAGTTCTCCGGCAACTCGATGCCAAAGAGCGTACCCAGGCCAATCGCTACGTCGGTATAGCCGCCAAAATCGAAATAGAGGCGCAGCCCATAGCCGTAGAGGAGCAACCACAGCCAACCGGCCGCCTGGACCTGGCTGGCATTGGCGGCGTTTAGGGATAACCCCTGGGCCAGCAGGTCGGCCAGGATGAACTTCTTGAACAGACCGATGAGGATGCGCGTCCAACCGGCCGTGAAGCGGCCGGCGTCCAAGCGGGATTGGTCGGGTAATTGGCGGAAGTTCTCGGCAAAACGTTCGGCCCGTTCGATAGGCCCGGCCGTCAACGCCGGAAAGAAGATGACGTAGGTGACGTACTCACGCAAGGAGAGATTAGGTAACAACCCCGTCTGGCGGTCGCGGACGGTGTGCAGAAGGCGGAAGGCCACGTAAGAGAAGCCGAGCCAGCCCAGGTCAGCTACTCCAGCCAGAGTGATGTCCTGGCCGGCCAGGCCGCGCCAGCCACGACTGAGATCCGTTGCCAGGGGTTCGGCTTTCAGGGTGACGAATAACCCGGCTATCAAGAAGACAAGGAGCGTAAGGGCAAGACGCTGCGGCAACCGGCCAACTGCCCAGACCATCAGGGCGATAGGCAGCAAGGCCAGCAAGACCGAGAAGGGATGGGGAGTCTGGGTGGAAGTCAGGCGGTAGCCGGCCGGTACAAAACGCATCAGGCTCATACCGGCAACCAGGAAGACAATCATGATTAGGGTGTACGTGTCCTGGCGTGTAGTCCCCTCAGATGACGGCCGGGTGGCGTACCAGGTCAGGACGGTCAAGGTCAGGGTGGCAGTAGGTAGAACGTAGCCACTGTAGCGCAGGGGGAGGGGTGGTTGCAGCCAGTAGACGGCCAGCACACTGCCCACCAGCAAGGCCCACGGCCGCCAGGAGGAAGGCAAGACGGCCGCGTAGACCAGGGCCGCGCCGCCGAGAAGAAGGATGGTGGGCAGGTCTAGGGCCAATGGTGTGACGACGGATTCGCGGGATTATCGGATCAAGAATCCGTTAATCCTGCCCATCCGTGTTCAGAACCCCTGGTAAATCCATTGGGGCGTTTGGTCGCTGGTGACGATGATCAGCAGGATGACGACCAGGCATAGCCCCAGGGCTAACAGGTTTTCACGGGAAAACAGACTTAAGACTCGCCGCACCATTTCCACTCCCCTCCTTCCTCCACCACGCGGTAGGAGACCAATGGGAACTCGGTCTGCTCGGCCCCATAGAGAGCAATGATCCGCCCCTGGCAGCTTACGGTATCCGTCTCGCCGACCCGCGCGCAGGCCATTCCTTCGATTTGTACACCAGTCACGCTCTGAAAGCTGTTGGCTTCCCGCTCCCAGACAGCTTCCATTTCGGAACAGAGCAAGGCGCGAATAGTTTCCGCGTCGCCGTTGACTTTGGCTTGCAGGTATTGTTCGACGGTGGCGGCCGGGTCGGCGGCCGAGGCGCAGGCGACCAAGATGATGATGGATAATAGCAGGAGTAAAGCGCGTTGGTTCATTGACTATTGGGGGTGGCGGCCGGCCCGCTCAAATCGGCGACGGTCTGCCAGATTCCATTGAGTACCATCAGGGCGGTCAGATCGAGGACGGGATAGCCATGCCGGAAGACAATCGGCTCGGTGTAGTCGTAAAGGCCATAGGACGTTAAATGCACCTGGTCTTCGCCCAGGCCCCGGCCGGGCAGCGTTTCCGCCACCAGGTCGAAGTCCCAGAGGGGAATCGCGTAATCGGCAGCCACCTGGCGCATGATCAGGTTATTGCGATTATCTTCCCCCTCAAAGCGATCAGCCTTCGTGGCCAGGACGGGGATAACCCCGTTGGCGAGACAGTAGTCCACGATCTCCCGCACGCTCTTGTTAAAGGTTGCGCCGGGGCCGTCGTCGTTAGAACCCAGGTTGATGAGCAGGACACTGGGATTGTAGAGGCGGAGTTCGCAGGCCAACAGGGTTTCGTTCGGCTCACAGAACTCCTTGTTGGCCCACAGGGGGTCAAAGACGGCCCAGGCGTGCAGCCCGACCCGAATGGCTATCCCGTAGCGGCCGAATGATCCAGCGTAATGCTCGATGGTAGGTTGTAAATGGTTGTAAACGCCCAGGTTGTAGCGGCCGGTGTCGAAACGGGTCAGGAAACTAGGACTGGCGACCAGGCTATCGCCCAGCTTGGAGAAGTGGCGTGGGTCGCGCCCCAGGCTTTGGCCCACCGTGAAGACCTCGCGCACCCGTTGTTGGACGGCGGCCGGCATGACGACGATGGTGGTGACAGGGATGCCGTTGACGGCCGTGCTGATGGGCGTCGTGGTCAAGACCTGGTTGATGATGGTCGGTACGGCCGTTCTCGCCGGTGAGGAGCGGGGGGCAGGTGTAATGAGGGCGGCGG
>JBFMFT010000508.1:0-3432 GCA_040751925.1 Chloroflexota bacterium
CTTTTGACCTGGATTGTCTGAGGGCGGCCGACGCGCAACGGCCGCACCTCTCCTTTCAACCTTCGCCTGTTGTGGAGAATGGCCCCAAAGCGGCCGACCTGCTCCACCGCGGTATCCACTCTTACGCCGACCTCTTTTCCAGCCGCCAGCTGCTCTATCTACGCCAGGCGATTGACCTTTTGCCTCGTTATGAGCCGACTCTACGCTTGAATTTAGCCCTACTGGTTTCCACGTCCCTGGAATTTAATTCCATGTTGTGCAGCTACAAAGGGGGCGGCCGGCGGCGGCCGGGAGCCATTCGCCACACCTTCGCCCACCACGCCTACTCCTTTCCCTATACCGCCCTGGAAAACAACCCCCTCTACCCTGGCAAATCCTCTGGCACCTTGACCAAGCTGTTTCACGACCGGCTCTATCGCGCCCGCCAGTGGGCCGTCCGGCCGTCCGAGCGGGCCATGAACAACGGCCGCTTACACGCTCTACCACTGCCGGAGGAAAGAGACAGCGGCGTAGAGGTAGACCGGCCGGCCGACCTGCAAACCAGCACGCATCGTTTTTGGCTCTACCAGGGGTCGTCGGCCGCCCTCCCCCTCGAGGCGGCCAGCGTGGATTACGTCGTCACCGACCCCCCCTACTTTGACAGTGTGCAATACAGCGACCTCTCCGCCTTCTTTCGGGTGTGGCTGCGCCAGATGCTACCAGGCGAGGCCCAGTGGGAGTACGACACCGAATCATCGGCCGTTGGCGGCCGGTGGGCCGGTGATGGAAAGCATTACGCCACTTTACTAGGGGATATTTTCGGTGAGTGCCGGCGGGTGCTGCGGCCGGGAACCGGCCGGCTCATCTTCACCTTCCACCATTGGCGGGCCAACGCCTGGGCCGCCCTCACCCTGGCCCTCCGGCGGGCCGGCTTCCACCTGGTCAACCGCTACGTCGTCCATTCGGAGAACGCCATTTCCGTCCACATCGCCGGCCTCAAGGCCCTGACCCACGACGCCATCCTCGTCCTGGCCCCGCGTGAAACAGGGCAAGGGAAGTCTTGGTCACGGCCGGAATCCATTGACAACTCCAACAGCAAACAATTCTGCGCCGATTGCGCGGCCGGGTTGGGGTGGCTGCTGGCGGCCGATCTGGACGAGCGGGAGGTTGAGCGACAATGGAAGGCCTGGTTAAGATAGGTACATTAAACAGCCCGTTTAACGCCCTGTGCTACACTACCCCAAAAAGAACAACACCAGCTCTAACTTCCTGCTCATCACTCACCACTCATCACTCATCACTCATCACTCACCACTCATCACTCCCGAATGATTGCCCCGATGATTAAACCCGATTTAAACATCACCCATGACCGCCATATCTAGCCCATCAGAGCCAAAAACACCCCTTCAGCCCCATATCTTGATGATTAAACCTCGAGAAAAATTTCATCGCATCGCCCCTTCCACCGCCGGCCGCATCTCCTCCACGTATTCCGCCAGTCCGCTTAAGCTATTCCCCGATTTCCAACCCAACCTACAGATCAGCCAGCAAGGCTTGAGCCAGGGGCGCGTAGCGCACAGAAAAAGCCGGATTGATAGCCAGCGCTTCCTGCAAATGAGCGCGGGCCTGGTCGCGGTTGCCCAGAGCATAAGCAATCATACCCGCGTGGTAATGCAACGTGGCGTCGCGCGTACCCAGGCGCAGGGCCTGTTGGCTGTACTGTTGCGCCTCCTCGTACTGCCCGTTCTGGTAGAGCGTCCAGGCCAGCACGTCGGCCGCATACAGGCTCGGCCGTCGCTGGTATGCCGCGCGCGCCTTGACCAACGCCTGGGCCGGGTCCGCCCCATGGTCGGCGTCAAACAAGGCCAATTCCAGGTCCACGTCCACCCCGGCCGAAGCATTGAGTTGCTGAATAGCCCGCACCAGGTCGTACTGGTCTTTGGCCTTGTCCATCTGGCCGGTCACTTCGTATAGCTCTCCCAGGGCAATCACAAACTCCGGTAGAGGCAAGCGTATGACCAACGGCTCGTAGATGGCGATAGCCGCCTCGTAATCACCCCCGGCCGCCTGGACGCGGGCCATCCCCGCCAGCGCGTAAGCGTAATCCGCCTTGAACTGAATCGCCTGCTGGTAGAGGGCTTCGGCCGCCGCCCAATCCCCACTGTTAAAGTACAGGTTGCCCAACTGCACCGTCGTCCACAGCGTGCCTTCCGTGCCAGGCACACCCGCGTCTACGGCCGCCTGCATAGCCTCGATGGCCCCAGCCGTCTCCCCATGCAGTTCACGCAGGTAGGAAACGCGGCTGTAAGAGGTCAAGTCCGGCCGCAAATCTACCATCGCCTGGCCCGTCGCCACCGCCTCCTCGTACCGCCCCAATTCCACCTGGGCGTCCACCAGAATACCCAATATCTCCGCCCGAAAAGGATTGATAGCCCGCGCCTTCTCGCCCCAACCCAACGCCCCCTGGAAATCGTGGCGGGCCAGGGCCAGCGCGCCCCGGCCGATGATCGCGTCCAACAGTTCTGGCTCGCGGTCGAGAGCCTGGGTGAAGGCCCAATCGGCTTGCGTGTAGAGCGTGGCGTCGGCCGTCTCCCGTACCCGTTGCAGGTAAGCCAGCCCCAACTGGCTGTACAGGGAGGGGTTCTCGGGGTTATTAGCCAGCTTCTCCTGCAATTGTTGGATATAGGCCTCGGCCGACATCTGGAGAGGAGAGGGAGCTGGCCCGTTGGCGATGACGGCCGTGTCGGTCAGGCGACTGTTGACGAAGCGGCCGAGCAGCACGCCAGCCAGAATAAGCAGAGAGAGAAGAAATAGGATGAAAGGGCGACGTTCCGAGGGAGTGAGATGGGCAAGAGAGGTCATCGTTTCTTATTCAGGCAGGATTGACAGGATTAACAGGCTGTACCCACTCCTGTATTTGTTTGAAGATGTCCGCGCAGCCAGGATTGAACAGGCTAATACCCACTCCTGTAAATCCTGTCAATCCTGTCTACAGTCCAGCCAGGGCTTGCCAGGTGATGGCGACGCCGGCCAGGGTGATGAAGAACGCGCTGGCTATAGGGGCCAGTTGAACCAGGCGACGGCCGCCCGCCGGGGCCCGGTCAAGCAGGCGGCCGGTATAAACCAGCAGCAAACCAATCGCCGTCAGGACACTAGCCAGGCCAACGCTGAAGGCGACGATGAGCAGGAGACCAAATCCAACCCGGCCGAGGGCAATCGCGCTCAACATGACGATCAGGGCCGAAGGGCAGGGGAGCAGGCCGCCAGAAATACCCAGGGCCAGCAAACTGCGCCACGTTACAGGTGAGCCATCGGCCCCCGGCGGCAAGTGGGAGTGGGAGTGAGGGGAAGAGTAGGAGTGTATATGATCGTGGTTGTGATCGTGATCGTGATCGTGGGGGTGATCATGGTCGTGGGGGTGATCATGGTCGTGGACGTGCGCCTCCCCTC
>JBFMFT010000509.1:0-3430 GCA_040751925.1 Chloroflexota bacterium
TTCTCCGCGCCCTCAGCGTCTCGGCGGTAGAACCCATCTTTTCTTGCAACGCCTGATTTGGTGGTAAAATAGGGGCGTGCCATTGGATTTTGGCTGAACGTTCCAAAATCCAAAATCCACAATCCAAAATTGCTCGGAGGAGAACCCGTGACACTAAAGGTTGGCTTATTGGTTGGACGCGAGTGGTCTTTTCCCCCCGCTTTTATCGAAGAAGTGAACCGGCGCGACGAGGGGGTGACGGCCGAGTTTGTCAAGCTGGGCGGCACCCACCAGAACGAGCCATGCCCCTACGCGGTCATCATTGACCGTATCTCCCACGAAGTCCCCTATTACCGCTCCTACTTGAAAAATGCCATGCTGCAAGGGACGACGGTGGTCAACAACCCCTTCATGTGGAGCGCGGACGACAAATTCTTTGAGGCTTCGCTGGCGACGAAGTTGGGCGTAGCCAGTCCCAAAACGGTCGTGCTGCCCAACAAGGAATACGTGCCGGGCATCGTCCACCCAGACAGCTTGCGTAATCTGGTGGCCCCTCTGGACTGGCAGGGCATTGTAGACACCGTCGGATTGCCCTGCGTCTTGAAAGACGCTAAAGGGGGCGGCTGGCGCGACGTTTTCATCTGCAAATCCCTTGAGGAACTCATCCACAACTACGACCAGACCGGCTTGCTGACCATGATCGTCCAGGAGTTCATCGAGTGGGATCATTACGTGCGCTGCCTGTGCCTGGGTCAAGAAGAAATTTTGCCCATCAAGTACGATCCCAAAGAGCGCAAGTACCACCTCGACCACGCCCATCTGACGCCGGAACTGGGAGAGCGAATCGTGGCGGATTCGTTGAAGTTGGTGCAGGCCCTGGGCTACGACATGAATACAGTGGAGTGGGCGGTACGCGACGGTGTGCCTTACGCCATTGACTTTATGAACCCGGCCCCCGACCTGGACATCTATTCGCTGACCCCCTTCTACTTCCAATGGGCGGTTGAACATCTGGCGACCATGGCCATTAAACTAGCGAAAGAACCGCGACAGGAGCGGCCGGCGAGATGGAATATACTGTTCAATGGACAGCGCGAGGCGTGATGCGTGAAACGTGAAACGCTCTTTTCACGTTTCACGTGTGGAGGTTGCTATGCTACGTGAAGCCATTCAGACGTACCACGATTTGTTGACCACTGAACTGGCCGAGGCGTCGCAGGCCCAATTGGACGACCAGTTGCGGCGACGGGGGCTGTTCTTCGGCGACCGGCCGCTCTGCACCGTGCTACGGCCGCGCTTCCTCATGCCCGACCAGTACCGCTTCCTGCAAACGCGGATTAAGCCATTGATGACCGCCTTTGACAAGGCTTACCGGATCGCTATGTCCGACAAGCCCTTCCGCGACCAGTTTGGGCTGCTGGATTGGGAAGAAGAGCTGATCCACGTCGAACCCGGCTACCACGAACCCACCCCTTTGTCGCGGCTGGACGCCTTCTTCATCACCGACAAAGAGGAGTTGCGCTTCACGGAGTACAACGCCGAAGTGCCGGCCGCCTCGGCTTACAACGACGTCCTCTCCCACGTCTTTTACAGCCTGCCCATCATGCGGAAGTTCGCCCGCCGCTACGAACTCCGGCCGCTGCCGGCCCGCCACAACGTCCTGCACGTGCTGATGGAGATGTATTACCACTGGGCCGGCCGCCGCGAAGCCCCCCGCATCGCCATCGTGGACTGGCGCGAAGTGCCAACCTACAGCGAGTTTGTCCTGTTCGAGGAGTATTTCAAGTCGCAGGGGTTAGAATGCCGCATCGTTGACCCGCGCGAAGTGGAGTACCAGGACGACCGCCTCATGGCCGGCGACTACCACATCACCCTGATTTACAAGCGGGTGCTGATTGACGAACTGGTGACGCGGGGCGGTCTTGACCATCCCATCGTGCGGGCGGTGCGCGAGGGCAACGTGTGTATGGTCAACCCCTTCCGCTGCAAGATTCTCTACAAGAAGGCCAGCCTGGCCGTCTTGAGCGATACGCGCAATAGCCATTTCTTTACGGCCGAGGAGCGCGAGGCCATCAAGGCCCATATCCCCTGGACGCGGCGGGTGGAGGAGCGGGTCACCACCTACGACGAACAGCCGGTAGACCTGGTTCCCTTCATTATCAAATATAGAGAGCGGTTTGTGTTGAAGCCCAACGATGACTACGGCGGGCACGGCATTGTCCTGGGTTGGCAGGCGGAGGCGGCCGAATGGGAAAAGACGGTGCAACTGGCCCTGCAATCCCCTTACGTGGTGCAGGAGCGCATCGTCATCCCCACCGAACCGTATCCTAGCCTGGTGGACGGCCGCCTGCAATTGATTGACCGCATGTTGGACACCGCCCCTTACGTCTTTTATGGCTCATTCGTGGATGGCTGCCTGACCCGCCTCTCGACGGCCGCCCTGCTGAACGTGACGGCCGGCGGCGGTTCTACCGTGCCAACGTTTGTGGTACTAAAGAGGTAGGCCAGGATGAGGGGATAAGGGGATAAGACCAGTAAAAAATCCCCTCATCCCCTCATCCCGGCTAAATCTTAGCCGGTGTAAGACCAGTTCCAGAACCAATAGGCCAGCCCCTTCCACTCACCCCAATGAGCAAAGGCGGCCTCCACCTCGGCCGGGCCGATGGGCCGGCCGTCGTGCCATTCGTGGGCGACCAGCTTGAGGGCCCAGGAGTCCACCGGCAGAAAGTCGTAGTGGCCCAGGATGACCAGTAAGTTAGCGGCGGCGTAGCCCCCCACTCCCTTGATAGCCAATAGGCGTTTGCGTAGCTCAAGCGTGGGCAGCCCGGCCGTCTTGAGGGCTTCCAGGTCGAGCCGGCCGCCGGCGACCGCCTGGGCCAGTTCCAGGACGTAGGGGGCGCGATAGCCCAGGCGCACCGTCGTGCGTAACGTCTCCACGTCGGCCGTCGCCACCTGTTCGGGAGTGGGAAAGGCGCGGCGGCCGGGGTCGGTCGGGAGGGGATCGCCAAAGTAGGTGATGAGGGCCTGGTTCATCCGCTTGGTGCCCGACCAGGTAGTATTCGTCGTGAGAATGGTCTTGACCACGTCCTCAAAGAGGGTAGGGCTACGCAGCACCCGACCCTGGGCTTTTTCCGGCACGTGACTCAGCTTCGGCTCCTGGCGGGCCAGGTTGTAAAAGGTGGAAAAGTCCTGGTCTAAGCCCACCATCCAGGCCACCTGGCTCTTGACCGCCTCCTGGTCGGCCGCCTCCAAAGTGCCGTCCACCTGCATGGACACCCCACCTGGCGCGGCCTGGGTGAGCAGTTCGACGACGCGGCCGGAGGGCAATCGCGTCACGTAAGAGAAATGGGAGTAGTCGTCGTTGCTGGCAAAGGGGGCCAGTTGCACCCAGCCGTGGGAGCGGACGACGGTAGTCAGGTTGAAAGGCGAGCGAGCGGGTAAGAACCATTCC
>JBFMFT010000051.1:0-17660 GCA_040751925.1 Chloroflexota bacterium
AGGGGGGCAGGGGGCAAATCCAAAATCCAAAATCCAAAATCCAAAATCGGTATGTTTGCCTACCGGCCGCTCCTACCCATCGCCGCCGACGCCTCCCTGCCACCTCTCCTGGTAGGTGACACACCCTTGTACGACGCGCCCAGGCTGGCGGCCGGATTGGGCATCCGGCGGTTGTGGCTCAAAGACGACGGCCGCAACCCGACGGCTTCCCTTAAAGACCGGGCCAGCGCCATCGCTGTTGTCAAGGCCAGGGAAATTGGCGCGGAGATCGTGACGACGGCCAGCACTGGCAACGCGGCCGCTGCCCTGGCCGGCCTGGCGGCCAGCGTCGGTCTCAAGAGCGTTATCTTTGTCCCGGCGGCCGCCCCACCGGCCAAAATTGCCCAACTGCTGGTCTACGGGGCGACCGTACTGCTGGTCGAAGGCACTTATGATGAGGCCTTCGACCTGTGCCTGGCGGCCAGTGACGCTTTTGGCTGGTACTGCCGCAACACCGCCTACAATCCCTACATGGCCGAAGGGAAGAAGACGGTTGTCTTTGAGATGTATGAGCAGTTGGCGCAAGCAAAAGGAACGCAAGGAACGCAAGGAACTGAGGGAACTATTGAAAGTTCCTTGAGTTCCCTCAGTTCCCCTAGTTCCTTACTGCCCACATTTGATGCGATATATGTCCCTGTAGGCGATGGTTGCATCATCAGCGGTGTCCACAAGGGGCTGCGCGACCTGGTTGCTTTGGGTTTGCTGGAGACGATGCCGCGCCTGATTGGGGTGCAGGCGGCCGGGTCAGCCTACCTTTACGAAGCCTGGCAGCGGGGTGAGGACGTGCTGGCCAAGCCGCCCATTGCCGCCCAGACTATCGCCGACAGCATCAGCGCGGGGTTACCCCGCGACCGGCTAAAGGCGATGACGGCCGTGCGCGAGACGAACGGCGCGTTTATCACGGTGACCGACGCGGAAATCCTGGCGGCGATTCCCACCCTGGCCCGCGGCAGTGGCGTTTTCGCGGAACCGGCCGCCGCCGCCGCCTACGCCGGTCTAGCCAAGGCGGTTCAGACAGGGCTGGTTGGCCCGGCTGCTCAAGCGGCCGTGTTGATTACCGGCAATGGATTGAAAGACGTGGGGGCGGCGATGAAGGCCAGCGGCCGGGCGGTGACGATTAAGCCGACGCTGGCGGAAGTAGAACGATTGATCAAATCGTTCTACGCCTGATGCAGTTCGACCAACCGGCCGTCGGGGTCGTGGAAGCAATCAGTTTTTTCACGTGTGCCTTTTTGATCATGGCTCTGCCAATGACGGCAGTGGCGGCGGCGCGTCGCCCCAGGTAAACTCATCCTCGATTTTCTGCCCCGTCACCCTACCCACGTTCTTCGCGCCACTCCGCGCTATCCCCTTCAGTTCGAGGCCAGCCTGCACACCCGTTTCCGTCCCCCCTGGCCCATCTACCACAAAATACTGGAGGGTAAATTCGGCCACACTGGTTTCTAGCCTACCGCCGAAGATGCCTCGCACGAAAACGTCGCGGTCGCCACGCGGCCCATCCAGAATATCCAGCCGTCCGTCCGCGTTCAGACCCCACTCCACTGGCCCAAACTCGCCCTCCACGGCTGCCTGGACACCCGCCCCTACCAGCATATCCGAGCCGTCGAAGCGGCCGCTGACGTTAGCCCCCACGCTGAAGTCCAGGTCCAGAGAGGTCACGTTCTTTAACTGGTAGCGCGCGCCCAGGTTTATGCCCGTTTCGCCGCCGCGCCGCTCCAGCCCCAGGTTGAGGGTAAAGAGCCGGTCGGGGTCGCCCAGGGCCGGCGTGTAGCTAAAGTTCGCCTGGTACGTCTCGTCTTCGGCTCCGGCCGCGCGAGTAACGCCGGCGTTCAGCCCCAGTTGTCCCCCAGGCACGGGCAGTGTCAACTGGCCGTTCACCAGCCCCTCGACTAGCCGGCCGTCCTCCAGGGCCCCGCTGACCTCAAAGCCATAGCGCACCGTGTTCTCTTGCAGCGGTTGCGTACCGCCCAGGCGGATGAGGCCCTCCGTGCGGCCCTCCTTAAACAGGTGGCGAAACTCTAGCAGCGTGTCAATGCTGCGGCCGTCCGGCAATTGCACCTGATTCTCCTGGTAAATGCCCAGTGACGGCTCGCGAGTGCTGGTCTCCAGCCCCAGGGTAGCGCGTTTGCCCGTTTCCTCCACCATGACCCATTCCACTTCGACCGATTTTTTGTCCTGATTATATTGGAGGCGCGCCCCCAACGTGTCACGCAAATCCCACCCCAGGAACTCGGTCAGGATAATACGGTCGCGCTCCTTGTCGAAGCGCACAACGGCCAAGCCCCCCTCGACGAGGTTGCTGAAAATCTTGACGTCGTAAACGTCCTCCCGACGGGTAATCTTGACCAGGTTGAATTTCTCGTCGTTAAAAGCGACGAAGAGGGGGTCGCCAGGGGCGAGCAGGCGGTCGCTCACGCCGCGCGGCACGCGGCCGAGCTTAATCGTCAGGGTGAAATCTTTCCAGCCATCGTTGAAGATGGCTTCGTAAAGGATGAAGCTGCGGCCGAATTCATTGGATTTGGAGGCCAGAATGTAGCGCGCCAGACCGACCTTCTGGGTATTGGAATAGATGAAACCAACCACTTCGCGCAGGAAGTCGGAGCCAAGAGCGATGTCCAGAGCCTGCTCACGCAGCCGTTCCCCGATGCGCCGCAAGGCAGAGTCGCGGATGGTAGAGGGGTCTATGATTTCGAAGTCAAAGGGCTGGCTCTCGCGGCCGCCCACGCTCACCACGATCTCGTACTCGCCGGGGGGCGCGTTGGGGATGCGGGCCGAAATTTCCCAGGGGTTCGACTTGTCCTGGTCTACCCTGGCCGGCAGTTGGAGTGACGAGGCCCCGACCGGTGGCTTTTTCGCCGTAAAGGTCACCACCACCTCACCTGGCCCGCGGAACTCTCCCTGCAGGACGACGTTGCGGCTGGGGACGGGTTGGGTGGCCCGTGCGCCGTAAATTTTCGGCTGCAGAATGAGGTTGGGTTGTAGATCATCCCCTATCTCCAGGATGGGTATGTCCTCCGTAGGCAGGGGAATGAAATCCACCTCTGGGACGAGGGGCTGGATGGCCAGGATACGCACGTCGGCCATGGCCTGACCGTCCTGGCTGCGGGCGCGCAGGCGGGTGAGCATCACGCCCCGCTCAGAACTATTCTCCAGGACGCCCTGAATGTCCACGCCGTCGGCCGGAGTCAGGCGGCAGGCAATCGCCCCCTGCGGCCCACCGACGAGGGCCCGGAAGGCGCCGTCGGCCGTCACGTTGAAACGGGGGTCGAGTGGTGGCGGGTCAATGGCCGTGAAGGCTGGCTGTTCTAGCTCGACGGTTATGGCCCGCAAGGCCGCCTTGTATTCCCGGTCCTTTTCTATGATTTTCTGTTCCAGTTGGTCGGCCGCGGCAAAAAGCGCCTGGCTGGCATTGAAGAAGCCGAGTGCGGCGTCAGGGTCAACGAAGAGCAGGCTCAACCGCTGGTTGTTGTTGAAAAAGGCGTCCCGGCGGGTTTGGTCGTAAGCGTGGTCCAGGCGCTCGACTTCGCGCCGGAGGCCCAGGGCGCGGACGAGCAGGCCATCCTCCACCGCGGCCATCTTCTGCCGCAAGACGGCCATGCCCTGGCGAATTTTCTCCAACTCGGCCTCGGTCACAAAGTGGCGGTGGAGGCGTTCGATGGAAGTAGCTAAGGCCTGCCGGTGGTTAAAAAAGTATCCCTTCGGTGTGGGAAGCTCGAACTGGCCCCGGCCGACCGATAGGTTGAGTTGGTCGCCAGTCCAAAAATAGCCGTAGAAGCCGGCGGCTCGACCCTCAGCTTCCACCCAGACCAGTTCCTCTGGTGTGAAACCTTCCCGCTCAGTCTGGCGGACATTTTCCACGCCCAGCAAGCGGCCGTCCATCCGCTCCACGAACGAGTCAATCTCCTGAATATAGCCGCTCCATTCATTGATGGCGACTTCATTATCGTCCATGGCATCCTCCTTTGCCTGTCACCGTCCTTTCGCTGCGGCCATTACACGGCGGCCGTTTGGATAGGAACAAACAGGTGAATTACCCATTACCAATTGCCCGGAGAACGCGGCCGGCCAGCACGGCGGCCATCTCCGCCCGATAACTGGTATCCCCCCGGAAGTCGCCCGCGTGACGACAAGCCGCTTTCGCGGCGGCGGCCGTTGCTTCAATGGTCTCGGTGGTGATACCGGCCGCCAGCGCACTCTCCGCCGCCCATAACCGTAGCGGCCGTTCGTCAATCCCCGTCGCCGCCAGGCGGGGCGTTGCTCCAGTTGGTTGCCAGGCGGTGATGGAGACGATGGGATAGTCGGCCGGGGTGCGGGCCACTCGTTCGCAGGCCCCTTGCCCCTCTTGCCAGGGAATGACGATCTCTGTAATCAAGCCGGCCGGCCGTTCGGCGGCTGTCAGGTAGTCGCTCAAGCTCAAGCTGGCGGGGCCACTAAGCCGCTGCAAGGTCAACTCTGCTTCCAGAACCAATAACGCCGCCAGGAACTCGCTGTCGGGCGGCCGACTGGCGATGACCCCACCGACAGTAGCTGCATGGCGGAAGGTATTGGGTCCAGCGCGGCGGGCGGCCTCAAGCAGCAGGGGTTGAGGATCGGGAGCCGGGGAGTGAGAGGTGTGGGCTGTCAACCAGTCGCTCAACTCGACCAATCGCGCCATCGCCCCCATGTGCAAAGCCATCGGACGTTTCTCGAAAACGTCCGATGTTTGGCTAGGGTGGATTTGATTCAGCCCCAGGTCTTGCAGGTCTACCACGGCGCTGGTGATGTCGCCGGCCAGGAGGGTCGTGCCGCCGGCCAGGGGTACGGTATCCGGCCGGGCCAGCAGGCGCAGAGCTTCCTCAACACTTTGGGGGCGGTAATAAGCTGAAGGTCGTTTAGGCATCAGGTGTTTTCGTCATTCCTCCTTCGTCCAGTTATAATTATCCTATAGCCGACGAATTTTATCCACTGACACTTTTCACTCTTCACTTACCACCGCAAGTACTGACGAAGGGTGAAAGTTATCCCACAACAACATGGAGGATTGATCTTATGCGACCAGTGTACGTTGTTTCCGGCGGGGTCAGCAAATTTGCCAAAGCCCGCCCCGACAAGACGTTCCAGGCCGTTGTCAAGGAGGCGTATGATTACGCTATCGCGGACATTGGCCTGGAGTTCCGCCAGGCGGCCGAATTGGTGGATGGCTCCGTCGCCAGCTATTTTAGCGACCACTTCATGCGTCAGTTGAAGGCCGGTACGATGGTGCAGGACTACCTGGGACTATGCCCCAAGCCTAGCCACCGCGTCGAAGGCGGTGGGGCTACTGGCGGCCTCTCCTTTCAGGAAGGGTGGAAGAATATCGCCAGCGGCCACATGGACGTTTGTGTGGTCTTCGGTTGGGAGACGATGAGCCACGTGGAGACCTGGAAGGGCAACGAGTTCATTGCCCTCGCTTCTGACGTGAGCTTCGATTATCCAGTGGGCGGCTTCTATTCGGGCTATTACGCCATGATGGTCACTCGCCACATGAAGGAGTTTGGCACGACTGTCGAGCAGATGGCCCACGTCTCGGTCAAGAACCACATCAACGCCTTGCACAACCCCTACGCCCAGAAGCGTAACCGCTACACGGTGGCTGACGTGCGGAACTCACCGATGGTAGCCTGGCCCTTGACACGCCTGGACATCTGTGTCATGAGCGATGGGGCGGCCGTTTCTCTCCTGGCCTCGGAGGAGGGGTTGCGGAAGTTGGAAGCGGCCGGGGCCGTTGTCCCCCGCCCGTTGGTCAAGGTGACGGGGATCGGCCGGGGTACGGATGCGATGCGTATGGCTGACCGGCCGCACGTGGATTACGACTATTTCATGCAGCATTACGCTCTGGAACACGAGAAGAACTCCGACGACACCCGCGCTTATTACCGCGAGTTGTGGGACAAGGGCTTTCGTTATCCGGGGGTGCATAGCTTCAGGGGCGGCCGGATGGCCGGTAAGACCGCCTACAAGCACGCGGGAATCACAGACCCTCTAAAGGAAATTGACTTCATCGAACTGCACGACGCCTATACGTCCTCGGAAATCCAGACCTACGAAGACCTGGGCCTCTGCCGCTATGGCGAGGGTGGGCCTTTCGCCGAGAGCGGCAAAGCCTTCGTGCCCGGCGTAGAGTATGGCCTGAACCTGCCCGACCAGCCCATCTGCCCGGTCAACCCTTCCGGCGGCCTCATTGCCTGCGGCCACCCGGTCGGGGCTACCGGCCTCATGCAAGCTGTTTTCGCCACCTGGCAATTGCAAGGCTCTATCGCCAAGCATTTCGGCAGCCCGGCCTTACAGGTCAAGGGGGCCAAGCGCGGCGGCATCCATTCACACGCCGGTACGGGCACGTATATCAGCATGTCCATTCTGGAAGCAGAGTGAAACGTGACACGTGAAAATATCACGCTTCACGTTTAACGTTTCACGCCTGGTGATTGTGTCATCAGGAAATCAATGAGGAGACTGATTCATGGCTAAACTACCTTCTAAACGCGCAGAAACGCTCGGCGGCTACGTCGTGCATAATATCCCCTTCCCGCGCCACCTGACGCCGGAGGCCCTGGCTCAACTCAAGGAACTGTCCCCTATCCAGATTGAGCAGCAGTACGTCATCAACTACCTGCATAGCTACGCCCAGGATAGCCCCTTCTTTGCCGGGCTGACCAACGAGGTTTTCCTGGGCAGCCGCGACCCAGAGACGGGCTACACCTACGCTACCCCACGCGGCAATGATATGTACACCGGCAACGAGACCGATTGGGTGGTATTGCCGGATGAGGGCGTTGTCCACGCCTTCACCGTCTGCCATTTCGGCAGCGAGGAGTTCTTGCCCGAATGTCCCTTTGTGTTGGCCCTGGTGGAGTTGGAGGGGGCGAACACGCTCTTCCTGACTCGCCTCTTGGGGGTGGACCCGAATGAGGCCAGCCTGGATTGGATTGGGATGAAGGTGAAGGCGGAGTACCTGCGTAACAGTAAGCTCAAGCCCACCGACGTGTACTTCATTCCGGCTTAGATTGCGGGGATTAGGGGATAAAGTATTTTGGATTTTAGATTTTGGATTTTGGATTGAAGAGACTAATTCCAATCCAAAATCCCCCAATCCCCTAATCCCCGCTCAAAGGCGGCAGTAATGCAGGGTGTAGTCGGCCGCTCCATCGCCAAAATCCAAAATCCAAAATCCAAAATCGCCCTCGTGGTTTTGGGGGTGCTGGTGGTGTTGGCCTTCTACACCCTCTCTGACCCCGGCCGCCTGGCCGACAGTCACCTCCTGAACGCGGCCGACTACGCTGGTTACGCCATCTGCCACCGCATCCCCTCGCGGTCGTTTACGATTGCCGGCCGCCAAATGCCCCTGTGCGCCCGATGTACGGGTATGTACCTGGGCATCTTCCTCACCTTTGCCGTCCTGGGGCTGGCCGGCCGCTGGCGCTGGTCAGAGTTGCCACCGCTACGCATCTTACTCATTCTGGTCGGCTTCGTGGGCGTCATGGGGATTGACGGTATCAACTCTTACAGCCACTTCTTCCTCGAATTGCCTCATCTGTACGAGCCGCGCAACTGGCTGCGCCTGGTGACGGGCATGGGGACGGGGCTGGCCCTGGGCAGCATCGTCTTCCCGGCCCTAGCCCAGACCTTGTGGCGGGAGCAGGTGGCCCGGCCGTCCCTCGGGAATGGGCGCGAGTTCGGCGGGTTGTTATTGGTGGGAGTCGCCGCGATTTTACTGGTTCTCAGCAACCAAGCGGCCGTTCTTTTCGTATTGGCTATGGTGAGCGCGGCCGGGGTCGTTCTCATCATCACGGCCCTCAACACGATGGTTTTGCTCATCGCCTTCCGGCGCGACGCCCGTAGCGAACGCTGGTGGCAGGCGGCCGGGCCGTTGTTAGTAGGGTTGGTATTGGCTATTGCGGAGATAGCGGCCGTAGACGTGGCCCGCTTCGCCCTGACCGGAACGATGGCTGGGCTGCCAGGGTTATAGATAGATAATATGGGTGAGAAGTTTTGGATTCAAGACTTCGATACCGGCTTAGACCGCCTGCGTGTGCATTTTATTACAGAACGTGGGCAAGTCAGGTCAATCTTTGTCATCCAGTATGAGGCATTCATTGACGGTAAGTGGCGGGCAATAGTAAGATTTGATGAAGCGCACGGCTTTTTTCATCGAGATGTGATCTCGCCAACAGGAGGGCAGGAAAAAACTGCCCAACCCGCGCTTGACAAGCAGGTTGCCTTAACAGACGCTATAGCGCATCTGAAGCGATTTTGGCGTACCTATCGCGCAGCCTACGAGGATAAATACTATGGGAAAGAATAACCTGAATGGCCTGACCGAAAGAAACCTGGATCGCCTGGCTGAGTTTCTCAAGCGTGAATTAGAGCAGCCGGGTTTGGCCCCTGATGTTCCTAGCGGGGCGCACATTTTCCATGGTTCCTACAATGATACGACCTTGACCCAGGACAACGTCAGCCTGGCTACTCGAATCTTGTTGGGTATGACCCTGGGCTACATTGACGAAGCGCCGCTGGTCATGGTGTATGAATATAGACCCGGCCGGCAGACGGTCATTGACCTTTCCAGCAATGCTCAAAAAGAGAGGGCCCTATCCTTTATCCAGTTGTTTCAGGAGCAAAGCCAGCAAGAAATGGTCGCCCAAATCCAACAACGGGTGGTTACCTGACAGGGACGAATATGGACATTATTACGGCTTTGGGTGGTATTGGGGCGGCGTTTGGACTTTCGACCAGCGCGGGATTGAACGCCTACATTCCGCTGCTGCTAGTGGCCCTGGCCGGCCGTCTGCCCCTTGACAACCCACTCCTCAAACTCAACGCGCCTTACGACCTGCTCTCCAGTTGGTGGGTGATTGGCTTACTGGTTGTCCTCCTGGCAATTGAGGTGCTGGTGGACAAGATTCCGGCCGTAGACACGGCCAACGACGTGATCCAGACCTTCATCCGGCCGGCGGCCGGGGCCATCCTCTTTGCCGCCAATGCCTACGTCATCACCGACATTAGTCCAGTCATGGCCGTCATCGCCGGTGTCTTGTTGGCCGGCAGCGTTCACGCGACGAAGGGGGTGGTACGGCCGGCGGTCACGGCGACGACGGCCGGCACGGGTAACTGGCTGGTCAGTACCATCGAGGACGTGATTGCTACTATCGTTTCTATCATCTCTATCCTCTTGCCGCTGCTGGCTCTCCTGGTGGTCATCACCCTGCTAACCCTTATCGTCGTCTACTGGCGCCGGCGGCGCAAACGCGCCCTGGCGCAGTAATAGCCCCACCTTTGCTGTGCGATTGCTCATCCGGCCGAGGAGAAACATCATGGACTTCATTTCCGCGCTTCTGGATCTCTCTTTCACCGAGTTCATCACCACCAAACTAATCAAGGTGTTGTACGTGGTGTTGCTCACCATCATTGCTTTGAGCCTGGTTGGCGGCGTCATCATGGGGCTAATTGCCCTGTTTTCGGGGGATGGCATCTTGCAGGGCCTCGGCCTTATATGCCTGTCCCCGATTGTGGCTTTTATTTATGTGATCCTGGCCCGCGTGTGGACAGAACTCATCATTGTTCTCTTCCGCATCGCTGAGAACACGACGGAAATGGTGCAACAGGGCCGGGCCAAGAGTATGTAACGGCACTAACGCCGTTTTTATTAAACCTCACCGCTGAGGCACTAGAGAAAGCAAAAAAAACCGCGCTCGCTGCGTCTCAGCGGTGACCAAAGAGGAGGTTGTGATGATTGACCGGATGATGGGTGTATTCAAGCTCGACGCCAAGACCTTTGAGGACATCGAGGCGGACCAGGGGGCGACCGGCCAGGCGGCCGTGATCGTCCTGGTGGTAGCCCTGTTAGGTGGTATCGGCGCTGGCGGATTCAACGCCATTATGGGTGAGGGAGATACGTTCCTTACCGCTTTTCTCTTCACTGTCCTTAGCACCGTCATTGGCTGGGTTCTGTGGTCGGTGGTGACGTACTTCGTGGGGACGGCCCTCTTTGGTGGGCAGTCCAGCATGGGTGAAATGTTGCGGGTGATTGGCTTTGCCTATACGCCTCAACTGTTGCGGGTCATCCCTTGCCTGGGAGCGATCATCGGCGGCCTGTGGACGCTGGCGGCCGGTTTTGTGGCCGTGCGCCAGGGTCTTGACCTGGATAACACGAAGGCTTTCTTGACCATTGTGGTTGGTTTTATTGCTTACGTCGCCTTGAGCGTCGTTCTGGGTGGAGTGACGGCCGGGATTGGCGCAGTATTAGGTGGCTAAAACCACCCTCACCCCCTACCCCCTCTCCCTTCGAGGGAGAGGGGAGTTAGTCTTTGCTGGCGGCCGTAATACCATTACAATCAGACCCACTTGATTATGATTCGTATCAATGGGCTGGTAAAGCATTATGGCCTGAATCCGGTCTTGCGGGGGGTAAACTTACACGTCCGGCCGGGCGAGTTTGTGGGATTGGTGGGGCCCAATGGGGCAGGCAAGACCACCCTCTTGCGAATCGTGGCTACCCTCCTCAAGCCATCGGAAGGCGAGGTATCGGTAGGGGGCTGGCCGCTACCCCAACACGCCGACAAAGTACGCGATCACATCGGCCTGGTCTCCCACCAGCCCTTGCTCTATGGCGACTTGACGGCCGCCGAAAACCTGACCTTCTTTGCCCGCCTCTACCAACTGGACAAGCCCAACGAGCAGGTGACGGCCGCCCTCAAGCTGGTGGGGTTGGCGGCGCGGGGGCGCGACCCGGTGCGAACCTTTTCACGGGGTATGATCCAACGGCTGACCATTGCCCGCGCCACCTTGCACGGGCCGGACGTTTTGTTATTGGATGAACCCTACACCGGCCTCGACCCCGAGGCCAGCCGGCTGCTCGACGAATTATTGAGCCAACAAGCGGCGGCCGGTCGCACGATCTTGATGATCACCCACGACCTGGCGCGCGGACTTAATGTTTGTGAAAGGATTGCTGTCCTGAATCGTGGTAAAATTGTGGCTGAAGTGGAACGCGAGCGGATCAGCGCGGCCGGGTTGCTGGAATGGTATGCGGAGATGACGAGGTAGCAGGTGGCAGGTAGCAGGTGGCAGATGGCAGGTGGCAGGTAAGACTTGCCACTTGCCACCTGCCACTTGCCACTTAATGCGTAATGCGTAAGACGGACCTTCCAAAATCCAAAATCCAAAATCCAAAATTCTTCCCGGCCGTGTGGGCCATTGTTTGGAAGGATTGGCAAATCGAGCGGCACACCCGCCAGACGTTGAGTGTGATGTTCGTTTTTTCGATTGCGGCCGTCGTCGTCTTCAACTTTGCCCTGGAAGCCAACCTGGCCGCCGCCCGCGACGTAGCCATGGGCCTGCTGTGGATTACCATTCTGCTGGCCGGCACACTGGGGCTGAACCGTTCGCTGTTGACCGAGCAGGAGAACCGCAGCCTGGACGCCGTGCTGATGGCCCCGGCCGACCGCAGCGCGATCTATCTGGGCAAGGTGATCAGCGTCACCCTCTTCATCCTGCTCCTGGAAGTGGTACTCATACCCGTCTTTATCGTCTTCTTCAACAAACCGTTCTGGCGGCCGCCGGTGTTAGGGATATTGGTGTTGGGTACGATTGGCTACGTGGCGGCCGGTGTGCTGGTGACTTCGATCTCGGTGCAAACGCGCTCGCGGGAGGTGTTGCTGCCGGTCTTGTTGCTGCCCTTGACCCTGCCGGCCGTCCTGGCCGCGGCTACGGCCGCTTCCGCTTACCTCTTGCCCCAACCACCGCCCTGGGCCGAGGTGCGCTTTCCGGTGGCCCTGGTCATCGCTTTTGATACGCTGATGTTGACGGCCGGGTTTCTGACGTATCATTACGTGGTTGAAGAATAGATTGGAAGTAAGAAAGCTCACGCAAAGTCGCCAAGAGAAAAATTCCTTTGCGTCTTTGCATGACAAAAGACTGTTTCCGATAATGTCTAATAGTCCATGACTTACGTGGAACGAGAACAAGAACGGCAATATCCTGCCATTGAGAGGAAATCGTTGTATAAGAGCGCCAGGCGCATGGAGGCAGAAATGCAGAACGTGGTCACATTTCCCCCAGAGTTATATGAGGCTGTCCGTAAAAAAGCGGCTGCCCAGCAAAAAACAACCGATGCTCTCGTCGTTGAATGGGTCTCTGAATACCTGGACGAGTCAAAAACGAGCAAAATCACCCAGGCGTTTGAGCAAGAAGTCGCCGCATTTGAGCAACTGAGACCCGCTTTGCTTGAGCAGTATGCTGGCCAATATGTTGCCATCTATCAAGGTAAAGTCGTTGCGAATGGCGGTGAGAAACTTGCCTTGCTCGACCAGGTGCGTGAACGTTTCGGGCCTATCGTTTGCTACATTGAGAAAGTCTCCCCTGATTCACCTCGAACGGTTCGTATGCCCTCTGTTCGCGTTGTGCGCCCATGACCCCCTACGACACCAACTTCGATCCCCCAGCTATTGTTTTGCCCGTGACTGTAACCGGCGTTGTTCGCCGCCAGCCACGGCTTGAAGTAGCGGCTTTGCTGGACACGGGAGCAGACGTCACGGCCGTGCCGGAAGCGTTTGTGGATAGACTCAAACTATACCCGATTGGCCGACTGAACCTGGAAGACGCCAACGCGGTGAAGACTCCTGTATATACCTACGATGCCTACCTGTCCTTTGCGGGCAAGCCTGGTAAAAAGATGGAAGTTGTTCTCACGCCCTATCCATTTGTCATTTTAGGTCGTGATTGGCTTCAGGATTACTATGTACTACTGGATAGCCCGGGCCAACAGTTTCAGTTGAGCAGCGACCCACTGCGTATGCAGGGGACCTGAGCAGGCCGAGAACCTTACCAAATATGTCGTCTACACGTTTAAATCGCACCATTCCCTTTCTGAACTGGCTCTCGGCCGCTATGGTCGTGGTTAGCCTGTTGATGACCTTCTTCTTTGCCCCCAATGAGATCACCATGGGCAACGTCCAGCGGATTTTCTATTTTCACGTGGGGTCGGCCTGGGTGGCGGCCGTCGCTTACTTCGTAGCCCTGGTGGCCGGGGTGCTGTATCTGCGCCGGCCGGAGCGCAGGTGGGATACTCTGGCGATGGCCTCGGTGGAAATTGGCCTGGTCTTTACCACCATGACGACGGCCGCCGGCTCCATCTGGGGGCGGCCGGCCTGGAACACCTGGTGGCTGTGGAGTCCGCGCCTGACCCTGATTACAGTCATGTGGCTGGTCTACGTCGCCTACTTCATGCTGCGCGGGGCGGTGGAGGATGAAGGGAAGCGCGGCCGGTTTGCGGCCGTCTACGTCATTGCCGCCTTCGTCACCGTCTTGATGACCTACTTCAGCGTGCGCCTGCTGCGCGACATTCACCCGGTGGTCTTTGGCGGCACGCTAGAATCAGCCCAGGGCGCGACAGAAGGTTTGCAGGAAATCGCCCCTGGCCTGGATTCGGCCCGAATGGGCATTACCCTGACGGTAGCCACGCTGACCTTTTCCCTGCTTTACCTGACCTGGCTGCTTAACCGGATTCGCCTGCAAGGCTTGATGGACGAGGTTACGGTCTTGAAGATGAAGGCGAGAGAACTCCTCGTCGGTCACGTTGGTAACGTGACGGGTCCAGTTGGCAACGTGACCTACGTGGGCGTGTTGTGGCAGGCGGCCGACCCCAACCAATTCAACAACTATATGCTGCTCGGCTACGTGGTCATGTGGCTCATTGGCCTGGGCTACGTCTATTATCTCGCCAACCGCCAGCGCAACCTGCGCCAAGATATTCTGTTATTGCGACAACTCTTGCAAGAAGAATAGGGCAAGTTAAAAACCTGCCCTACCCAATGAAAAACCCATGTTGAAGTCTATCCGCCAACCCATTCGCTCCCTTTCGCCCATGCGACTCATCCTCATGGGTGTTGCCTTACTCATCCTCATCTTTCTAATCATTGGCACACTGAACGACCGTTCCACGCCGGCCTCGGAGTTTAGCTTTGGCCTGCAAACCCAACCTTTCCTGGCCCTGGCCTTTCTCTCCTTCGTCGGCGGACTGCTCAGTTTCGCCTCGCCCTGCACCCTACCCATCCTGCCCGCTTACTTTGCCTTCGCTTTCCAGAGCGGCCGAAAGAGCATCGCCCTCAATACCCTGGTCTTCATGCTCGGTCTGGGGACGATGTTCAGCTTGTTAGGCGCGGGGGCCTCGGCCGTCGGCCGCGTCCTGCTGCAAAGCAAAGACCTCATCCTGATCATCGGTGGCTCCCTGGTCGTGGCCTTTGGCGTGATGAGCCTCCTGGGCAAAGGTTTCACCGGCTTCCAACGTGAGGACGCCGCCGGTGAGGCCAGTCTCGGCCGCTCCTTTCTCTTTGGCCTGACCTTCGCCGTCGGCTGGACCAGTTGCGTGGGGCCGATCCTGGGCACCGTGCTGACTTTGGCGGCGACCACCGGCTCGGTCTTACGCGGGATGATGCTGCTGTTCATTTACACCCTGGGTCTGGGGCTGCCCTTGATTCTGGTCTCCACTTTCTTCGGCCGGGCCAGCCGCCAAAGCCTGTTCTGGCGACTCCTGCGCGGCAAGGGCTGGCAGTGGAATACCTATACGTTGGTGGTGGGCTTGATTTGGGCCTTAGCCATCTGGCGTATCCTGGTCGCCGTCGCCCAATACGCCTTTACCCTGGACTTTATGGCCGGCCGGACGTTCACGGCCGCCCACGAAATCGGCCTCCTGGTGGCGGCCGTAGCGGGGGTGGCGTTGTGGGTTTACACCGGCGGCGGCAACGTCAAGACGACCCTCCACCTGCACTCCACCCAACTGGTCAGCGGCGCGCTCTTTATCATCCTGGGCCTCTTGCTGTTGAGCGGCCAGTTAGCCAGCTTCAACTCGCTTATCCCGCCCGACCTGGCGATCTGGTTTGCCGACATCGAGGATAGGCTGATAGCCCTCTTCAGTTAGGCAATTGGTAACTGGTAATTGGCTAATCACCAATTGCCAGTTACCAATTACCAATTACCCCTATGCAAAATTCCGAACCTGTTACCTCCCAACCACGCGGCCGTAATCCCTTGCTGCTGGTGTTGGGTTTTGCTTTGTTGGGGGCGGCCGTGGCCATGCTCTTGTTTGGCAGCAACCTCTTCCAGCGAGAAGCCCCGGCCGAACCCGGGGCCACCATCCTGGAACAAGTACCCAATTTCGCCACCAGCCAGCCGGGGGTGGGGCAGGTGGCGAATAGTGATTTCAGCTACGTGCGGGTGGGCGATCAAGCTCCCGATTTTGTCCTGAATGACCTGGACGGCCAGCCTGTGGGCCTGAAAGATTTTCGCGGCCGGCCGGTCATCCTCAACTTCTGGGCCACCTGGTGCGGCCCCTGCCGGATCGAGATGCCCGAATTGCAGGCTATTTACGAAAAGTATCAGGAGCAAGGACTGGTTATCCTGGCTCTTGACCAGGACGAGACGGCCGAAGTCGTCCGCCCCTTCTTCTACGAGGAAATGGGCCTGACCTTCACCCCCCTCCTGGACGAAAGGGCTCGAGTCGGCACGCTGTACGGCGCGGCCTTCACCCTGCCCTCCAGCTACTTCGTCAACCCCGAAGGGATAGTAACGGCCGTCCATCGCGGCCCCATGACCGGCGAGCAGATTGAGGGCTACCTGGCTGATACGATGAAGAGTAATTAGTAACTGTCCGCTTATGAGTTCCCGCAAGTTCCCTTAGTTCCCAGGGAACTCAAGGAACTCGAAGGAACTCAAACGACGAATGTCCACTTCCCAACCCGTCACCGGCTGGCAACGCAGTGTGGTGATCACGGCCGACCGCTTTTTATACTGGTTCAGCCGGCATTGGCTGGCCGTGTTCAACGTGGTGGCGGCCGTCTACGTCGGGCTGCCCTTCCTCGCGCCGGTATTGATGGCAGCGGGGTGGACGGGGCCCGGCCGCCTCATTTACACCCTCTACAAGCCCATGTGCCACCAGATGGCTTTTCGCTCTTTTTTCTTATTTGGCGAGCAATACGCCTATCCCCGCGAGATGGCCGGGCTAGAGTTGCGGCCGTTAGAGTCTTACGTGGGCCAGCTACCCGAATTTGCCGGAATTTCACCCGACAACACCGGCCAGCTATTTGCCGCCGCCCGCCAATTCCTCGGCAATGCCCAAATGGGATACAAACTGGCCCTGTGCGAGCGAGACATCGCCATTTATGGCTTCGTCTTGATCGGTGGCCTGCTCTATGGCCTCCTGCGTCGCTGGTTCCATATCAAACCCCTGCGCCTACTCCCTTTCATCGTAATCGGCATGGGGCCGATTGGGCTGGATGGTTTTAGCCAGCTTTTCGGCTACTGGCCTTCTCTCTTTAACGACCTGGGCATCGCCGGGCTTGCCACCTTCCTGCAAAGCATCTTTCCCCTGCGCGAAAGCACCCCCCTCCTGCGCGTCCTCACCGGCGGCTGGTTTGGCCTCACCCTGGTTTGGCTGGTCTATCCCAGCATCGCCGATGGCATGGCCGAGACGGCCCAAGAGCTAGAGGTGAAGTTGAGGCGGATTGGGGTGCTGAAGTAAAATGTGGCAAGTAGCAAGTGGCAGGTGGCAAGTCTGACCTGCCACCTGCCACCTGCTACCTGCCACTTGAGCTATGACCTTCAATACCACATTAACCATCGCCCGCCTGACCGTCCGCGAGACCCAACGCCGCCGCGTATTGTGGGTGGCCCTGCTAATGGGCCTCCTCTTTCTGATTGTCTTTGGTCTGGGCTTTCACTTTATCTACGTGGACGTAACCAGATACCTGAGTCCACAAGAAGCCCGGGTCCCCTTCCTCTTTTTCTCCCTGGCCGGCCTCTACGCTACCAATTTCCTGATGGTGATGATGGCTGTTCTGATTTCGGTGGCGGCCGTCTCCGGTGAAATTGATTCCCACACCATCGAAACCCTGCTGACCAAGCCCATTCGCCGTTGGGAAGTCATCATGGGTAAATGGATAGGCTTCGCCTTTCTCATCCTGCTATACTTGCTCCTGCTCTCCGGCGGCATCATCCTCATTGTCTATCTACGGGCCGGCTTTGTCACTCATAACATTGTGCTGGGGTTGGCCCTGATGTACCTGGAAGCGCTGGTCGTGCTGACTATTAGCATCGCCGGCGGTACCCGCCTGTCCACCCTGGCTAACGGGGCGATGGCCTTTATGCTCTATGGGCTGGCCTTCGTCGGCGGCTGGGTGGAGCAGATTGGGGCGATCTTGCGAAATGAGACGGCCGTAGACATTGGTATCCTCGCCAGCCTCATCATGCCCGGTGAGGTGCTGTGGAAGAAAGCGTCCTCCCTCTTTCAGCCCCAAACCCTTCTCGGAGATGATTTTGCCGGGCCCTTTGTAGTGGCCTCCCAGCCTAGCAACGCTATGATCGTTTACGCTGTTCTATACGTGCTGGTTTTGCTGGCTCTGGCCCTATGGAGCTTTGCCCGCCGAGACCTGTAAGAGTAAGAGGGAAGGTATTGACCTGACCAGACCCACCCTCACCCCAACCCTCTCCCTAAGAGGGAGAGGGAGCAGAGGGAGAGGGAATTGTCAACTGCTGCAACTCTCCTGCCTCTGCACCCCACGCCCTCCCTAAGAGGGAGAGGGAGCAGAGGGAGAGGGAATAAATACCTCCCC
>JBFMFT010000510.1:0-3424 GCA_040751925.1 Chloroflexota bacterium
CCGGCGTCACCGTGACCTTTTGGTGCCAACAGTGCATCCCACTGATGGGGTCCGGCTGGACCGGGAAAGTCAGGTTTTGGTGGACGCCGGCGTCTGTCCACCAGATACGCTTGGTGTCGGGATCGCTGGATGAATAGGACTGGACGCCCTGTAATTGTCGCAATTGCCAGCGGCCGTCCTTTTCGTTGAGGTCTACCAAGGCCGAGGCCTGGCGGCTGACGCCGTCGCCTTCGGCCAGCCGCCAACGGCCGAGGTGGTGGGAACAGGCGATAACCCCCGGCCGGATTCCCTCCGTCACCCACACCTTGTCCACAAAATAGCCAACTTCCGTTTCCACCCGCACCAGATCGCCATTCTTCAGGCCCAGGCGGGCCGCATCCGAGGTGTGCAACCAGGTCGGGTTAGAATGGGAAATCTCTATCAGCCACTTGGCGTTGGCCGAGCGGGTGTGGATCAGGGTCGGCAGGCGGTAGGTGGAAATGAGGATGAATTCGCCAGCGTCGCGGTTAATCTGGCTGGGATGAACGTGGCTTTCGACGTACTCCGGCAAGGCCAGTTCGGGCCAGCCGAAGTCGCGCAGGGTGGTGGAGAAAAATTCCAGCTTGCGCGAGGGGGTGCGGAAGCCAAATTTGGCCTCCCCATCAATCAACACGCCGACCGGCCGGCCCATCTCGGTGGCCACCGGCGCGGGTACGGGGACAATGTTGGATGGGGGAGCGGCCGGTTCGCGTGTGTAAATAATGCCGGTTTTCTCATCCACCTGGGTATGAGCTAATTCCTGGGCGGATAGCGGCCGGTCATATTCGGCCTGGGGGCCGCGCCGGATCTCGAACGCCCCGTACTGACGCATGTAAGCCAGAGGGGTCAGATGCTCCTGGGCCGCCGCCTCTGGCAAACCCGGCACACTGTGGTCGAACATCCAGCCAAAGTATTCGTCCACGGTGATAGGCTGGCCCGGCCGGTAAGGGGACTCAAAGTATTGGCGAATACCCAACGCGCCGTCGGGGTCAATCTCCCAACTCAGGTCAATCCAGAACTCGGTCTCCTCCCACACCTGGCCGGGATTGGCCTCGTAGGTGCGGTTGACCTTCCGACCGAGCCGATCCATCGCCACCCGCATAACCGGCTGGCGAAAGGCCAGCCATTGGCCGGCGTGGGTCTCCTGGCTCATCAGGTCGTGGCGCTCGGAGGCGTGGCCCATGGGCAGGACGTAATCGGCCCACCACGCGCTCTCACTCCAGGTGGGGGTGAGGGCCACGTGCAGGCCAATTTTGGTTTCGTCGCGTAAGACTTCTAGCCAGGAGAAGCCGTCAGGGTTGGTCCACAGGGGGTTGTAGACGCGGGTAAAGTACACATCCAGCTTGCCCCGCCCCTCTTTGAGGAAATGAGGCAGCAAGATGCTCATCTCGTAGAAGGCCAGGGGGTATTCGAGCGGCCAGGTCAATTCGTTCCAGCGCTTGACGTGGGGGGCCAGCTTGGGCGGCCGGGGCACCCACTTGTCCCAGGCGTTGGCCGACGTGCCACCCTCCACGCCGACACTGCCAGTCAGCACGTTGAGGAACCACAGGCAGCGGGCCACCTGCCAGCCGCCCAGGTTGCCAGACCCCGCGCTGCGCCAGTTGTGGGTCGCCAGCTTGCCGCCGCAGTTAGCCACGTCTTCGGCGATCCCGCGCAGGACGGCCGCCTCCACCCCCGACTCCTGGGCGGCAAACTCAAAGGTGTAGCGGGCGTAGTGAGCTTTCAGGAACGCCTCGAACTCCTCAAACTCTTGCCCCTCGTCCATGGACTGTTCCCAATTCACCCACCGCCGTACAAAGTCGCGGTCGTAGCGGCCGGTCGTCAACAGGTAGTTGGCAATCGCCAGCAGAATGGCCGCCTCGGAGCCAGGCCAGGGGGCAATCCAGGTGTCGGCCATGGAAGCCGTGTTGGACAGCCGGGTGTCCATGACGATCAGTTTCGCCCCGTTCATCTTGCCCTCGATGATGCGCTGGGCGTGAGGGTTGAAATAATGGCCGGTTTCCAGGTGGCTGCTGATGAGCAGGATGACGTTGGCGTTGGCGTGGTCGGGGCTGGGGCGGTCAAAGCCCATCCAGAAGGCGTAGCCGGCCCGTGCGCCAGAGGAGCAGATATTGGTGTGGGAGTTGTGTCCATCCACTCCCCAGGCGGGCAGAATCCACTCCATGACCCCGTCGTGGCCCGGCCGTCCCACGTGGTACATCACCTCATTGTGTCGTTCTTCCTGGAAAGCGCGGCGGATACGGCCGCCGATGTCTTTTAATGCTTCCTCCCACGTCACCCGCACCCATTTCCCTTCGCCCCGCCGGCCGGCCCGCTTGAGTGGGTAGAGGATGCGGTCGGGGTCGTTGATCTGGTTGATGGTGGCCGGGCCTTTGGCGCAGTTACGGCCGCGACTGCCGGGGTGGGCCGGGTTGCCCTCGAACTTCCGCACCCGCATCGTCTCTTTGTCAATCCAGGCCAGCAGGCCACAGGCCGACTCGCAATTGAAGCAGACCGTCGGCACCAACATATAGTGGCGAGCCTCTTTGCGCGGCCACCGTTGGGCGTCCCACTCCACCCAATCGTCCCACTGCTTAGGGGGTGGGTACTGGGCCAGGCGTGTGCCGTCGGCCGTGTGGATGGGGGGGAGGGGGATGATTTCTTGGGGCATTATATCCAATCAGTTATTCGGCGCTTGCTGCGGAGCCATGACGAAGACCCATTCGTAGGCAAAGAGGCCGGTCAGGGACAAGCCCCCGGCCGCCGCCAGCGCCATCGGCGAAGTGGGAGCTAAAACAACCAACAGGAGTGGCAACAATAGCCCGGCCGCCAGGCTGAACCTGTAATACCCCTGGTAACGGCCGTGCGTAATCATGCGGGCGGCCGTGGCCGCCACTTGACTGGCGTGGGGTATGCCAAACTCGCCAGCGACGGTAATGAACAGGTTCGCCAGGATACTCAAGCCGAACGTCCAGACCAGAGAGCGGGTGGCGACGGCCGGCAGGCCGGTGAATAGGCCGGCGATGAACAGCCCGGCCGCGCCAGCCATGACGGACTGCACCAGCAAATGCCAGGGCAGCAGAGGACTCTGCCACAAATCGCGCCCTTCGGCCTGGGCAAAGAGGAAGGCCGTATAAACGGCCGACAGAACACCCAGGATCGCGCCTGGCCAGATGAGTACTTGTGCCAGTCGCTCCGCTCGCAACAGATAGCCAAGAAAGAATAAGCTCACGACGGCCGAAAAGCCAATCAGAATAAAAGCCCCACGCGCCAGCCATGACCGCCACTGCGGCCGGGTGAGAATGGTCAGGAAGCGTTCGGGCTTTTCCAAATCCCACACCAACAGGCCGGTGGTTACGGCGACGAAGAACAGAGACAAGAAGGAGGCGACCGTTGTAAAGAGAGGGGTCGCCGGCAGCCGGCCGAG
>JBFMFT010000511.1:0-3412 GCA_040751925.1 Chloroflexota bacterium
CCCCCAGGCGCACCGTCTGTTCGTCGCTGTTGCTGCTAAAGTCGAGAGTCTTGTCGTCCAGGATGGGCATAATGGTAATGGGTCATTGGCAATTGGTAATTACCAATTACCAGTTGCCAATTATACCGCCTTCGGCCGTTAGTGGTATTATTCTCCTTTCGTGAAACTTCGTGTCTTTCGTGGATTTTCTAGCAGGAGAATTGCCGGTGCGGATACTGGTCATTTCCGACATTCACGCCAATCTAGCCGCCCTGGAAGCGGTGCTGGCCGACGCGGCCGGAGAGTGGGAACAGATGTGGTGCCTGGGCGACGTGATCGGCTATGGGCCAGACCCCAACGAATGTGTGGCCCTGGTGCGAAGCTACAACCCCGTCTGTCTGTCGGGCAACCACGATTGGGCCATCTTGGGCAAATTGCCGGTGGAGGAATTCAACCCGGAGGCCCAGACGGCCATCCTGTGGACGCGCCGCCAACTGACCGAAGAGAGCCGCGCCTACCTGGACAACCTTCCCCCTCTGTTGGTTCATCCACCTTTCACCCTGGCCCATGCCAGTCCTCGCCAACCCATTTGGGAATATGTTACGGATGGCGAGACGGCCGCCGCCAACTTCGCTCACTTCGAGACCCCTTATTGCCTGGTAGGACATTCCCACGTGCCCATTATTTTTCAGCAGGTCAACCCTACCCGCCTGGCTGTCTACCGGCCGGTTTACCAGCAGCCCGTTTTCTTGGGCGACCTGCGCCTGATTATTAACCCCGGCAGCGTTGGGCAGCCCCGCGACAGCGACCCCCGCGCCGCCTACGCCCTCCTGGATACCGATGAACTGACCTGGGAATACCGGCGGGTGGAGTACCCGGTGGCTACCACCCAGGCCAAGATGCGGCAGGCCGGTTTACCCTACCGCTTGATCGCCCGCCTGGAAGTTGGCTGGTAGTACCGTAGGTCGTGTTTGGAACGTGGCGCCCCCTTAGCCACCGCCGCCTCCCGCTGCACCGGGAAGCTGAATGTTAAAAACACAACCCCTACCTCGAGGTGCCAGTGTCAATATCCCGCTATTAAATCGCGAAAATGGATTCAACGGGAGGAGCAAGCTAAACCCTGCCCGTCACCGTTCCAGCGTGCCACCTCCCAGTCAATGCTCGAAGGGGATTGGCAAATCCCCGTTAGTAGTACCGTAGGTCACGTTTGGAACGTGACAAACACGTTTGGAGCGTGACAAAGGCTGCGACCAAAGGTTATCACGCCGGAAGCGTGACTACTGAATGGTAATTGGAGTCGGTAACGGGAAATAGTCACCCAAAGCCCGGCCGTCCCCACCCGTCGCCAGCAACCGCTCCCCACTGCCAGGGTCATAAAGACCGACGCGGAGCTGATAAAGACCGGCCGGGGCGTCGGCCCTCACCGTCAACTGATAAGCGTCCTCGATGATTTCGCCCGCCAACCAGCCGGTGGTCGGCCGCCCCCCGGCCGCCGGTAGCTGGTCTTGCTGGGCGTAGATAACCTGGTCTGCGCCCACCAGATGGACAAAGACCGTGTAGCTGCGGTCGGCCGGGACCATCGCCTCCCAGAACAAGGTCAGGTTGAGAGTGTCGCCGGCGGCCAGGCTGGTCGGGCTGACGTTGTACCCCACGAGGGTAGCTGCTTCACCAAAGGCGACGGCCGTTGGATAGACCGGCGACGGCCGCCCGAACCGCCTGGGCGGAACCACCACCTCCACCTGGCCCAATTCAACCCCGGCCGCCAGCGGCCGCTCGTCTCCATCCAATAAGTCCAGCCATAGCCCATAGCGGCCGGCCACCACTGGCTGTTGCTGGTAGACGGCCGGAACGAGAAAGGCGCGGCCGTCGCGCACCATCTCCCCGGCCGCCCACTGCGACGTGGGGTAATCGGCCCGGCCGGGTGGAAAGATGGCCTCCGCCGCCACCCGGCCGCCGGCCGCCAGCAGCCGCAAACGGGCCTGGTAATCGCCTGTCGGAGCGGCCGTCGCCTGCCAGAACAGGGTAAAGTGCAAGGGATGGCCGACCTCTACCTCCCCGGCCAGCCCGTCCAGCCCCGACAACTGCATCTGGCCGCCCAGGTCGGCCGCCAGAACCGGCCTAGTGACCACCTCTGACGGCGCGGGCCAACGGGCCGGCCGCCCCACCTGAACCACCGCCAGCGCGTAAGTCGCGCCGGTGGAGCGGCCGCTCCCGTCCAACACGTCCAGCCGCCGGCCGCTCGGCTGATCGTAAACGCTTACCAACAACGTGTACTCGCCCGGCGGTGTGCCAGGCCAGGGAGTGAGGCTGTGCAGGTCGCGGCCGTACTGGTCGGCCAGCCAGCGTGTCACCGGGTAGCCGGCCGGGTGCTGGCTATCCGCCTGCCCAAACCGCCGCCCCTGGTCGTCTACCAGGTGAACCGCCACACTATATTCGGTCGTCAGGGGTGGGATTATGCGCCAGTAGAGGGTCAAATCCAGCGGCTCATCGGCGGCCACCGTCGCCCCCGCCAAGTCATAACCCATCAAGACCATCTGCCCGCCAAAGTTCACCTGCAAGGGAACATCCACCCCCGTCACCTGGCGGCCGTCAAACCGACTATAGCGAAAAGGGTTATCCACCCGGTCGAGGTAAGCGGTCTTGAAGATAAAAAGCCCTACACCGAGGACAATGGTAATTAGCCATTGGTAATTGGTAATTGCAGGCCACCTGCCACCCGCTACTTGCCACCTGCCACCCGCTACTTGCCACCCGCCACCTGCCACCTGCCACCTGCCACCCGCCACCCGCCACCTGCCACCCGCTACTTGCCACCTGCCACCCGCTACTTGCCACCTGCCACCCGCTACTTGCCACCTGCCACCCGCTACTTGCCACCTGCCACCTGCCAATCGCCAATTACCAATTACCAATAACCCCACAAATACCACCAGACTAACCAACGATAGTCCGTTGGCAAAACGGCGCAGGGGTGTGTCGCCAAAGGTGAGAGTCAGAGTGTGGCGGCCGGCCGGAATTTCAGTGGTCAACAATCCGTGCGGCCCACTGGGGAAGACCTCTAGCGGCCGGCCGTCCAACTCAGCCGTCCAGCCAGGGAAATAGTACCAATGAAAGCGGGCCTGGAAAGCGGCCGGGCTGTCCAGGCTGAGTTCGGCCGTCGTCAGGCCGTAATGGGCCTGGCTAATCGTCGCCCCAGGCGGCAAAGTGGTCATATCCAATCGAGGGATGACGTAGTGCGGGCTGCTTGCCTCATACAACGGCCACAACGTCGCCGCCGGTGGCGGCTGCTCCACCCATATCGGCAGATAATCAGCTCCCGAAGTCGTCCCCAACGCCCCTGTCTCCGCCTCGAAACGGAGCAAGTCGAGAGGGGTAAGGTCGGCCGGAGCGGGGTAATAGTGGGGAAACAGCCAGGGCAAGGCGTAGACGACCA
>JBFMFT010000512.1:0-3397 GCA_040751925.1 Chloroflexota bacterium
CACCCAAGCGGCGGCCTGTGGGGCCGGGGGGGGGGGGGGGGGAGAGCGACCACAGCCGGGGCCTTTTTTGAGTGTAGTGTACAACAAAGGGTTAAACAGGCTGTTTAGTAAGGCAAGGACGCAAGGGGGCAAGGGCGCAAAAGGTTTGGCTCTTAGCGGCCTGGCGGCCTGGCGTTAGATTTCTTATTTCCGTATTCATACCGGCCGGCCGCAACCTTTTCGCCCCACTCACGTATTAGCTATCAGTTGAGATAAGGATGACAACCTTTCACCCGCAGCCGCTAGGCCAATCATTCAGAGGAAGTAATACATGAGTTCTCCTAAGAAAGCCGACAAATACGACGCCCTACGCGCCTCCTTAGCCACCCTCCCCCACGTCAGCCCGGCCCAGGTCGAGCAGTGGGTCCAACTGCAGCGGGCTATTGACGCCAGCCGCGATTATCTCATCCGGGCCGTCCCCCAGGCCCAATTTAGCATAGACGAAGCCGAGAAGATTCTCGCCCAACGCACTTATACCCTGGTCTTCTTTGGCGGGACGGGGGTGGGCAAAAGCACCTTGATTAACGCCCTCCTCGGCCGCAACCTGCTGCCCACCGGCGCGGTCACGGCCGTCACCGGTACCATCATCTACATCGAGCAGGTGGCCGAAGGGCAGGCCGAATCACTCACCCTGGATTATTGGAGCCGAGACGAATTCGCCAGCCGCGTGCGCCGCCTGTGCCAATTGGCCGAGGTAGACGAATTTGACGTGACCAACGACGGCGAGCGCGACCAGGCCCGCGCCGCCATCACCGGCCTCATGGCCCAGAACCGCGAATCGGCCAAGACCGAGCGCGACGAATACCTGGAAATCCTGGTGGACTGCCTGGATAGCTACGAAGCCAACCGCGAATTGTATAAAAATGGCCCCCCGGCCGCCCAGGTTACGCCCCTGGACAACGCCGAAGCCCTTAGCCACCTGCGCGAGGATAGCTTCAAGGGCAGCCCCCAACGGCAGATTCGCCTCTTGCGTTCGGCCACCTTTCGCATCCGGCCGCGCGCCGGCCAGCCCAACCTCTTGATGAACGGCTACCTGCGGATCGTGGACGTGCCAGGCTTGGGCGCGGGGATGCGCCTGCACGAAGCCATCACCCTGGAAGAGATGAAGCGCGAAGACGCGATGGTGGTGCTGGTCATGGACGCCGGCCGCCAGCGCGTGGACGAAATGAAATCCTTGCAAGCGGTCAACTGGATCAAGGAGAACCGGCTGTTCGGCCTCAGTGGTAACGACCTGGACGAGGCGGCGGCCAAAATTTTCGTGGCCGTCAACGGGGGCAACGTGCGCCAGGCCTTTGACCGCCTGAACGCCGGCCTGCCGGAGAGTGAGCGGGAAGTCAAAGAAGTAACCCGTTACATCGCCCCCAACTACTGGGAGAAGTACGCCCAGCGCGGCCGTAACCGCCCCTATTTCCTGGTCATGGCCCCGCCCGCCCTCTACGTCCAGGACCCTGATCACGCCCCGGCCGAGTTCGCCAGCGAGACCGAACGGGTCTTGAAGGTCTTCGCCGATCAGCTCCATTACGAGGGCAAACAGACCAACCAGGATCCCCTGCATCCCGACGTGCGCGAAGCCCTCCTGGAACTGAGCGAAGTGCCTTTCCTGCGCCAGCGGCTCATCGAGTTCATCCAAAATGAGCGGGTGCGCGGCCAGTTGCGCGAAGCCGGTACCCGTATTCGCAACGGCCTCCAATCGCTGCGCTTTTATTACGAGAAGCAGTTGGCCGCACGGGGTGTCCATCCACCCTTCACCACCAGTTGGGAAAGCCTGCAAGAGCGGCGCTACGAAAACCTGCTCGTCCGCCAGCAAAAGGAGTTGCCCCGCGCTTTCCACACCGCCCTGGTAGAACTCAGCCAGCGCACCAATAGCGACGAGCAATTTCGTACTTTGCTGCGGCCGACCCTCAACGGCGTGCAGAACATGGTGCAAGATACCGTCCAGCGCGAGATTGACACCCTATTGGATAGTTACGGCATGGAGCATTGGGACGAGCGCGACGTGACCTACGATAACCTCATCTGGGGAACGAGCGGCATCGAAATACCCATCAAGCGCATCTTGTTCCAGGTGGAACTGGTCATGCAGGCGGCCGTCGGCCAATTCATGCCCGAAGTGGCCGAGATCATCGCGGTTGAGTTGGAGCGCACCCTGGAAGCCCACGAAATTCTGTCGCGCCTGCAACGGGCGGAATACGGCCAGAGTTACAGCTACACTTTGCCCGACGAGCCGGCCGCATCGTTCGCCCTGGACGAAGCGTTCAAGCGGCTGGTCGGCCGCGTCGGGGCCAACTTCCGCCAGGTCTGCCAGCAGGCCACCCTCTACGAACTGGTCAAGCCGGAGCGTTCCATCCACCACCGCGTGCAGACGGCCGAGACAGAGTTATCCCTACCCGAAGATGACCGGCTGCTGGACGGGGTGCTGAACGGGGCCGAATCCATGCGCCGCGAAGTGCTGGCCCAGGCCCAGGCCATCGTAGACCAATCGGCCGCCGCCCACGCCACGAACAACTCTGGTGCGGCCGCCTCACCGGCTCCGGCCGCCGAGGAAGAGATCGTCATTAACATTCTGGACACGGCCGCCGAGAGTGACCTGGCCATTCAATTCCCCGGTGAGAGCGCAACGACCCGGCCGGCCTACACTTCGTTGGAAACCAGCTACGCCGACAAGCTGGACAACGTCGCCAGCAAGACCAACAAAATCTTCGGCGAGATCATCAGCGACCTGTTCAGCGATGATGAATTACTCCCCTGCCTGCGCCGCCTCTTCTGGCTAGAGGCCACCCAAGCGGAGCGCGACTTCAACAACCACCTGGTCAAGCCGCTGCTGCGCCAGCACGACCGCAACCTGCACAAGCCGGAACTGCGTGAGGCGATGGCCGCCGACCTGGAATCCCTCTCCGACCTGGAGGAGTTGATGCGGGTCTGGGAAGGGCTGCACAAACTGGAAACCGGCCTGGCCGCGTAGGTCGGCATGAGAATCAGCGTAAATCCGCGCTTTCAGCGTCATCCGCGTTCCATGTTCCGTTGACAGCCATCCGTTAGCCTGAGAGGGCAATATGACTACTGAACGTTCAGCCCTTAAATTAGTTCAATCGCTGCGAGACGACACCCACACGGCCGTCTTCGCCCACCGCCTCCTATCCTGGCTGACGGCCGACCCCCACCCCGGCCGCCCACGCCCGCCAGAGTTCACCGACTCACGGGCCAGAGCCTTGCTGCGGCTGGCGGCCGGGCTGGACGACCCCACCCTGCACAACTTCCAGCGGCTGCGGGCCGACCCCCCGGCCGCCCGCGTCGCCCTCTACGACCTGCTAGACAGCAGCGGCCTGGCCGGCAACGCCGAGGTCACCGCTCTAGCCTC
>JBFMFT010000513.1:0-3397 GCA_040751925.1 Chloroflexota bacterium
GAAACGCGCCCCACAAGGCTGGGGATTGGGAGTCGCTCAATGTCCGGGGCGGTGGCTGCTGGCAGAGGGCGGCCACCAATGACCAGACAGTGAACGGTACGGTGCGCTGGCTGGCGGCCGCCAGTAGCAGGGCCTCACGCCAACGGCCAGGGTCTTGGCTGGCGTAGCGGGCCAGGTCATAAGGGAAGTTTTGTTTGAGCAGGTGCAGCCCGGCCAGGTATTCCTGGAAGGTGCGATGGGGGAAGCGATAGACGTCATCGGTGTCGTCGGCGTTGCGGCCGTGGTCTTCCAGCAGCCCGGCCCGGTCGCGCACATACTCAATGATCTCATCCACGCTCACCCGGCTCTCTTTGCTTTTGTACTTATGCAGCTTGCCGGAGAGGATCTCACCGGGGATGTCGGCCGTTTGCTCCTGGTCTGGCTGGTCACGGTGGGCGGTAAAGGCCACTTCGGCCAGGGCTTCTAGCAGCCGCTCCGTGTCCACGCCTAAGACCTCGGCCAGCGTCTTTGTCTCCTGGCCAGGAATCGTCTTGGAGCGCCGCCACAAATCCAGCAGGAGAATGACGCACAGGCGGTAGAGTTCTTCGCGGCGCTGGGGCAGCGCGCCGCCTTCGCGGCCGCGATGGATGTAGACCATCATCGTCAGCAGCAGGGGGTGGCGGGCCAGTTCGCGTAAGTTACGATTGTTTTTCACCTGTCGCAATAGTCCTTCACGATAAGTCTTTGCCCGTTCCGGCCCCAGCGTGCCGTCTTGCTGCCCCATCACCGTGTACCACTGCTCAATAAAGGCCTGGATTTGCTCGTCGCTAAAGGGCAGCAGGCGCGTCACCTGGAAGCCACTCAGTTCCCAGCCACTGCCATAGGCGTAGGGGCGGCTGGTGACGACCACCCGTACCTTGGGGAAGTTGCGGGCAAATAACTCCACGTTGGTCTTGAGAGCCTGGCGCACCTGGCTGGCCTTATCCACCTCATCCAACCCATCCAACAAGAGGATTCCGCCCTCCTCGTTGAGCCGTTCTTTCAGGTAGGGTACATAGCCGCCTAACTGAACGGCCGGGCGGCTGAGGTCCGCGGCCATAAAGTCCCAGATACCCTGGCCCTGGGAGAGACCACGAGCAGCGTATTCACGCAGGATGACCCGCACCGGCCACAGCCGCAAGGGGCCTAATTGCCAGCCATGCTGCTGCAAGTGGCTCTGGTTGACCCGCTCGCTTCGCAGGTGGTCGCCAGCCAGGCAAAGGGTGAGATAGCTCACCAGGGTAGATTTGCCGGCCCCCGGCGCGCCCAGCAACACCAGGCGTTTATTTTCCGGCCGGCTCATGGCCGTCAACACGGCTTCCCGTTGTCGCCGTTCCCCTTCGTCCGGCGGCTCCAGAAAGGGGGGCTTGCCGGCCGGCTCGCGCCGCCCTTCCGGGTTAGGCACATCCAGCGTCGTGAAAATCCGTTCTAGAGCTAGTTTTTGCCCGCCCAGGCCCGCCTCACGGATGTCCACCAGGGCCATGGAAGGCGGATAGCCACACAGGTGCAGGAGGTGTTCCAGGTAGCGACGTTCCCATTCCCCGGCAGCGATACGGCCGGCTGGTGGCGGCGCCTGCCCTTCTGAGGGCGATACGCCTGGAACCTCAGTTGGGACCGGGGACGGCCGTTCCTCCGCCCGCAGCTCCACCATTTTTTCCTCATGTCTCATCTCCGCCTGCCTGGTCTGCAAAGCGAAGCGATGCCCCATAAAGGCGTAGATCAGAAAAGCGATCAGGGCTACAATCGGCACGGCTAGCAGGATATCCGGCAGCGTGCCACTGATGGATAGGATGATCATAGCAGCGACGAGGACGAGACCGCCGTAACCGAGCAGGGGCGGTAAGCCAGTGAAGGCTTTAATCAAGTCCGGTAGGGCGGCCGGGGATGAGTCGCGGGGGTCTGGCGTCGTCATGGATGCCCTCCTTATTTCACAGCCCAGAGGTGCGTTGCCCTTTCCGCAGGGCGACGCGCCTGCATGGCGTCCCGAGATTCTAACACGGATCGGTCTAGGCAGATAGGTCAAGTTGAAAACGTGACCTACTTCTTACCGCCTGACGAGGGGGAAGTAATGGCGGAACAGTGGATGGCCGAGGTAGACGGCCGCCCAGCCTTCATCCATCTGGCCGTCGTCGAAGAGGATAGCCCCCACAATCACGTCGGCCAGGTCGTCGCCGTTCACGTCGCCGGCCGCCCCCAGGGCGAAGCCCAGCCAGGCCCCCTCCTGGTCGCTCTCGATAACCCAGTTGGGGGCCAGGCCCAGGCCGGCCGGCGAGCCATTATAAATGAAGGCCGCGCCTTCTTGAGTCTCGTCGTGGCTATACCAATCAGCCCCGATAATCACGTCGTCGTAACCGTCGCCGTCCGCATCCCCGGCCGTACTCACCGCCGACCCCCAATCGGCCCCGGCCACGCTGCCGCTAACGATCCAGGCAGGTACGGCGGCCACGCCTGACGGTGAACCCAAGTAGAGGTAAACTCGTCCTTGGTCAATCAGGCCATCGTCGTAACGGGGCGCGCCAACGAGCAGGTCGTCGTAGCCATCGCCGTTCACGTCGCCGGCCGTATTCACGGCAAAGCCAAAGCGAGCGTTGATCTGGTCACTCTCGGCCATCCAGTGGGGGGTCAGGCTGAGGCCGGTGGCTGAACCGAGGTAGACGAAAGCCCGCCCCTCGTCGCTCTGGCCGTCGTCAAAGGCCCAGGCTCCCACCACTACGTCATCGAAGCCGTCGTCGTTGACGTCGCCGGCCGGGCCAACGGCCGCCCCGAAACGGGCGTGGGCCTGGTCGCTTTCCATCATCCAGTCTGGATTGGGGCTAAGGCCGGCGGCCGAACCATAATAAACGTAAGCCCGCCCTTCTTCAGTTTGACCGTTGCTGTAGCCGCGCGCCCCCACAATCACGTCCGCATAACCGTCGCCATTCACGTCGCCGGCCGGGCCGGCCGCCCCACCAAAGAAGGCCGCCGCCTGTTCACCCTGGGCTGCCCAGGCCGGGTCGTTGGACAGGCCAACCGCCGAACCGTGATAAACGTAAGTACCCCCTTCGTCCGTCTGCCCCCCGTCGTAGAAGTCAGCCCCCACGATCACGTCATCGTAGCCGTCGCCATTGACGTCGCCCACCCCACTGACGGCCGCGCCGAAGTAGGCGGAGGCCTGGTCGCCGTCGGCCGTCCAATCTGGTGATTGGCTTAGACCGGCCAACGAGCCATGATAAACGAAGGCGTGGCCCTCGTCTACGTTGTCATCGCTATAATAGGTCGCTCCCACGATTACGTCGGCAAAGCCATCACCATTCACGTCGTCGGCCGTATTAACCGACCAACCTAGTAGGGCGTTAGCCTGGTTGCCAGTCACCTCCCAGGCCGGCTGGGGGGTGGCGGC
>JBFMFT010000514.1:0-3389 GCA_040751925.1 Chloroflexota bacterium
TTTCTGGTACAGGAGGATTCCCCACTATGTTTAGACCGCTTTGGAGCCTGACGATCCTTGTTACTATCTCTCTATTCGCTGGACTGGCGGCCGGTTGCGGCAGCCAGCCATCGCCTACTCCAACGGCGACGCCCGTCCCAACCAATACGCCGGAACCGACAGCTACGGCCACGGCTACCGCAACCGCTACTCCCACACACACTCTTACACCGTCCCCCACCGACACACCGACGCCAACCCCCACCAATACGCCTACACCGACCAGTACCCCAACCTTGCCACCCGCGCCAGTTCTGGGTGAGCTTCAAGTGGTAACAGATGGTGGCTTTGCGTTCCGGCCGCCGGAGGGGTACGAAGTGGAAGTGATGGCGGGACAAGTCAGCATTTCTAATGGTACGGGGACGATCCTTATTGTCTTAACCGGCACCCCACCCAACGACAATGACGATCCTCTTGAAGATGTTATCAATGATTTTGCTGAAGCAGTAGGACGCCAGACCGGTGGGGATATTGAGATTGGCATGCCTTACCCTGTCACTGTGGATGGGCTAGAAGGGTTGGCAGTAGATACGACCGGCGTGGTGTTTGGCGATCCCATGCAAGGCCAGGTGATTATCATTCGCACAGTTGACCACCGCTTCTTTTTCGCTTTTGCCTGGGCTAATCTAGCTACCAATGAAAACCGATGGGAGGAAGAAGGCAGTTCTGTGTTCCAGGCTGTCCTGGAATCCGTTGAGTTTACCGGCTCAACTGGCACGGTCACTAATACTGGCCCTTGCCCGATCTCGACAGACGAAACCTTCGGCTACACCAGGGAAAATCCTATCAAGGTTGGAGGTGGAGCTTTTGGCGGCCCACCGAGAGAGGAAGCATACCTGAATAACCTGCGCGGTCCCAATGGGGAGACGCTTACTTATGAGCGGCTTGGCTCCGCGCCGTTTGGCGATACGATACTGGATAGTTACGAGATAAGGGGTCTCGCCAAAAATGTTATCCTTTACCTTGACGAGTACGCCTATACAGAGCCTCAAGCTCCAGTCGGGTTCAGTTGTGCTGGCCCCTTTCCCTTGACAGCACCTTAGAGTCTGTCTGAAAAGTAGTCCTGTCCAGAGGTGCGTTGCACTTTCTGAAGTGCAACGCACCTGGTATTTTACGGGAAGATGCCCCGTTCTTTGTAGACCTTCTCCAAGCGGGAGAGAGCCACAATGTAAGCGGCCGTGCGCCAATCCGTGTCGTACTTCTGGGCCATCTTCTGCACCCGCTCGTAGGCCGCCAGCATGATTTTGTGTAGCTTGCTGTCCACTTCGGCCAGATCCCAAAATTCGCTGCGCTTGTTTTGCAGCCACTCAAAGTAGCTGACGATGACGCCGCCAGCGTTGCACAGGATGTCGGGCAGGACGTGAATCCCCTGCTGCTGCAAGACCTCGTCGCCTTCGGGGGTAGTGGGGCCGTTGGCCCCCTCGGCCACCAGTTTCACCCGCAGGAGGGTGGCGGTCTCCTGGGTAATCTGGTTTTCCAGGGCGGCCGGAATGAAGATGTCGGCCGGGGTGGGCATAAACGTCCGCTGGTCAACGGGCGTGGCGTTGGGGTAGCCGCTAATCCCCCGGTGCAGTCCGCTATAAACGGCCAGGTCGTCGGGGTCAATCCCGGCCGGGTTGGCCAGCGCGCCGGTGTGATCCTGGACGGCGACGAGCCTGGCCCCGAACGGCTTGAGCAGGCGGGCGGCCCAGGAGCCAACGTTGCCAAAGCCCTGCACGAAGTAGGTGGCCCCGTTCAGATCGAAGTCGTTATCTTTGGCCCACTGCTCGATGAGGTAGACAACGCCCTGGCCGGTAGCCTTGTCGCGGCCAATGCTCCCGCCCGACTCCACCGGCTTGCCGGTGACGACGTGGGTGCTGGCATGGCGTCGCTCCGGCGGCATCATCTGGAGATAGGTGTCTAGTATCCAGGCCATGATTTGGGAGTTGGTGTTCACGTCGGGGGCGGGGATGTCGTACTCGGGGCCGATGTTGCTGCCCAGGGCAAAGGTGAAGCGGCGGCTGATGCGCTCTAACTCGCCCTGGGAGTACTGGGAAGGGTCGAGTTGGATGCCGCCTTTGGCCCCACCCATGGGGATACCGGCGATGGCCGTCTTCCAGGTCATCCAGGTGGCCAGGGCGCGCACTTCGTCTATGTCTACGGCCGGATGGTAGCGCAAGCCGCCTTTGTACGGCCCCAGGACGTTGTTGTGTTGCACACGGTAGCCGGTGAAGACCTCGATGCGGCCGTCGTCCATCTTCACCGGAAAATTGACCACGATCTCATTGGTAGTGCGGGCCAAAATGGTGCGGATGGCCGGGTCGAGCATCATCAGATCGGCCGCCTTGTTGAACTGTTGGGCGACGCTTTCGTAGACGTTCACTTTTTTTGTTTCGATTGGCATGAGAGCCTCCCTTGAAAATGTGGAGTTATGGTGGGTTGAGGCTGCCGACTTCCCGTTGCCAGAGGAGGTCGGTGACGTGCTTGACCCCGGCCGTCAGGTGGCGGCGAAAGGTGCTGAAGGGCAGGTCTAGCAATTCGGCCGCCTGCTCCTGAGTGGCGGCTGGCTGAAAGTAGGTGTGGTGGAGGGCGCGATAAAGCTTGGCCTGGCGGGGAGCGTGTTGCAGGCTGTCGGCGGCCGTCTTGAGCAGGTTTTGCAGGGCGGCTACCCGTTCCGACTTACTGGCCGCCGCGCCGGCCTTGTCCACCACCAGGCGCGAAGATAGGAGCGGGTTGGCGGTGAGGGTGTTGGCCTGGGTAAAGGCGCGGAGGGCCTCACGGACGGCCGCCTCGAAGTCCGACTGGCTCAAGACTACCAGTTGCTCGGCTGGCAGGGGCGGCCGGCTGGTTTCCAGTCCCACCTCGCGGTCGCCCATCATCTCCAACCAGGCCAGAGGAGGTCTGATACGCCAATCGTGACCATATAGGCCGTAGCGACGGCCGTCCACCTCGAAGTCTAGTTCGGAGAGGCGGGGGATGCTGGCGTAATCGAAGACGGGGGACCAAAACTCTGGCCGGGCGCAAGGGATGAACGTATAGGCCAGCCCCGGCGTCGCCACGTAATGTTGGACAATTTTGGTAAAGAGGCGGCTCTGCACCGGCGACACGTCCTGATAGCTGTCGGCGGCCAGCCAGAAGCGAAAATAGGTAGCCGTCTCCCCCGGCCGCAAGGGGGCGGTGTGTTCCAAGTAGTGGTGGGCGGCGCGCACGGCCGGGTCCACCGCCAGGTCGGCCTCGGTCGCCTGTTCGATGGTGACGGCCAAGAGGAAGCCGTGCGGCTGGCCGGTGGCGTCGCGGATGATGGCCACGCCCTGGGGTTGGCGGGCCAGCCAGTGAGCGGCCCGTTCGGCCGAGGTTGGCCCTTCGTGGCG
>JBFMFT010000515.1:0-3376 GCA_040751925.1 Chloroflexota bacterium
TGGGTTGCGTAAGACCGCTTCGCTCCAGGAGCCCTCATTTACTTGCACTTCCACTTTCTGAATACCTCGGTCGCCGGCCCAGGCAATACCTCCGACTGGAATCAAGCCATTTTGTGCATTATCTTGGGCTACGGTGTCTATGACCGAGACAATTTGCGGCCGGGCTTCCTGGCTCCACCCCCGTTCTACCCAATATCCCTCTCCCTTCTCGTCAATCGCTTCGATGTAGGTGATCCACTTCGGCTGCTTCATGCCGTAGCGATTGGGGATGTATATGCGTAGAGGAAAGCCATGTTCGACGGGCAGGGTTTCACCGTTCATGCCATATACCAACAGCGTGCGCGGATCCATAATGTCTTCCATGGTGACACTTTCGTAGAAGCCGTCGGCCGCCCGAATGAAAAGCTCTCGCGCTTCCGGCCGCAGCCCCAGGTCTTTGACCAAATCGCGTAGACGCACGCCTGTCCAATTGCTCGTGCCAATCAGGTCGCCGCCGACGCGGTTGGATATGCAACTCAAGGTGATCGTTTGGGTGACGGCCGGATAGGCCATCAGGTCGGTCAGGGTAAGCGGCCGGGCCTTGTCAAACAGGCCAGCCACTTCCAGTACCCAGGAATCGCCGTTTAGGACGACCGGCCGCGTATTGATGTCAATGCGATAAAACTCGTTATTCGGCGTCAATTCCAGGCGCGTGCCTGGAGCTGGCTGGACGCGGTCACGCATCGTGGCTGTGGCTGTTACCTGGGGTATGGGGGTAGGGGGAGTCGTGGCGACGGGTGTAGGAACGATCTCGGCCAGGGGTTGGCTGGCTCCGGTTTCCTCGGCTGCCGCCCCGACCAGCCGGCCAATTCCCCACGCGCCCAGGGCGACTCCGGCCGAGCCGCCAGCCAGCTTGAGGAGCAAAGCCCGGCGTATGGCCCGCCCTTCGTCGCTCATCTCTGGCCCGCTCCCTTTGGCTAACCAATGGCCCAATAAGCCGCACCAGCCAATGGGCAAAATCGCCAGCCAGGGTAACAGCAAGGGGGATGGGCTGGCCTGGCTCAGATTCAGTTCAATCAGCGTGAAGAAGGCGGCCATGACCAGACCCACGACTGCTCCCACCCGGTCGGCCGGCCGCCGGCCGCGCCGCAACAGCCAGGCAATGATCACTCCGGCGGCCGCGCCAAGAAGGACGAACAAGCCAATGGCCTGTAACTGCTCAATCCGCTTGGCCGCTTCACTGGTCGGGCCGAGATTGAGCAAGTTGATTAGCCGCACAATGGCATCAATCCCCAGAGTAATCACGTCACCGGGCAGCACCCGGGCCAGCCAGTCGAACAGGTCGAATGGCACAAATGGTAAGCCAATAAGCTGCTGGCCCAGGTAAAAAAGGGCCATGGCCGGTAGACTGGTGATAGCTCCCAGGAGGGTAGCTAAACGGAGACGTGGTTCCTTCATAGTCAACTCCTAATTCATTGACAGACGACGGGAGACCGACCCGACCGGTCTCCTGTCGTCCTACCGAGAGGATAGGTTGAGTTCCTTAACTCACCCTTGATAAACCCTTACAGAAGGCTTACGCCGAACACGGATGCAGAGGATTGGCGGATTGTTCCTACACAAAATCCGCCAATTCTCTGAATCCGTGTCTCCAACGTAATGCGGCCGTAACATTTCGCTGTAGAATGGATTGTAGGGCAATTTTCTAAAATTGCCCTACCTGGAGAGTTATCATGCAAGCAACGAACAGCGAAGAAATCCTGGTGGTAGACGACGAGGCTTCCGTTGTTGAAGTGGTCAGCCTGTACCTGAAGCGGGAAGGCTACCAGGTGCGGACTGCCCGCACTGGCCGCGACGCCCTGGCCTCTATCCTGGCCTACCAACCGTCCCTGGTCATTCTGGACGTGATGTTGCCGCAAGTAGACGGCCTGGAAATCATGCGCCGCCTGCGAACCGATCAAACTCGAAGTGTGCCGGTCATCCTGCTGACGGCCCGCAGCCAGGAGACGGATCGCATTTATGGCCTGGAGCTAGGGGCCGACGATTACGTGACCAAGCCCTTTTCGCCGGCCGAACTGGTGGCCCGCGTCAAAGCCGTCTTGCGCCGGTCGCGGGCGGGCGCGGCCGTTCTGCGCGGTGAGCGACCCCTCCAATTTGGCGATCTACGAATTGATCCCCTAACCCGCATCGTCGAGGTACGGGGGCGGCCGGTGGAACTGACGGCGACCGAATTTAACCTGCTATGGTTCATGGCCGGCCACCCGCGCCAGGTCTTTAGCCGCGACCAACTGCTGGAACACGTTTGGGGCTTTTCTGACTACGTGGATCCCAGCACGGTTACTGTGCATATCCGCCGCGTGCGCGAAAAGATTGAACGAGACCCCAGCCACCCCAACTGGTTGTTGACCGTGTGGGGGGTGGGCTACAAGTTTGAGCCGGACGAGAGCTATGGGGTTGCCAAATCCCCGTAGCGCGGGCAAGAATAGCATGAATCAAGCTGTCATTCACTCCTATACAGGCAAGTTGAGCGCGCCACCCTGGCGCATTCTATTGATTGGTCTGGGGCTGGCCCTCTTCGTGGCGGCCGTCGTGATGGTGGTGATGATGCGGCCGCCAGTCGAGGACGTGGCCACCCTGATCCTGACTCTGACCCTGACCTCTGTTCTTTCTCTCGGTTTAGGCTACTTTCTCTACCGCAATGGTTGGACGCGCTCGCCCTCCTTGCGAATGACCCTCATCTTCACTTGTAGCTGGGGGGCCGTCTTGACCTTTGCCAATATGTGGGTGATGGCCCAACTCATGTTTGCCAGCGACCACGATCTGGCCCTTTCTGTCGTCTTGCTTCTTTTTACGGCTATCATCGCCACGGCCTACGGTGTATTTGTGGCTGCCAGCGTCACTGACGGTTTGCGCCAGGTGGCCGGCACGGCTCGTCAGGTGGCGGCCGGAGACTTGACCGCCCGCGCCCACGTGCCCGGCCGTGACGAGGTGGCTCAATTAGCCCAGGCTTTTAACGAGATGGCCGCCCAGTTGCAGCGAGCGGCCGCCCACCGCGAGGAATTGGAGGTGTTGCGCCGCGACCTGATTGCCTGGACTTCTCACGACCTGCGGACGCCCCTGACCGGCATCCGGGCGATGGTTGAGGCCCTCCACGATCAGGTTGTGACCGACCCGGCCACTGTCCGGCGATATTACCAGTCCATTCGCGCCGACGTGTTGGCTCTCAACCATTTGATAGATGACCTATTTGAGTTAGCCCAGTTGGATGCGGGTGGCCTGGTGCTGGAAAAGTCTCCTCACTCTTTGGGCGACCTGATCTCAGACGCGCTGGAGAGTTTTCGACTGTTGGCGGCCGAACGGGGCATTGAGCTATCTGGCCAGATTGGCCCGGAGTTGG
>JBFMFT010000516.1:0-3364 GCA_040751925.1 Chloroflexota bacterium
CATCACCGGCCTGGCCCTGTGGCGAGGGTCCTTGTCACCCTCCGGCGCGGCCGTTGCGTTGGTCGTCGGCACACTCACCTTTGGTCTGGGTGGTTGGCAGTGGGGCGCGTTGCTTGGCTTGTTCTTCGTCACTTCCAGCCTGCTCTCCCACTACAAGGAGCGGGAAAAGCAGGCGGCGGCCGAAAAGTTTGACAAAGGCCACCGGCGCGATGGGGGGCAAGTCCTAGCCAACGGCGGCCTAGGTAGTGGCGCGGCCGTCCTCAGCTTCATCACCGGCTCACCCCTCTGGTTCCCCTTCTTCCTGGGCATGATGGCCACGGTCAACGCCGACACCTGGGCCACCGAACTAGGCACACTGGCTCGCCGGCCGCCTCGCCTCATCACCAGCGGCCGCCCGGTGGAAGTCGGCACGTCAGGAGCTATTTCGCCCCTGGGTACGGCCGTTTCGCTATTAGGCGGGTTGCTGATTGGCCTGGCCGCTGGGTTACTCAGCCGGGACATCAACCTGGGACTGGCGGCCCTAATGGGAGCGGCCGGCGGCCTGGGTGGTTCACTGTTCGACAGCTTATTGGGAGCCACCGTCCAGCGCATCTACTACTGCGATACCTGCCAGAAGGATACCGAGCGTAAAATCCACCAACGATGCGGCCGGCCCACCCGGCCGTTGCGCGGCTGGCCCTGGCTCAACAACGACTTGGTCAATTTACTTTCCTCGGCCGTTGGGGGAGTGGTAGCGGTTATATTGTGGGCAGGCTTGAGATAGAACGTGGATGAGGCGGATGAACGCGGATTCTCGCGGATTTCTATACTGCCAACGGTCATAAACTGGCATTTTCTTCACCTTGTCACCCCCTCACCTTGTCACCTTGTCAGATATATCTGCGCCCATCTGCGTCATCCGCGTTCCATTACCGGCGATTCGGCCGGCAGGCAGCGCACCGAACAAACGTTAGTAAGGGCCTGCGTGCGGTGGAGAATACGCACCAGTTGGCGCGGGCTGACCACCTCTAATTCCAGCATGATGACCACCTGACCATCCAGGTCGTGCGGCTCGAGGGTCAGGATAGACTTGATGTTGACGTTTTCCTCGTGCAGCAAGCGGGCTATTTCAAAGAGAAGTCCCTTGCGGTCAAATACGTCTAGGCGCAGGCGCACCAGGCGCACCTGGCGCGTCCCTTCCGCCCCCCAGGCGAGCTTGAGGAAGCGGCCGCCTGGAATCTCGCCGCGCAAGGTATGGCAGCCTTCGCGGTGGATAGTGACGTTGCCAACTGTGCGGATGAGGCCGATGATGCTGTGGCCGGGGCGCGGCCGGCAAGCCTGGCACAAGCGTAGGCGGCGGTGGCCGGCCTGGGTGATGATAAACTCCTCTCCTTCCTCCGAGCGCACCCGGCCGCCCACGTCCATCAGCGGTTCACGATGCCATTCGGCGGCCAGTACGCGAACGCCGATAGCCACTGGCAGCAATTCGGCCCGGCCGATGGCCGCGTAGAGGTCGGCTGGGTCGTCGAAACCAAAAAGCGTCGCCAACGCCTGGCGGGGGTGGCCGGCCGGATGGCCCAGGAGGTATAACTCTTCTTCTAATACCTTCTGGCCTTGCTCAATCGCTTCGTGGCGGCTCAGGCGGCGAAACCAGCGACGGGCTTTGGTGCGGGCGCGGCTGGTGGTCAAGTAATCCAGGTCTTCGTTTAGCCATTGGCGGTGGGGATGCCCCCGGTCGGCCGTCAGGATTCGCACCTGGTCGCCGTCTTGCAAGGGCTTGTCCAGGGGGTAATTATTGTCGTTGACCAGGGCCGCCCGGCAGTGATTCCCCACCTCGCTGTGAATGGTGTAGGCAAAATCCAGAGGGGTCGCCCCCTGGGGCAATTCAAAGATGTCTCCACGCGGCGAATAAATCACAATCTGGTGGCGGAAAAGGTCTTCGACGATGTTCTGCACGCCGGCCCCCGGCCGCTCCAAATCCTGGTTCATCTCCTCCTGGATGCTGGCTAAAAGGGCGTCCACCTGCTGGGCAATTCCCTTTGACCAAAGTGGGGTGTTGGCGTAGACCCATTTGGCTAGGACGCCAATTTCGGAGACTTCGTACATATCCACTGTCCGCAGGCGGATTTTTAGCTGATGGCCGCTGCTGTGCATGACGGCCGTGTGCAAGGCCCGGTACAGGTTATTGCGCGGGACGGCAATGTAATCGTCGAAACGGTGGGGCACCGGCCGCCACAATTCGTGCAGACGGCCGAGAGCCAGGTAACAAGCGGGCGCGTCTTCCAATAGCACAACCAGGCGCAGGGTGTGGTCAATGCTATGGATGGGCTTGCTGGCTTTGGTGATGGCCTGGTAGCTGGTGTAGATGTTCTCCGGGCTGTGGAGAACGTTGCGAACCGTGATGTGGGCCTGGGTGAGCCAGGCCACAATTTCCTGATTGATAGTATCGAAGGTAGCCCGTTGCTCGTGGCGCAGCTGATCTAATTGCTGCTTCAGGACTGTGTAGGCTTTGTTGTCCAGCACCTCCAGGGCCAACCCTTCTAAATCATTCTTGAGTTGCCACATCCCCAGCCGGTTAGCCAGTGGCGCGTAAACCGCCAGCGTCTCCTCCGCTTTCATGGTCTGCTTGGCTGCCGGCAGGTGGGCAATCGTACTCATATTGTGCAGCCGGTCGAAGAGCTTGATGATCACCACCCGCACGTCGCGGATCATGGCCTCGAACAGCTTGTGGAGGGAGGCCATGCCGATTTCTTCTGGGGTCATCAGAGGGGCGGCCGCCTGGGCCACCCCCTTCGACACGTCCTTCAACTTCGTCACCCCATCCACCAGTTGAGCCACCTCCGCGCCAAATTGCTCCTCGATGTCGGCCACCGACACCCGCGTATCCTCGGCTACGTCGTGCAACAAGGCGGCGGCGACGGCCGCTCCATCCAGGCGGTACTGAGCCAGGTAGGTAGCGACAGACAGAGGGTGGCTAAAGAACGGCTCGCCGGAACGCCGTTGCTGGTCGCCGTGCGCCCGCCGGGCCAATTCGTAAGCCTGGCGCACCAGCAGCCGCTCACCTGGACTTAGATAAGACCCAACAAGAGCGAAGAAGGGGTCCTGCGGAATGGGATCGTACATGGCGTGAAACGTGATGCGTGAAACGTGACTCAATGTTCACGTTTCACGTTTCACTCTTCTTCTTGAAGTCCACGAAGCGGTAGCCGACGCCGCGCTCGGTCAAAATGTATTGCGGGTCGGCCGGGTCTTTTTCAATCTTCTTACGCAAATAGTTGACGTAAAGCCGCAGGTAATGGGTCTCCTCCCGGTATTCGTAGCCCCACACCTTTGCCAGCAGGGTGTCGTGCGGCACCACCCAGCCGGCGTTCTGGATCAGGTGGTT
>JBFMFT010000517.1:0-3335 GCA_040751925.1 Chloroflexota bacterium
CTCTCCCCCAACCCCTCTCCCTCCGAGGGAGAGGGGAGGCGCGTTCCCTCTCCCTGCCAGGGGGAGGGTTAGGGAGGGGGTGGACGAGTAGACGATGGCCTTCAACGTAGAGACCTGGAAGCAAGCCTTACAAGAACGGTTGCAGAACTGGCGGCCGCGCCTGCTGCAAAGTGGCGTGGAGTCGGTGTATGCTTTCCTGGCCGCCGCCGCCCTGTGGCCGGCCGCCGCCGCCTTCCGCAGCGGTGACGTAGCCGGGGCCTATATAGCCCTGGGCGCGGTCATCGGCAACGTCAGCGCCAACCTGCTGGCGAACCTCATCCAGCAGGTGAAGGACGAAGCGACGGCCGCCCGCCAGGTCGAGAGCCGCCTATCCGACCAAAGTCTGCGGCGTGAGCTAGACGAACTCCTGGACAGGCTGGCTGTGCTGCCCACCGCCCGCCAGGGTTTGGCCGAGACCGATCGGGCCTGGTTCAACCAGACCTTACAAAGTGAGCTGGCCCGGCTGGGCAACCTGCCCCGCTTCCAGGCCGTTTTCGCCGGCCAGGTGATCGTCACGATCAAAGGTGACAACAACAGTGTCACCACCATTATCAACCAATACGTCGGCCAGGGCGGCCAGGCGGCCGACGATGACCGGCTGCGCCAGCAGATCGCCAACTACCTGGCCTGGCTGGCTGAGGACAGCGGCACGATAACCCTGCGCGGCATCAAACGCGAAGACCAGCAGGTGGTCGAACTAAGCCTGGACACGGTTTACGTGCCTCTGGAAGCTGACGTGTACACGTGGCCGGCCGGCCAGCGTCCACGCCAGGAGGGTGGCGCGCCGCCGGCCTTCCGCACCATCGCCCTCGATCAGATTTTAACCCTCGGCCGGCGCGTGGTCATCACCGGCGGCCCCGGCTGTGGCAAGAGTACCGTCTTGCAGCACGTCGCCCACACGCTGGCTGTCGCCCTGGCCGCCGACGATTCCGCCCTGGTCGAGCAAAAACTGGGCCTCCGGGGTGAACTACCCTTGCCGATCCTGTTGCCCTTGAGCCGTTTCGCCACCCACCTGCGTACGCTCGCCCGGCAGACCACGCTGACCCAGGCCCACGAGGTCACCCTGGCCGCTTACATTTCGCGCCACCTGATCGAGACGCAAACCAGCTTTGGCCTGCCGGCCGACTTCTTTGAACGACTGCTCCAAGACGGCCGCGCCGTCATCCTGCTCCTGGACGGTCTGGACGAAGTGCCTGACGAGGCCCTCCGCGTGCGTGTCGTCCAGGCCATCGAGCAACTGGTCACCGGCCGCGACACGATGCGCGTGGTCGTCACTTGCCGCACGGCCGCTTACCAGGGGCGCAGCGCGCTGGGCAAAGACTTCCGCCAGGTACGGGTGCGGCCGTTAGACGAAACCCACGTGGAGCGGTTGGTGCGCCAGGCTTACACTTCCGTCTTCCCCCACGACCCCGACGAGCAACAGCGCCAGGCTGATGCTCTTTGGCAGGGCATCGCCCACCTGGAAGCCGAACGCCAGCGACGACTGGGTAAAGAGGCGGAGCGGCTGGTAACCTCTCCCCTCTTGGTGCGGATGCTCCTGATCGTCCATTTCAGCCAGCGGCGGCTGCCCGAACAGCGGGCTGAACTGTACGTGAGGGCTACTGACGTACTGCTCTGGCCCGATTACACCCGTGAGGCGGCCGGGGCCGAGGAATTGAGCCAGCAGGTCGGCGGCGACTGGGTCAGGCACCGCGACCTGCTGCAACACCTGGCCTTCCACCTCCACCAGCGCGGTGAACAGCAGGGCCGCGAGTTGGCCGAGGACGAACTACGCCGGTTGTTGCGAGCCAACGCCACTGACGCCTCCCTGGTGGACGGTTTCATCGCCCACACCCGCCAGCGAGGCACGTTGCTGGAGGAGCGGGGTGGCCTCTATCGCTTTATCCACCTGGGCTTCCAGGAATACCTGGCCGCCCGCTACCTGGCCGAAGTGGTGCGCGGCGAAGGGGGCGTGCCGGCCATGGTCGCTTTCCTGGAAAGCGGCCCTATCTTGGATAGCTGGTGGCGCGAGCCGGCCCTCTTGACGGCCGGTTATCTCAGCCTGAATTCCGGTCCTACAGCCCAGTCCTTTCTGCGTCGTCTGGCCGGGTTGGACAGTCAGGTTACTGACTTGTCCCCCGACGGGCAACTGGCGGCCGCCGAAATAGCCGCCACCGCTTGTGCGGAGTGGCAGGCGGAGGGCAGCCCCTTATGGTCAGAACTGGCCGGCCGTCTGGCCTCCCTGTTCGAGAACGCCGAGTTGTTGAATCAGACCCGGCCCACCCGGCGCGCGGCCGCCGGCGTAGCCCTGGCCTCGTTAGGCGACCCCCGCCCTGGTGTGCGATATTGTGACGACATGCGGTTGTGCTTCGTGCCCCCTGGTGAATTCTGGCTGGGCGACGAGGAAAAAGACACGAAAGGACACTGGAATAACAGTCTGGACAAACCATACTGGCTGGCTCGTTTCCCGGTGACGGTAGCTCAATTCCGCCAATTTATCCAGGCCAGCGGGCACAAACCACGCCACGGGGGAAGGCCACTCCAAGCCCCCGACAACTGGCCGGTGGCCTCCGTCAACTGGTACGACGCCCTGGCTTTTGGCGACTGGCTCGACCATAGATGGCGGCAACGGGGCTGGCTGCCGGCCGGCTACCGGGTGACCCTGCCCTCGGAAGCGGAATGGGAAAAGGCGGCGCGGGGTGGGCGGGTCATTCCGGCCGAACCGCAGGTGGTCACAGTCGTAGACCTCCAAGAAGCCCTGGCTAACCCCCCCGCAACCCGGCCGAACGAACGGGACGGCCGCGATCTGACCCGGCGGGCATACCCCTGGGGCGACGAGCTGGAGCAAGAGGAAGTCTACCCCCTCCCTGGCAGGGGGAGGAAACTCCCCTCTCCCTCCGAGGGGGAGGGGCTGGGGGAGGGGGTGATCCTCTACCGGGCCAACAACGAGAACGCGGGCATTGGCGACCGTTGCGCGGTGGGCAGCTTTCCGGCCGGCCTTAGCCCGCACGGCTGCCTGGATATGAGCGGCCAGGTGTGGGAGTGGACGCGCAGTTTTTGGGGTAAACGTTACCCGTACCGGCCGACGAGGGAATTTGAGACAGTAGACCCTCGTAATCAAAAGGATATGGTTTTACGAGGCGGCGCGTATTATCGGGATCAGAACGGTTGTTCGGTTCGCGACAGGCTCGACCCGCGCTTCAGCTTCCGCGACGACCTCGGGGTGCGGGTGTGCGTGTCCCCATTTACCTCTGGCCTCTGACCCCTCTGAACTCTGTTGCTCTGATCCGCTGCGCTCTGGGGGGAGTTCAGAGGGG
>JBFMFT010000518.1:0-3321 GCA_040751925.1 Chloroflexota bacterium
TGTCGGCCGCTCACCACCACCTTCACCGCAAATTGCGGTAGGGCCAACATTCGCCGCCATCGCCAGGGTTCACGGTAGAGCCGGTGCAGCCATTCCAGACCCAATCGCTGCATCAGGCGGGGAGCGCGCGCCGCCCGGCCGCTGACAAAATCCAACGCCCCACCCACGCCCATAGCCAGGCGCACCGTCGTCAGGTTGTAACGGTTGCGGGCTATCCACTTGTCTTGCCGGGGCGCGCCATAAGCCACGTAGAGGATGTCTGCCCGGCTATCGTTGATAAGCTGGACAATCGCCTCATTCTCGGCCGCCGCCGGCGACCCGGCATAAGTGCCAGCTATCGTGAGGCCAGGATAGCGGGCCTGGAAGACGGCCGCCGCCTGTTCAGCCACGCCCGGCCCTGCGCCCAGCAAAAACAATCGCCAACCCGCCTGGGCAGCCAGGCCAGCCAGGTGATAAACTAGCTCTGAGCCAGGCACGCGCTCCGGTAGGGGACGGCCGAGCCAACGAGAAGCGTAAATCAGGCCAATCCCATCGGCAATACACAACTCTGCTTCGCCCAGGATGCGCCGAAAGTCGGCGTCCTTTTGGGCGGCCATCACAAATTCGGGATTGATGGTAGCAATCTGATGCAGGCGCGCCTCGGCCATGAAAACCCGGCAGGTCTCCAACACCTCACGCATGGTTAGGCGATGCACCGGCACACCCAGAATGTGGATTTTGGATTTTGGATTTTGGATTTTGGATTCCACCACTTGCCACCTGCTACCTGCCACTTGCCACCTCTTCCAAGAGGGCCAACACCTGTTCGGCCGCCCGCTGCCAGGTAAATTGCTGCGCGTTGGCGAAACCAGCCTGGATGAGTCGCTGGCGCAGCGCTTCGTCGTGAATGAGACGGTGGATAGCCGCCGACAATCCGGCCGTATCCAGCGGGTCTACCAGCAACGCGCCCTCGCCAGCGATCTCTGGCAGGGAACTGGTATTGGCGGCCAGCACTGGCACGCCACAAACCTGCCCTTCCAATACGGGAAAGCCAAATCCTTCGTATAGTGAGGGGAATAGAAGGCCAATTGCCCCCGAAATGAGGGCAGCCTTGTCCTCCTCGGCGACGTAGCCAGGCAGAAGAATAGGTAATTGGTTATTGGTAATGGATGATTGATTGCTGGCGACGGCCGTCAGGATCGGTTGGGCCAGCCAGCCGACCTTACCGGCCAGAACCAACTGGGGGCGCGGCGCGGGCAACTGGGCATAAGCCTCCACCAACCGTACCAGATTCTTGCGCGGCTGCAACGTGCCTAGGTAGAGGAGATAGGGTGGGTGAATGTCATACTTTTGCTGGACGGCCGCCAATTCAGCCCGATCCGTGACCGGCCGTAAACCCGGCGCCAAGCCAGGGTAAATGACCTTGATTTTGCCTGGGTCAAGGGTGTATAAGCGTGTCAGGTCTTCTTTAGTAGCTTGGGAATCGGCAATAATCAGCCGGGCGCGGCGGCCGTTGTGGGCCGTACTCCAGCGCAGGTAAGACACCTGTCCTCGGGTGTGCGCCTCTGGGAAGTAGTGGTAGCCCAGATCGTGTATGGTAGCGACGCTCCGGCCGCGATAGGTGTAGGGGATCACGTGAGCCGGCGTGAAAAACACGTCGGGCGGCCGCCGGTGGAGTTCCCAGGCCAGGCGCAGGTGTGTCCACAGGCGGGGAAAGGGTATGATAACCGGCTCGACGAACGGGAGGTCTGGAAACGCGCCAGGAGTAGGGAAGCGGTTAAAGTACAACCGCAAGCGGTAGCGCGATTCGCCGAATCGCCCTGCGTGGTTTATCAGGGCGTGAATCAGGTGATAAGCGTATCCCTCGGTGCCGGTCAGGTGGGCGGCCGTCGCCCGGCTGGCGTCTATGCCAACGATCATAATTATCGGTAATTTGACAATGTTAGATTTAGTAGGGGCGAGGCAACGCGGTGGCTATTCGTCTCCCTGAGCGGCATCCTCTCCGCGTTGCCTCGCCCCTACCGTTTGCCAAATTTAACATTGTCAGGTCATTGTCTACTGATAACTGACTACTGACCACAGTCCCCCAGGGTCAAAAATTCCTCTACCACCCATCCTTCGTCACGACTAACGGTGCGGATTCTGCGCCAGGTAAATTCGCCATCGCTGATCGGCTCATCCGGCAGGACCGAAACGATGGTTCCATCGGGTAGAATCGTGATTTCTGCCCCGGCCGGCTCCTCCCGCAGCATCAGCCCCGCGCCGCCCGTTCCATCCACCACCGCCCGGCAGATAACCGGCGTTGGCGTGACCGTTGGGATAGACAGGTCAACCGTGGGCGATGGTGAAGGGGTGGGTGGCTGAGTTTGCAGGAAGGTCGTAGGAGTGGCCGTTAGCTCGCCGTCGGTGGCTGGGCCTGACCCGGCCGCCGCCCCAGCCAGTTGTTGCTGGTAGACCAGGAGGCCAATCACTGCCAGGAAGAGAATAGTACTGCCGGCCAGGGTAAAACTGGCCCGGCGCAAGATCGCTTCTCGTTCCAGGGTATAGAACCGCGCCCCGCCCCGCCGCACACCCCGATACGAAGCGAAGGCCAGGATAATCGCCAGGGTCGTTAGAATAATCGGTACAGTTAATCCACTCATGCGTACAAGGCAGCCATCACTTCTGATCCGTTAATCCTGCCCATCTATGTCCACCGGCCCGGCCCGTAGCAGGCGGGGTGGCCTGACCGTGCAATCGAGTACCGTTGAGGCCACTCCACGTTCGGCCGGGCCGCCATCCAGCACGGCCGCTACCACACCCGCCAGGGCTACCATCGCCTCCTGAACGGTGCGGGCCGGCGGTCGACCAGACACATTGGCGCTGCTGGTAGCCACCGCGCCGCCGGCCGCCCGAATGACCTGCCGGGCTATTTCATGGTCAGGAATCCGCACGGCCACCCCTTCATTGGGGGATAGATTGGCCGGCAGACGGTCACTCTTGGGCAACACCAGCGTCAGCGGGCCAGGCCAGAACCGTTCGATGAGCCAGCCAGCCTCGGCCGTAACCTCGGCCACGACCCTATCCAGGTCAGCTACGTCAGCCAACAGGATGGGAATACCCTTCGCCAAATCGCGCTGCTTGGCCTGGTAAAGACGATCTACGGCCGCCTCATTAAAAGCGTCCGCGCCAACACCATATAACGTATCGGTCGGGAAAACCACCAGATGTCCGTGGCGCAGCAGGTCGGCCGCCTCGGCCACCGCCTCCGGCTCATCCGCCCGCAGCAACTTCGTTTTCACGTAAGTTGGGCGGGGATTAGGAGATTAGGGGATTCCATTTTACCAAAATCCCCTAATCCCC
>JBFMFT010000519.1:0-3307 GCA_040751925.1 Chloroflexota bacterium
GCTGCCTCTGCCTGCGTGTGTTCCGCTTCTGCTCGCGCCCGTTCCGTGTTGGCCCGCGCCCGTTCGACGGCGACGCGGTTGCGCTCCGCCTCGGCCGGGGTGGGTACCAACTGGCCGTCGGCGTCGTAGAAACGCAACCAGACAGCGCGATCCCGCATATACGTGCCTTGCCAGCGGCCGATCCACAGTTGCAGCTTGGGACTCCACAACCAGCCCCGTTCATCCGGCGTGGCTGGCTGGTATTGCCCACGACTGTCCAAATGCCAGCCCTGGAACACCGACGGTCTGAATGGGTCAAACCAATAGTATTCCGGGGTGCGGAAGGTCTGCTCGTACAACGTCTTCTTGGTCGTTCGATCAGCCTGTTCCGTTGAAGGAGAAAAGAACTCAAAAATAACGTCCGGGTAACGGCCGCCTTCCTCCCAGACGACCCATTTCTGCCGCCGGAAGGAGCCATCTACGTTAAGGACGATGAAAACGTCTGGCCCGCGAAAAGCCCGCGGGGGACGGCTGCGTTTGATCACCTCTTCGATAATCTGCCGGCCCTGCTCCAGACTATAGTAAAGGAACATATTGCCGGCCGCGTAGAAATCCTGCCGCCCCCGCCAGCCATGATAGAGAATTTCTAGCAGGAGAGTGATCTGAAACCGCTCACGTTCGTTCTCCATAGGCTCACCATCGCTGTCGGGCAGGTTCAGGGCCGGCAGGCTAAACTCATTAAAAGCGACCAGAGGAGCTTCGTCAATCTCTGGCAAGAGTAACGTCTCACTCATTCTTCCCGCCACTCGTATCCCGGCCGCTCACGCTCTCGATGGCGCTGATGGCCGACTGGTAGCCGGCCATGATGTCCCGCTCTTCGCCGCCCAGGTAGACGCGGCCGAAACTGCCAAAGGCAATAACCTCTAATATGTTTAGATCGGCCGCCTTCTCCGCTTCGTTAGCGGCCAGGGCGGCGTAGGCGGCCGGCTGCACCTCCATCACGTACATCGTCTGTCCGGCCAGGATCATGTGGCCGTGCCGCATCCGGTTAATCAACTGCACCTGGTGGGCGTCAATGTGGCGAATAATCTGGCTGGAAACGACGCGCGGCTTAATCCGGTCATGTTCCGTCACCCCCAGGGCGTCGAGGATGGCCGCCCCGGCCGCCCGCACTTCGGCCTGGCTGTGCGAATGGACTTCCAGCAGGCCATAGAGCCGTTCAACGATCTGCATCCCCGGCTTCACGTCCGTCGCTTTCAGGGCAATGTCCGTAATCCGGTTAATCTCGATACCTGGCGAAATTTCAATCCACAAAGAAGCGTCCCCCGGCAAGGGCAAGAAACCCCGCGCCACCGTCCCCAGGAAAGCCGCGTGCTGGGGTTGCAGACTATCCAAAAAAACGTAACTGCGTAATTCAACTGAGGACATAGTTTAGATGCTCCTCCGGCTGCGCTCCCAGCTAAAGCGTTCCAGGAGCGGCAATTGACGTTGGATGTCCAGCGTTTGGCTCTCACTGGTGGTGTGCAGGTCAATCAAATCCTGCATCTGGGCCATGAACTGGGGATTGTAGTGTAATAAGCCACACACGTCGCAGACGTGGGCCGCCACGTCGGGTACGACGATCATCCGCTCGTTGAGCCAGGCCAGGTACGGCACGCGCGCTTCTTTGTAGCGGCCGAGGTGACATCGTTTACAAGTCGTCATCATTCTATCTCTAATTGTAGGACAATTTTATGAAATTGTCCTACATTGGTCACGGATTTGCCTCTTTTAATATCTTGACGCCGGCGCTGGCCCCAATGCGGGTCGCCCCGGCCGTAATCATGGCTTGGGCGTCGGCGAGACTCTTGACGCCGCCGGCCGCCTTCACGCCAATCGCTGGGCCAACCACCCGCCGCATGAGGGCGACGTCGGCCGCCGTCGCCCCCCCCCGCCCAAAGCCGGTGGAGGTCTTCACAAAGTCAGCCCCGGCCAGCCTGGACAGGTAGCTGGCAATGACCTTCTCCTCGTCGTTGAGCAGGGCCGCCTCGATGATCACTTTCACAATGGCATTGCCGGCGTGGGCCGAGCGCACCACACTGGCAATGTCCTGGTAAACGACCGCGTAATCCCTCGACTTCAACGCGCCGACGTTGATCACCATGTCAATCTCCGTCGCTCCATCCCGAATAGCCTGTTGGGTTTCGTAAGCCTTGACGGTGGCTGGCGTAGCCCCCAGGGGAAAGCCGACGACGGTGCAAACGGCCACGTCGGAATCTTTGAGCAATTGGGCGCAGAGCTTGACGTGGGCCGGGTTGACGCAGACGGCCGCAAAGTGATAGGTGCGCGCTTCGTAGCACAGTTGGGCAATCTCCTGTTGGGAAGCGTCGGCCTTGAGCAAGGTGTGGTCAATCAGGCGGGCCAGGCGGCCGTCGTGCGGCCGGGTACCCAGAGTGGCCGTCAGCCGCGCCGCCCCCGCCTGCACCACCTTGTCCACCTTGTCGGCGCAATGTTGGGCGCAGGAGCCGTCGCTACAGTTGCAGCCAGCGGCCGGCGCGGCCGGCTGGTTCAACCGCAGCAGCACCTCGCGGGTGATTTCTTCAATCAGGCGTTCGGCCGTAGCCGGGTCGTAACGGGCCATGAGTGGTAATTGGTAATTGGTAACTGGTCATTGGTAATTAGCAATCACCAATTACCAACGACCAATTACTACTTACCATACCTCCTGCCAATCGCCTCAATCTTCTCCACACGGCGGGCGTGCCGGCCGCCGGCAAACTCCGTCGCCAGCCAGGTGCGGACAATCTGTTGGGCCAGGTGGGGACCAATCAGCCCTGCGCCCAGGGTCAGCACGTTGGCGTCGTTGTGTTCGCGGCTGTTGACGGCCGTCGCCTGATCGTAGCACATCGCCGCCCGCACACCGGGTACCTTGTTCGCGGCCATGCAACTGCCAATGCCCGCCCCGTCAACCAAAATGCCCCGCCAGGCCCGGCCGTCGGCCACCAGGCGGGCCACCGCGTAGGCGTAATCGGGATAATCCACCGGCTCGGTATTATGCGTGCCGCAATCCACTACCCCGTAACCGGCCGCCTTCACCACTTCTTTCAACTGTTCCTTCAAGTTGTAGCCGCCATGATCCGCGCCCAGGGCTACCTCTCGTTGTAGGGGCGAGGCAACTGGGTATGATGGTTTCAGTGGCAAGACACCTTCTCTCCCAGTTGCCTCGCCCCTACCCTCACCCTCAACAAGCCTGATGCGCCGTTCGAGGGCCACCTGGCGGGCCAGCGGCGTCACCAAAGTCCCGGCCGCCACCACCTGGGTCGAGCCAACCGGCATAGATAGCACGGCC
>JBFMFT010000052.1:0-17601 GCA_040751925.1 Chloroflexota bacterium
CCTATTGGCCGAAGACAACGAGTTCAATATCCAGACGATCTCCGACTACTTGCTGGCCAAGGGGTTTCACGTGACCGTCGCCCGCAATGGCAGTGAAGCCATCGAGCGGGCCAGTGACCTACGCCCCGACCTGATCCTCATGGATATCCAGATGCCGGGTATGGATGGCCTGGAGGCTACTCGCCGCCTCCGCGCCGACTCAGCTCTAAACACCATTCCTATCATTGCCCTGACCGCTTTGGCGATGCCTGGCGACCGTGAACGTTGCCTGGCGGCCGGGGCCAATGATTACCTGAGCAAACCGCTCACTTTATCCACCTTACAGACGACCATTGAGGGGTACCTGAATGGAAAACCTGCCCAAAGAACCCTCTATCCTGATCACCGATGACGAGCCAAGCGCGCGGGCCACACTGGAAGCACTCCTACACGCAGAAGGCTACAATCTTTTTTTCGCCTCTAGTGGGGTGGAAGTCCTGGCTCTGATCAATCGTATCCGGCCGGACGTGATTCTGCTGGACGTGATGATGCCTGGCATGAATGGTTTTGAACTATGCCGCCAGTTAAAGTCGGAAAAGCAGTGGCGGCCGGTACCCATCGTCCTGGTCACTGCCCTGGACAGCAAACAAGCCATGATAGAGGGACTGGACGCTGGCGCGGATGATTTTCTGAACAAGCCGGTCAGTGGCCCGGAACTGCGGGCGCGGGTGCGTTCCATGCTCCGCATTAAACAGCAGTATGACGAGCTAGAGGCAACCCTACGCCTGCGGGAAGATCTGGCCCAGATGATTGTCCACGATATGCGAACCCCGGTGGCCTCTATCATGCTCTATTCCGAACTGGTCAAGCGCTACGTCGTCGAACCGCAAGCCCGCCGGTACGTGGATAACGTGCTGAAAGAGAGTCACCGGTTGAACGCCTTTATCAATGACCTGCTCATTCAGGCCAAAATAGAAGCCGGTAAGCTGCGTCTGAATCTGTCGCCGGTGGACCTGCGTCAATTGGTGGGAGAGGCCATTGAGCGGCACAATCCGGCCGCCCAATTGGCGAGTGTTAAGCTAACGGCCGACGTGCCAGATAGCGGCCGGCGCTTCGCCCTCGACGCCAACCTGTTTCAGCGTCTTTTGGACAATCTAATCGAAAACGCCCTCAAATACAGCCCACCGACCTCCAACGTCACTGTTCGTCTGACCTATCCCGAACCGATTACTTTTGTGCCAGCCCCCTTCCCCCTGGCCCGGCTTCAAGTTATTGACGAGGGGCCGGGCATCCCCGAGGCCTTTCGTGAAACGATTTTTGGCAAGTTTGAGGTCGTCTCCTTTCAGCGCGGCGGCGGCCGCCAGGTGGGGTTGGGATTGACCTTCTGCAAATTGGTGGTGGACGCCCACGGCGGCCACATCGCCGTAACCGCCAACCAACCGGCCGGGAGCATCTTCACCGTCGAGATCTAAATCTCTACCGAATCGAACGGAGAATGCTCAAGGCGGATTGCCAAATCCGCCGTTGTTGGCCGTTGGATACGGCAATCCAACGGGAGCAGGCCACACTTTCCTGTCTCGAATTGTGTACATAGTTGACATTGTGACGCTCGCCCGCTATACTGTTCCCCACAGACAAACGCAGAGGTGTTCCTATGGTGGCGCAAGTTGGCGCGCGTGAAGCGCGTAACAATTTTTCAGACCTGCTTGGCAACGTCCACTATGGCAACCAGATTGTCATCATCGAGCGTTCAGGCAAGCCCATGGTAGCTGTAATACCTATGACTCTGTATGAGCAACTGGTGGCTGAACGAGAGGCGCGTTTTCAAGTCTTAGACCGCATCCGCAGTCGCTTACCAGATGTACCGGCCGAGGAAGTCGAACGAGACGTTGCTGAAGCCATTGCCGCAATCAGGTCCCAAGCAAACTAAAGGCAGACCACCATGCTGCGCGTGGTGCTGGATACCAATCTATTTGTGAGCAGCCTGCTGGTCAAAGCGGGTTTGCCGGCTAAGGCCATGGAAGCCTGGCGGCAGCGCCGATTTCTGCTGGTCACGTCACCAGCCATTATGGCCGAAGTTCAGGCTACTCTGAGCTATCCCCGAATCCGCCGTAAGTACCATGTAACTGATCAAGACGTAACCGACTTGATTGACCTGCTACGTCGGGACGCGCTGGTTGTTCCAGGCATCAGTGACGTGGTCAGTTCTCTACCCACTGATCCCAATGATGAAATGGTGTTAGCCTGCGCCTTAGACGCTGGGGCTGACGTGATTGTCAGTGGAGATCGGCATTTGCTGGAGTTGGGCAGTTTTCGGAGTATCCCTATCTTGACTGTGCGGCAGTTTGTTGAGCAGTTGTGAGCCTCCCGTATGCCAATCTATCTCTCCTCAAGGGGACGGCGATATAATTGCCGGCTATGTCAACGGCTAAACAAGAACCTGAACGGAGACGGCCGCCCTACCGCTACCTCTTTCAACGGCGCATCAGTGCCATTGATCACCGCCGGCCGCAGAGGTGGAATTGGGCCGTCCTGGTGCGGCCGCTCGACCACAGCCTGGTCCGCAGCGCACCACAACCGCTCGAACGCCAACACCTGCGCGGGCTACGCTATTTCTGGCTGGATGGCCTCTTTAGCGCGATCAGCGATAACTTCTACCTGGGCTTCATCACTCTTTTCGCCCTGGCCTACGGCGCGTCCAACAGCCAGATTGGCACGTTGACGGCCGTCGCCAACCTCCTCGGCGCGCTCTCCTTCCTGCCGGGGGCGCGCCTGGTGGAACGCATCGGCCGGCGCAAATCAGTGGTCGTGTGGACGGGCGGTGGCTTCGGCCGCCTGGCCCTGCTGGCCCTGGCCTTACTCCCTTTCGTCGTCAGCCGGCCGGAATGGGCCATCCTGGCGATCATTGCCCTCAACGGCCTGCGGGCTTTCCTGGCTAATCTGGGCAACCCGGCCTGGACGGCCATCGTGGCTGACCTGGTGCCAGAACTGATGCGCGGCCGTTACTTTGGCAGCCGCAATATGGCGATGGGGGTGGCTGCTCTCGCTGTGGCCCCCCTGGCCGGCCGGCTCATCGCTCTCTTGAACGGACAAGGCGGCCGGCCAGTTCTCGGCTACCAGGCCGCCTTTTTCCTGGCCTTTGCCTTTGGCCTGGTGGCTACCGCCAGCTACCAGCGAATGCCGGAGCCACAAGCGGCCGTGAAAACCGTCACAACCACCGCCAAAGGCGGTTGGCGGCAGGCGTTGGGCCTTCAGCCGGCCTTCGTTGGCCTGGTCATCAGCGCGTTCATCTGGAATCTGTCGCTCCAGGTGGCCGCCCCCTTCTTCAACGTCTACCTGGTCAAAAACCTGGGGGCTACCACTGCTCTCGTTGGCTTGGTCGCCAGCATCAGCAGCCTGACCGCCCTGGTGGGTCAACGGGTGTTCGGCCGCCTACTGGACAGTCGTGGGGCTATTTGGGTACAGCGATTGACGGGTTTGCTCATCCCGGGTCTCCCTCTGGCCTGGATTTTCATCAGCGAGCCCTGGCACGTGGGCATCATCAACACCTTCGGCGGTTTCCTGTGGGCTGGCTACAACCTGGCTAACTTCAACCTGCTGCTGGAAATGACGCCGGAGGCGCAACGGCCGCGCGCTGTGGCCGTCTACCAAACCGTTGTCTTCGTCAGCGCGGTCCTCGGCCCCCTCCTGGGCGGCTACCTGGCCGATTCTGTCAGTTTTAAGTTGATATTTGGTCTGAGCGGTGGCGGCCGGTTGCTGGGAACGCTCGTCTTCCTCTGGCTCACTCTAAGAAGGAAGGATGAAGGATGAAGGATGAGTTAGTAACTCTTTCATCCTTCCTCCCTCATCCTTTACAAAACAACGCCGGCCGGGTCGTGACCAGATTCAACGATGGCCCGGCGCACATTGACCGGACGCAGGAGAAGCAGTCCCACCACGAAGAAGATAATGAGCGAGACAATAGCCACGCGCTGGCTGCCGGTCAACTGGACGGCTAGACCAAAGACCAGGGGGCCAATCCAGGACGTGCCGCGCTCGCTGATTTCGTAAAAGCCGAAGTATTCCGACTCGTGATCGGCCGGAATCATCTGTGAGTAGAGGGAGCGGCTAAGAGCTTGCGACCCCCCTAGCACCAGGGCGGCGACGAAAGCCAAGACCCACAGTTGGGCCTCCGTGTAGAGGAAGGCGTAGGCGTAGATGACCAGGGCCGCCCACACGACCAGGCTGATCATAATGGCCCGCTTGGCTCCCAGCCGTTTAGCCAGGAAACCAAAGAGAAAGGCCCCGCCAAAGGCCACGAATTGGATCATCAAAACGACCAGGCTCAACGTGCCGACGCCAATGCCCAGTTCATCAGCGGCAAACGAGGTAGCCACCACAATCACCGTCTGAATGCCATCGTTGTAGATCAGATAGGCCAGCAGGTATTGCAGGGTCGCCGGGTATTTGCGGCGCATTTCGCCAAACGTCCGCCGCAACTGGCGAAAACTGTGATTGAGAAGCGATTCACCCTTTTCCAACTGGCGGGCCGGGGCGCGTTGCACCAACCGCCGGTAGGGGAAGATCAGCGTAAACAGGAGCCACCACAAGCCCGCGCTGGCCAGGTTGATCCGCACGGCCAGACCGCCCTGCCCGCGAGCGTCCATGAATTGAAAAAAGAATAGGTTCACCAACAGCAATAAGCCGCCGCCCAGGTAGCCGAAGGCGAACCCCCTGGAACTGACGGCGTCGCGCTGGCCAGGGCTGGCGATGTCGGGCAGGAAGGCGTTGTAGAAGACGACGGCCGCCCCAAACGACAGATTAGCCAGAATAAACAACAGCCCGCCTAACACCACCAGATTCCCCTGCACCAGAAACAGGAGCGTCGTGGCGATAGCGCCGGTGAAAGCGAAGGCCATCATCAGCCGCTTCTTCAGGTGGGTGTAATCGGCAATGGTACCGAGAACGGGCAGGAAGAGGACCTGCAAGACGACCGAGAGAGAAACGCAGAAGGGGAAGAAGGCGGCCGGCTCGATTCGCTGGCCCAGGATATTCACCCCCCCACTGGCCTCGGCCAGAGCAATCAGATAAGGGCCCAAAAAGGTGGTAACGACGGTCGTACTGAAGGCCGAGTTGGCCCAGTCGTACATCGTCCAGCCGAAAATCTCCCGTTTATCATCCACACGTTGTCCAGCCATCCACGTACCCTCCTGTCAGTTATCAGTTTTCAGTTTTGAGACGGGGCTTGGGAATAAACCCGGTCTACTGGCCTCTTGCACGCGCTGGAATTATCCCCCTGGACAAGAGAAACGGCAAGTTTCCGAACGGGTCAGACGGGCGGGTTTTGGAAACCCCGGCCGTCTAGCCGTAACCCTAAAAGCTGTCTGGTGTTTCCCCTGCTAAGAACACACACGCCGCCAGTTGAAACCAGGTTTTTTGCGAAAAACCTGGTTTCTGACTGAACAGTTATCACAATAGGAGGATTGGAAATGAAACTGAGTTCCTTGCTGACAGTCGCCGGAGTCATTGGTCTTCTGTTTGGGGTGGTCAACGTCCTGCTCACTGCGCCGGCCCTGGCCCAATATGGCGTGGTAGACCCGCCAGAGGCCATGCTCTATTCGGTGCGCTTCTTTGGGGCGGCCCTCATCAACCTGGGCCTCATCAGTCTGCTGCTTCGCCACACTAGCGACAGTCAGACCCGTCGTGCCCTCGTGCTGGGCGGACTGGTTGGCGATGGGATAGGCTTTGTGGCCTCTCTCATCGGCCAACTGGCCGGGGCCGTCAATGCCCTGGGCTGGCTAACGGTCGTGATTTATCTCGCCCTGGGCTTGGGCTTCGCTTACTTCTACTTTATGAAGCCGGAAGGCTGATCCTTGTTGACGAAAGCGCGTCGCACGTCCCGACGTGCGACACGCCTCAACTCAGGCCGTTTATGGAGTTGATGGAAATAGGAGGCCAGCCCATGGGCCCGAAGATACTCCCACCTGGTTTTCGATGTAACTGCGTACTTCAACCGGGTAGAGCCAGTGGCCAGGCATCGCATTGGCCGCAATGTATTGGGTGACCATGGCCGTTACGTGGGGAGCAGCGAAGGATGTGCCTAGTCCCCAACTTACATCGCTATCTCCAGCCTCTTTCGTGGGATCCCAACCCGTGATACAATTGGAGGCGGCCGCTGCGCTTGGTGCGGCACATTGGGTTACAATGACTGCGGTCTTACACAGTCCGGCCGCCGCGCTGATGCCACCGCCCGGAGCGGCTACCTTACCTAAGTTGGAGTAACAAGCGCGGTCACCGGATCGGGTGACCGCTGAAACACCTAGAACATGGTCATCGGTCGCCGGCCAGCGATCCGCCGGAGGGGTAGCCAGGGGAAGACCACCTGGCGCAGCATCATTCCCAGCCGCTGCTACCTGTACAATCTGAAGCGTCTCCAGATCAAGAACGACTGTTTCCAAGATGGTTGTCGTCGTCAATGGGACTGACGTTACGATGGGGATTGAAGATTCATCGGGTAGAATAACGACGAAACTGTAGTTAAAGACAGCCCCTTTCATAACATTCCGATCCTGCAAGACGGGGTCGGCCGTGAAATCGGTTAGCGCTTGATACCAGGTAAACAGGTCACCATAACCAAATTGATTCATGACCCGCACAAGCCGTACCTTCGCTGCCGGCGCATAGCGCAGCACGGGATGAGCGACAAATGTGCCGTGTCCCCGCACTTTGAACTCAGGATGATGCCTGGGCAAGAGGTCTGGCAAGCTGTAGCGAGCATCGTATGAAATCGCGGCCGAACCGTCCGCCGTGGTAAGCGAGACCGGACCTGTCACGATGACCGTATCAGTTATGGGTACCGTGTCGAAGATGATCACATGCACCCCCTGCCCGGCCGGCAACACCTCTGGGTCAACTGGTGGCGCAGGAAGCGGCGTGGGAGTGGGAGCGTTACTGACTATAGGCCCACCGGGGCTGCCGGCGATGTAGCCCTGACCACCCATGAAGAGGTGATTGGGTTCAATTCGGATGGCGATATCTTCACAACCATCAAGGGACGACAATCTGGGAAGCGCATCCCGAAGCGGCGTATCGCTGGTTTCGTAGCGACGGATACGCCAGATGGTTTCGTCCCGCTCGTCGCGCAACCAGGCCACGTCCGGTGCCAGTAGTTCCATTTCGCGCATAATAATGCCGTCCAACTCATCCAGCCCATTAGCATCTACGAAGCCGCAGTCCCCACTGACTAGAAACTGGCCTGGCAGATAAGAGAGCCAGGGCATATCACCAGTGGCAATATCCACGGTCGAGTTGTTGCTTACCTGCTGAGGGTTGGGGAGAGACTGAAGGGCTTGGTCATTGGCTAGATACAGTTGCAGGGTTAAGACGTTAGTGGCGGTAAGTTGGAAGGTATCGGAAGGGGCCTCGGCCATGTAAGCGGTCGGGTTAGGATAGACACGCTGTAGTTCCAATGAGCCATTGGCCACTAAAGGCGCGACAGCAGCCACAACGTCGGCCTCTTCCCCGACGATGGCGACAGGCTTAGTAGGGGGTTGGCCGCAACCTAGTAATCCAAACAGCAAGCCGGCCGCAACGAACACGCCGGCCGCGACACGTTGGCGAACAGACCAAGTGAACATCGTATTCTCCTCCTATCAGCTGGCTCCCGTCGCAACACGGGCGGCGAGAGATGGTTAAACCCCATACCTCCCGGCCGGGGCAAGCGGCCGGGGGTTGGCCCCCATAGTATACCACAAAACCTGACCGGTTTCCGAAAACCTGTCAGGTTTTGTCCAGGCTATTCCTGCCAGGCGGGCTGGCGTTTTTCCAGGAAGGCCCCCATACCCTCGCGTCCTTCCAGGCTGGCCCGCCGTTGGGCGATGAGCTGGGTGGTGTAGTCGCGCCATTCGGCCGCCGGTCGGCCGCTCACGGCGCGAATTAACTCTTTGATGGCTGTCTGCGCCCCCGGCGCAGCCAACAGCAGTTGCTCCACCCGCCCAGCCACCTGGCTGTCCAGGTCGGCTTCAGGAACGACGTGGTGAACCAGACCCATGCGCCAGGCTCGTTGGGCGTCGAACCGCTCGCCCGTCAGGAACAGCTCACGGGCAAAACCAGGGCCGATTTTTGCCAGGACGAAGGGGGAAATGACGGCCGGCGCAATGCCCAGCCTGCTCTCGCTGAAGGCGAATTGGGCGCGCTCCACCGCCACCACCACGTCGCAACAACTGACCAGCCCCACGCCGCCGCCCAGGGCTAGGCCGTTGACGCGGCCGACCACCGGCCGGGGACAGCCCTCTACCGCCCACATCAGGTCAAAGATGGCCCGGCCGTCGGCTACGTTCTCCTCAAAAGTGTAATCGGCCGTGGCCCGCATGGCCGCCAGGTCGGCCCCGGCGCAGAAGGAGCGGCCGGCCCCGGTCAGGATGACCACTCGCACGTTGTCGTCCTGCCCGGCTTGCTGGAAGGCGGCCGTCAATTCCGCCACCATCAAGGGATTAAAGGCATTGTGGCTTTCCGGCCGGTTGAGGGTGATGGTGGCGATGGGGCCGGCGTGCTGGACGAGAATAGACTGGTACATAGTGAAACGTGAAACGTGAAACGTGAAAGGCTCACTCTCACGTTTCACGTTTCACGCCTTAGACCTGCCCATTCATCAACTGCTCAAAGGCTGCCCGATCCATCGTTTCCACGACCATCAAAGTCTTGGCTAATTTAACCAGTTTATCTTTGTGGTCAGTGATAATTTGGCGGGCGCGGTCGTAGGCGCGGTCGGTAATGCGCCGCACCTCGCGATCTATGACCTCGGCCGCTTCCTCGCTGTAATCGCGGGCGGCGGCCACCTCGCGCCCCAGGAAGATATACTCGCCTTGTTCGCCAAAGGTGCGTAAGCCCAATTCGTCGCTCATCCCGTAGCGCATGACCATATCGCGGGCGACGCGGGTGGCCTGCTGCAAGTCTGACGAAGGCCCGGTCGTGACCTGACCAAAGATGACCTCTTCGGCCGCCCGGCCGCCCAGGGTCATGGTGATCCGATCCTCGAAGAACTCTTTGGTAATGATGTGCCGGTCTTCGGGCAGGGGCATCACGTACCCCCCAGCCCGGCCGCGCGGGATAATGGTAATCTTCTGAATGGGGTCGGTGTGGGCCAGGTTAAAGCTGACCAGGGCGTGACCAGCCTCGTGATAGGCGATCATCTCCTTTTCTGGTTCGGTCATCACCCGGCTCTTGCGCTCCGGCCCCATCACAATCCGGTCAAAGGCTTCCTGGAACTCTATCTTGCCAATGGTTTGGTGGCTGTGGCGGGCGGCGAAGATGGCCGCCTCGTTCATCAGGTTTTCCAGGTCGGCCCCAGCAAAACCGGCCGTCAGGCGGGCCAGTTCACTCAGATTGACCTCACTGGCAATCGGCTTGCCGCGGGCGTGGATTTGCAGGATGGCCTCGCGGCCGCGCACGTCGGGCAGGTCTACGATCACTTTGCGGTCGAAGCGGCCGGGGCGCAGCAGGGCTGGGTCCAATACGTCGGCGCGGTTGGTGGCGGCGATGACGATGACATTGGTATCGTTGGAGAAACCGTCCATCTCTACCAAAATCTGGTTAAGCGTTTGTTCACGCTCGTCGTGACCACCGCCCAGTCCGGCCCCGCGCTGGCGGCCGACAGCATCAATCTCGTCCACGAAGACGATAGAAGGGGCGTGTTCTTTGGCCCGGTTGAAGAGGTCGCGCACGCGACTGGCCCCCACGCCGACGAACATCTCCACAAACTCCGAGCCGGAAATGTGGAAGAATGGTACACCGGCTTCGCCAGCAATGGCCCGCGCCAACAGGGTCTTACCCGTGCCGGGCGGCCCAACCATGAGAACGCCTTTGGGGATGCGCGCGCCCACCTGGACGAACTTCTCCGGTTCACGCAAGAATTGGACGACTTCCTGAACTTCCTCTTTGGCCTCGTCCACACCAGCCACGTCATTGAAGGTGACGGTCGGCCGGTCGGCGTCGTTGATCGTCCTGGCCCGGCTGCGGCCGAAGCCAAAGATGTTGTTGCTGCCTCCCTGCATCTGGCGAAAGGCCCGGCTAAAAATCCAGATGATGAGCAGAATGGGGGCGATGGACAGCACGACGCTGAGGATCGTATTCCAACTGGAAACATCTCGAACGATAATGTTGCCGTCGCGCAAAACTTCTTCTGGCACATTTAACAAGCTAAAGGTCTCAAAGATGCTGGTATTGGCTTCTTTGGTGGCCACCAGAAGGCGGCCGTCAATCAATTCCACCTCTAGCTTGTCACCATTGATCGTCAATTGGCTGACTTCACCTTTTTCCAGGTGAGTAGCGATCTCGGCCAAAGAGATTTCCTCGGTTACTCTGGTGTCACGGGTTAGCCACAATTGCAGCCCAATGACGGCGCCAATGGCAATGACAATCCATACCCAGGCGGGAATAGGCGCACGCGAATTTGAGGGTTTTTCATCCATTGTCTTACGGCCTTGCGGCCTTCACTCCATAACTGACCCTTATGGGTCAAGGGTATCGTCTCATTTTAGCAGAGTGCCGTATGATCTACATAAGCGCGTCTCGCCGCCACAGTGGGGAGAGGGCGGCGACTTGTTGGTCGGCGCGGTAGCTGCTGCGTACCAGTGGGTCGCTTTCCACCCACTTGAAACCCAGGGTCAAACCCAGCCGGCGCAGTTCGGCAAACTCCTCTAGCGTGTAATATCGTTCGACCGGCAGGTGATGGCGGCTGGGCTGGAGGTATTGGCCGATGGTTAGAATATCTACGCCGCAACGAACCAGGTCGCCCATCACGGCCGTCACTTCCTCCCATTCTTCACCCAGGCCGAGCATGATGCCGCTCTTGGTCAGTACGTCCGGGGCCAACTGCCGAGCGTTGGTCAGGGTGGTCATGGCCCATTCGTAGCGATCCTGGGGCTGTACCTTCTTAAAGAGGCGCGGCACGGTTTCCACGTTGTGATTGAGGATTTCCGGCCGAGCTTCCATAACGATCTGCAAGGCTTCGCGGCTGCCCTTGAAATCAGGGATCAGCACCTCAATCGAACAGCCGGGCTGCACCTCGCGGATGCGTTGGATGCAGAGGGCGAAGATCGGCGCGCCGCCGTCCTTGCGCTCGTCACGGTTGACCGAGGTAATCACCACGTGGCGCAGCTTCATGGCTTTGACCGCCTGGGCCACCCGCTCTGGCTCTTGCCAGTCGAGCGGGAGGGGGCGGCCGGTTTTCACGTCGCAAAAGCCGCAACTGCGGGTGCATACGTCGCCCATGATCAGGAAGGTAGCCGTGCCTTTGCCCCAGCACTCACCGATGTTGGGGCAATGGGCCTCCTCACAGACGGTGTGAAGCTGCTTGCTACGCATCAGTCCCTTGAGGAAGTCGTAGTTCTCCCCTCCCGGCGCGCGCACCTTGATATACTCCGGCCGGCGGCGCGGCCGGCTGGATAGGTCGGTTATTTCTATCGTCTCTAAAGCGATGGCAGACATTCTTTCAGGTAATCGTATTGCGTATTGCGTAGTCCGTATTTATTACGCACTACGCAATACGCGCTACGTCTTCCTACTCATTGTACGTCGAATGAGGGGGTGTGACAAACCGCACTTCAACCCCCAACGTCTGGCGGAAGGCGTTGGCGACGGCTGGTAAGACTGTTGTAATAGATAAACCTTCGCCAATCATCTCGGCCAGGCTGGTTACGCCGTGTTCGTGAATACCGCAGGGGACGATGCCCGCAAAGTGGCTCAGGTCGGGGGCCACGTTGAGGGCGAAGCCGTGACTGGTGACACCCTGGCCGCTCACCTTCACCCCAATCGCGGCGATTTTGCGCGGCCCGGCGGCCGTCTCCACCCACACGCCGGTATAGCCAGGATAACGATAGGCGTCAACCTTGAACACAGCCAAAGCGCGGATGAGTGTCTCTTCGAGCTGGCGCAGGTAGAGGCGTAAGTCCGGCCGGGCCAGGCCGCGTTGCTCACTATGCAGCCGTCGCAAATCCAGGATAGGATAACCCACCAGTTGGCCCGGCCCATGATAGGTCACGTCGCCGCCCCGATCCACCCAATAGACGGCGATGCCTCTCCGCTTGCGCTCTGCTTCATCCCACAGCAAATTGCCGAGGTGACCGCGACGGCCGAGGGTGTAGGTGGGCGGGTGTTCCAGCAGCAGCAACTTGTCGGGGAGGGCGGCCGGCCCGTCCGCGCCTTCCCGTTCGGCCACCAGATCTTTTTGACGCTGCCAGGCCACCTGGTAATCCAGGCGACCGAGCCATTCCACTTCAATCATACTTCGTAACTCACCTGGACCTGACAGGTTTTGGGAAACTTGTCAGGTCTAACTTATCACGAAAACGGGCTTTGGCAAGGTTCATCCAGGTTTAGAAACTCGGTTTCTCCGAAGAAACCGAGTTTCTTATCAAGAAGATATTTTCGCCAGAACGGAAGTGATATATTATACGGCCTATGGCGAGCTACCAGTCCAGACGCCAACCAACCGGAGCGGCCGCCCCCTCGTGGCTGCTGCTGATCCGCCGTCACCTGGCTACAGTGGCCTTTCTGATTCTGGCGGCCGTTGGCATGTGGGTGGTCTACAGCTATTTCAGTCCGGCGCGGGGTGAGGCGGAAGCGGTGTTGGCGGCCGGGGGAGAGGGCAGCCGCCTCTCGGCGGCGATTGTGAAGCCGGTTCCCCAACGGCCGGTCACCCAGCGCGTCCCCCAAAGTCCGGGGCCGTTGCGGATTGGCCTGATTGCCGGCCATGCGGGCTACGACACCGGCACGGTTTGTGAAGATGCGTTGACTGAAGTGCAGGTGACGCAAAACCTGGCTGGGATGGTGGCGATGAGTTTAAGGACGGCCGGCATTCCGGCCGAAATTCTAGCCGAGTTCGACTCCCGTCTGAACGGCTACAGCGCCACAGCCCTGATCTCGATCCACGTGGATTCCTGCGATTATTATGGCGAGACAGCTACCGGCTTCAAGATCGCCGGTTCCGCCTACACCGATTCTAGCCACCTTTCGATTTGCATGGAACAGGCTTATGGTGGCTTGACCCAACTGCCCTTCCACATCAATACGATTACGCCGGAGATGACCGATTACCACGCCTTCCGCGAGATTGCCCCTGGCACACCGGCTATTATTATTGAGGTAGGATTTCTCAATCTGGATCGGGAACTGCTGACGGCGCGGCCGGAGGTGGCGGCCGAAGGGGTGACCAACGGCATCTTGTGTTTTCTGGGGCGGTGATGGACAGGACTTAGCGTAGGTCACGCTTTTAGCTTGACCAGAGGCGGCCAAGTTGAAAACGTGGCCTACGATGTCCGTACTGAAATGAACACCGTTGACAACCCTCCCCTACTGGCCGCCCAGGCGGCCATCCGGGCCGGCCGGCCGGCCCAGGCGCGGGCCTGGTTGCGCCAGGCCATCCGGCAAAATCCGGGCGACTATCGGGCCTGGTTATGGCTGGGCGGCCTGACCCCCTCACCCCGCGCCGCCCTCCACTGCATCCAGCAAGCTGAGGCCCTGAATCCACACGCCCCGGCCGTGCAGGCCGCCCGCCGTTGGGCCGAGGGTCGCTTGCCGCCCTCCCCCGCACCGTTGGTGTCGCCGCCAGCCGCTTACCGAGTTGACCGCCTGGTGACGACGACCGCCCTTTTAGCGACCATCGCCAGTATCCTGCTCGTGGCCTGGCTGCTCTGGCGGCCGACTGTCCGGTCCCTAGCGGTGACGGCCGCTCCTCAATCTTCCATTGTCAAGGTCGTGGCCGCCGCCAGCCAACCCTTGATGGCCACCCTTGATAGCGGCGGTGCGGCCGGCTCGCCAGAAACAGCCCCAGGAGCGGCATCCGAGAGTAGCCCGCTAAACCGGCCGGTGAACGGCCAGGAATTGTTTGCCGTGTTTCAGCCAATCATCCGGTTGCCGCTACCCCAGACGGCCGCCCCCGTTGAAGCCCTGGCTCTGTTGCCGGCCAGTGAGGATGCTCGCCCCCAGACCCGGCCGACCCAACGGCCGTCGCCGACAGCGACCCCCTTGCCAACGGAGACGCCGTCGCCGACAGCGACCCCTCTGCCCACCGACACGCCAGTTCCCCAGACGGTCATCCAGCCAGTGGGCGTAGGGCCGGGTGAGCGGTGGATTGACGTGAATTTGAGTACGCAAACGCTCGTCGCTTACGAGGGGGAGGCGGCCGTTTTCACCAGCCTGATTTCGTCTGGTACGTGGCTGCATCCGACGGTGACCGGCCAGTTTCGTATCTATATGCGCTACGAAGCGCAGGATATGAATGGCTATCTCCTGGGCTACGACTACTACCTGCCCAACGTACCCTACGTGATGTACTTCTACGAGGATTACGCCCTACACGGCACCTATTGGCACAACAACTTTGGCACGCCGATGAGCCACGGCTGCGTCAACCTGCCCACCCCCAACGCCGAGTGGATATTCAACTGGTCGGCCGTTGGCACCCTGGTTAGCATCCACTATTGACGAGGAGGGTTGTTAAGCCATCCTCATTATTCGGCCAATTCCAATCCGTAGTGGTGGCAAGCCTCACGTACCTCTGGATCGGCCGCCAGGGTGATAAAGATGCCATGTACTTGCTTGTCGGGGTTTTGCTCGGTCAATAGCTGCACTTTCTGGGCAAAGTAGTCTACGTCACTGGCTTCGGCCGAAGCCTTCACCTCAAAAACGACCAACTTCCCATCCTCTACAATCAGGTCTACTTCCGTGACCCGACTTCGCTTAAAATAGCGTCCTTCGGGATCAAGCAGCTTTTGGCGCAAGCGAATCGACTCGGGGGCTATGTCGGGATTCTTCAACCCATAACGCAACGCTGTCGCTACCAAATCCTCCAGCAATTCACCCTTCTTGATGCGTAAATCACCAATGACCAGTTTCAGCCACGCTTCTTGTCCATCCATTCGCTTGATGAGCATTTGCTGGCCATGATCGATCCTGGCCAGGTCGCGCCTAATCCCCAGCAAGCTGCGATCAACCTGCTCGAAACGCTGGTCAACCTGCTCGAAACGCTGGTCAACCTGCTCGAAACGCTGGTCAACCTGCTCGAAACGTTGGTCCACCTGCTCGAAACGTTGGTCCACCTGCTCGAAACGCTGATCAACCTGCTCGAAACGCTGGTCAACCTGCCCAAAACGTTCACCCATCTCGGCACGTACAGAGTCGAGGCCTCCACGCACCTCCTGGCGTATCTCATCAAAGCCCTGGTTCATTTCCCCACGTATGGCGTCAAAGCCTGCGTGCATCTCCCCACGAACCGCCCCAAAGCCGTCGTGCATTTCAGTGTGATGCTGCTCCATCTGTTCTAACAGACGGGCGAACTCGTCCCGGCGGGGGAATTCGTGGGCGATGATACCCTCAATCGTGGTGGCAATCTCCGGTTCCCGGCGTATCAGTTCTGGCAGTATGCGGATCACGTAATCCCGCACTTGGACAAGTTCTTGCTCGTTTAGCATCTTCGTCGCCTCCATCGAGGCCATTATAGCATAGAAATTACGCGACTGGACGGCCGTTTCACTCTAAATCTCGTAGTCGTAGTGAATCAGGAAGGAAATGTAATACTGCCCCTGCCAATACTCGACGCCGACGGCCCAGGTACCCCAATCAAATTCAATCTCGCCAGACTGGCGGTACAAGGTATAGAAATTGGCCGCCTGGTAGCCATCGGGTAATTGCACATAGCCGGTCGTATTGCCGTGCAAGAACTCGTTGCAGCCCCACTCCGTCGCCGGCAACAGGTCTTTGTCCAGCATGGGCAGAATGACCTGGCTAAAAGAGCCATTGATGTCGAAGCCGCTACCATCCTCGATCCCCCAATAGTAACTCTCGTTGCTGGTGAACAGGCCGGCAAGCTGGTCGCCGCTAAAGAAGACGGTCGGATTCCACCAATAGGTCTGCACACGCAGGCCGCGCTGGGGGTGAACTAATCCGGCCAGGGCTTCGCCGTCGCGGTTGACGACGGCCGCCAACAAAGCCTCCACCAACGTCGCCACGTCGCCATCCTGGCAAAATTCGCCGCCGGTGATGGCTTCGGTCAGGTAGAAACTATTGACCCAACCCGATAGTGAGCCGGCCGTAATGGGCGTCCATACATGCCCCTCGACGGTTTGGCCGGGGCCGGTTATCTCAATTCCCTGGGCGTCTGGGGGTAACTCACCGGCCACTTCATTATCCGCACCGGGGCCGGTACGGACGTTTAGCACATCGTCGGCCGTCACGTAGATGACGTTGTACGTCGTCGGCCGGACGGTGGGGCTGGGCGACGGAATCAGGGTAGCCGTTTGGGTAGGAGCGGCCGTCGCGGTGTTGGTAGGTAGCGTAGTTACGGCCGGTGGGGGCAAAGTCGCTTCCGCTTCCAATTCGGCCACCTGGGTGGGTGTGGCCGAAGGCTCGGCCGGCGGTGGAATGGTCAAGGAGGCAGTGGTGGGTTCGGCCGCGCCACCTCGACAGCCAAAGAGTAAACTGCTGACCAGGGCCATCAAGACAATGGCTTTTCTAGGAATAAACCGGACCATCTTCGTATTCTCCTTTCCTCCATTGTAAACGAACTGACCAGATCTATTGTTCCACCTTAGATGTTAAATTTGACGTGAAGAATGTCACCATCTTGGACGACGTAAGTCCTGCCTTCCTGGCGTAGCTTACCGGCCGTGCGCGCTTGCGCCAATCCCCCTAAAGTCACTAATTCCTGGTAAGGAATGACCTCAGCCCGAATGAAGCCTTTCGCCAGGTCGGTGTGAATAGTCCCGGCCGCGTCAACGGCCGTCGCTCCTCGCTCAATTGTCCAGGCCCGTACCTCGTCTTCGCCAACCGTAAAGAATGATTCCAACCCCATCAACTCATAGCTCAAGCGAATGATTCGATCCAGGCTCAACTCGGTGATGCCATACTCGGCCATAAACATTTCCAGAGAAGCTTCGTCACCTTCACGACTTAGTTGGGCCAGTTCCATTTCTAGCTTACCGCGCAGGTTGGTGACCAGGCTAGAGGGCCAGGGGTAATCGAGCGGAATCTCTGGTTGGTCGTCGCCGACGTTGACGACCACCAGCACCGGCTTGAGGGTCAGCAGGCCATAACCCCGCAGACCTTTCATGGTCGCTTCGTCCAGGTGGAGCGTTCGCAGGGGGCGTTCGGCCGACAGGGTTTGCTGTAATTGCTCAAAGAGGGAGAGTTCGGCTTCGGCCGCCGCCCGATTTTGCGGCGCCCCTTTGCGTAAACCCTCGCGCAGCTTTTCCATCCGCCGTTCAACGGTCAGCAAGTCATTCAACAGAAATTCGGTGTCCAGAACGGCCAGGTCGCGGGCGGGATCCACGCTGTCTTCGGGATGGGCGACGCGCTCATCGAGAAAGGCGCGGACGATGTGGACAAAGCCATCCAGGTTTGCCAGGTGGTTGAGGAGTGGGCCGCTCAGTCCGCCACTTTCCCCCATCCCCTTTTGCAGTCCGGCGATGTCCAGGTAAGTCACTTTGGCGTAGGTGGTCTTCTTGGGCTTGAACAACCGGCTCAGAACGTCCACCCGCTGGTCTGGCACGTCTACGACGGCCGTCAACACGTCGAAACGGCCGGCCACACTCTGGCCGATAGGGGCGTTGCCTTTGGTTAGGGCGTTAAAAATGGTCGTTTTGCCTG
>JBFMFT010000520.1:0-3288 GCA_040751925.1 Chloroflexota bacterium
TTGCGCCACGCCCTTGTCGCGCCTGAACGCGGCCGACGGCATGGCCACCCCCCTGGCCCAGGAGGAGTATGAGCGGTTCTACGAGAGCTTCAATGAGGCTGGGGCGACGCGACGGGAGAATGGCTCGCGGCCGATTGTCCATCACCGCCTGGCGACCCACTGGGCGCGCTTGGTGGAACTGCTGTATGCGGCCGAACGCTGGGTGGAACTGGCGACCGACCCCGAAATCACCTCCGACAACTTCCGCACCTTGCCTACCGAAAAGCCAACCGAGGGCGTGGGCATCGTCGAAGCCCCTAGAGGCACGCTGACCCACCACTATTGGACAGACGAGCGGGGCATTCTGACCCAGGTCAACCTGATCGTCGGCACGACCAACAACTACGCCCCGATCAGTATGTCCATCAAGAAGGCCGCCCAAAGCCTGATCAAGCAGGGGACGGTCATTACCGAAGGGTTGTTGAACCGGGTGGAGATGGCTTTCCGCGCCTACGATCCCTGCTTCGGCTGCGCCACCCACACCCTGCCTGGCCAGATGCCGATGGAGGTGGTGATCAAGGATGCGGCCGGGGTGGTGGTGGAACGGTTGAGCCGGGGCGTTGGGAAGGATGAAGGATGAAGGATGAATGGAAGAGTCATCCACCAACGACCCTGAGAACGTTGGTTTTGGGTCTGGGCAACCCGATTTTGGGCGACGACGCGGCCGGGCCGAAGGTGGCCGCCCTGGTGCGCGAACGTCTGGCGGCCGAGAAGATTATCGCCGGGATAAGGGGATTGGGGGATGAAAGCCAAGAAGAAATCCCCTCATCCCCTCATCCCGGCCATTCTTGCACGGTCAGCGAGGAAACCTGCGGTGGGTTGCGCCTGATGGAGCGGCTGGCCGGCTATGACCGGGCCATCCTGGTAGACGCCATCCGCACCGGCCGCTACTCACCAGGGACGATCTTGAAGCTCACCCTGGACGACATTCCCACTCAAAACAGCGCGTCCGTCCACGATGTCAACCTGCCCACCGCCCTGCGCCTGGCCAAAACAGTGGGATTGCAAATGCCTAGCGACATTCGCATCATCGCCATCGAGGCCGAGAACACCCTGGAATTTAGTGAGGAATGTACACCGGCCGTCGCCGCCGCCTTGCCCCAGGCGGCCGCCCAGGTCTTGCTGGAATTAGATCAGGAATGGAACGCAGATGACGCCGATACACGCGGATTTATGCGGATCAGATCAAGACAATCCGTATCTGTTCAGGCCGGTCTCCTGACCGAGCCTGGTGTGGCGCGGTCGGAGACCGGCCCTAGCCAGAGAGGGTGAGCAGTTACGGTAAAACCAGCGCCTATCCGCGTGATCCGCGTTCTATCTTAGGAGAACTCATGGTATCACCCGAACTACTACGACGTTACGCCTTTTTCGCCGACTTTTCCTACCAGGAAATCAAAGCCCTGGCGGTGGCCGGCGAAGAAAAGATGGTGGACACCGGCCAGCTACTCTTTGCCGAAGGAGCGGCGGCCGAACATCTCTATTTTCTCATAGACGGCGAAGTAGAAATCCTGCTGGAAGTGAATGAGGGGCAGGCCCGCCACGTGCCTCTGTCCACCATCCCACCGGGGGAATTGATTGGCTGGTCGGCCCTCGTCGAACCGCGCCTATTCACCGCCTCGGCCCGCGCCACCCGGCCCAGCCGCTTGATTGCTTTCAACGCGGTGGGATTGGAACAGGACATGGTGGGCCAGCCCCATTTGTGCAACCTCTTGTTGCGAAAGGTCGTCCAGGTGCTTAGTCACCGCCTGAAGGACACGCGCATCCAGCTACTTAGCCTGGCGATGCCGTCCACTGGCGGGTGAGGACGATAGTGGAAACCAGGTTTTTCTCTAAAACCTGATTTCTCTAGGAGGAACGTGATGAAACTGTCTAAACAAAATGGTATTTACCTGGCCCTGGTTACGGCGACCATCAGCGGCGTCTCCATTTACCTCAATAAGTTCGCCGTCCAGGCCGTGCCAGACGCCGTGCTGCTGACGACGCTCAAGAACACCGTCGTCGGCCTGGCTCTGGTCGGTTATCTGATTCTAACCGGCCGCCGCGCCTGGCGCAGTGGGAGCAGTGGCAAGCGGACAACCTGGATGGGTTTGGCCGCCCTGTCGGTGCTGGGGGGCAGCCTGCCCTTCCTACTCTTCTTCCAGGGATTGGCCTCGGCCGCCGCCCCCAGCGCTGCTCTGGTTCACAAGAGTCTCTTCTTGTGGGTGGCCCTGCTGGCGATTCCCCTCCTGGGTGAGCGGCCGGGCCGCTGGACGCTGGCCGGCCTGGCTTTATTGACCCTGGGCCAACTGCTCAACGGCTGGCCGTTGGGTTGGGGTTGGAGCAGTGGGGAAACCCTGATCCTGCTGGCGACCTGGCTGTGGGCGGCCGAGACGATCCTCGCCCGCCTCCTCCTACCGGCCGTCCCCACCGGAGTGGCGGCGGCGGCTCGCATGGCCGGCGGCGCGGTCCTGATGTGGCTTTACCTGGTCGCCAGCGGCCAGGCCGGCCGGGTGGTTACACTCTCATTCGTCCAATGGGGCTGGGTTCTCTTGACCTCCGCCTTTCTCTTGGGCTACGTGACCACTTGGTACGCGGCTCTCAAGCGCGCGCCAGCTACTATCGTAACCAGCGCGCTGACTCTGGGGGCTGTCGTCACCGTCATCCTCGGCCGCCTGAACGACGGGCTGACCCTGGGCGCAGACCGGCTGCTGGGGTTGGCCCTGATGGTGGCTGGCGTCGCCCTGGTCATTCACTTGCGCGGCGATAGGAGGCCTCGTGTCCGGCCGGCCGCCGCTTGACGGCTTACTGCTCTTTGCCCGCTACGCCTTCATGCCCAATCGCCTGGGCTATTGCGGCGGGGCCAACGAGCGCGGCCTGTTCGAAGCCTGCGTAGAGGCCCAATCGTCGCCAGAGATGCGCGATTGGGCGCGCCACTTCGAGGGGGCTTACCCCTACCTGGCCCTCATCGCCCAGGCCAACGGCCTGCCCGACCCTCTGGATTATCGGGTCGTTGAAGCCTACTGGTTGGGCAACGAATTGTTGAACGGCGTCGGCCTGGCCCCTCTCTATGACTCACTCCGCCAACGTTTTGCCCCGCGCCTTTCGCCGAAGGCTCTGGAACTGGTCTTGGGCAAGGCCCCGGCCGGAGCTAAACCCTTTCACGCCTTCCACGTGTTCGAGGTTTGCCGGCGCACCGGCGCATTAGCCGAAAGCCTGGAGACGCTGGACAACTGCCGCATTAGTTGGGGGCGGGTGCAGGCGGCGGCCGGG
>JBFMFT010000521.1:0-3275 GCA_040751925.1 Chloroflexota bacterium
TTTGTGGCGACCCGAAATTCGCCGCTTCGCCCTCTACGCCATTCATTATTCCTTCGTCGTCTACGGGGCCAACGCCATTGTCGCCCTCTTCGCCAACGAGGGTTTAGGGGGCAGCCTGGTGTTAGTGGGCGACGGGGCGGCCCTGGGCGGACTGGGGATGCTGACGGGCGGACTGGCCGCCACCCTCGCCGGCCGGCGATTGACGATTTGGCGGCAGGCCCAGTGGACGGCCGCCATCACCACCGTCGTCCTCTTGCTCATGGCCTTCTTGACCACCCTGGACAACGTGCTGTACGTCATGGCCCTCTGGGGCGTCTGCCTCTCCGCCACCGAACTCATCTTCATCACCCTGGCTATGCGGAAAGCCGACCCACACATGGCGGCCGGGGGGTTTGCCATCTTCATGGCTATTTCCAACGTCGGCACGGGGCTGGGCCAGGCCACCACCACCAGCCTCATTGACACCCTCGACTTTCGCTGGCTGTTTGGTCTGCTGGCGGTGGTCAATTTGCTGGCTTTTCCAGTGTTGAGGGGCGTGAAACGTGAAACGTAAAACGTGATAAGAGGTCTTCACGTTTCACGTTTCACGTTTCAATCAAGGATTTTCGGAATAAGGAGGAACTTTGTACCATGCGCGTCTTAATCATGTCCGACATGGAAGGGGTGAGCGGAATTGTCGTGTGGGATCAGGTGGAGGGTGGGTCGCCCATGTTCGAGGAGGCCCGCCGGCTGTACACGGAGGAAATCAACGCGGCCGTGCGCGGGGCCATCGCCGCCGGGGCCACGGAAATCGTAGCCGTAGATTGTCACGGGGCCGGCCGGGGTTGGACCTTCAACTCCTACGTCCCCGAACTGCTGCACCCCAATTGTGATTGGGTCGCCCACCACCCCTGGGCGCGGTATACGGAACTGTTGGAGCAAGGTTGCGACGCCGTATTGCTGGTGGGGATGCACGCCCGCGCCGGCACACCTGATGGCGTCCTCTGCCACACCATTTCCACGGCCACCTGGCGCAACCTGTGGTTCAACGACGACCTGGTGGGGGAGACAGGCGTCAATGCCGCCCTATGTGGGCATTACGGCTGCCCGGCCGTGCTCGTCACCGGCGACGAAGCCACCTGCCGCGAGGGGCGCGAACTCCTGGGTGATGGCGTAACGACGGTGGCCGTCAAGCGCGGTCTCGGCCGCTACTCCGCCCGCCAAATCCCGCCCGTGCGCGCCCGCCAGATGATCGAGGATGGGGCGCGCCTGGCCCTCAAGAATCTCGGCGTGGTGCAGCCCTACGTCCCGGCCCGGCCGACCACTATCACCATTGAGCTAGAGTCGGTGGACAAGGCGGCCGACTTTCGCGGCCGATATGGCGTGGAGATTGTGGAACCGTTGAAGGTGGTCAGCCGGGGTCAGGACTGGCTCGAAGCCTGGAATCAGGTGTGGCACTGGTAGCTACTTTGTCCCGGCCGCCTCATCCATCAACTCTTTGGCTCTTTCCAGGAAGAAGGTCTTTATCTCGTCAATCGAAACCGGCTTAATCATGCGCGGTAGAAGAGCAACATTCACCACTCTTCTGAACGCAATCGCCAACCAGTAATTGTCCAGACCAAGATGCTTTTGCCGGGTCAGTTCTATCAGACGTGGGAGAGAGAATACTTCTTGGGCGACAAAGTATACATCTACAAAGTCTTTAGGTTCAGCCCGATCAAAAAGCGCGGATAGCTTGTTGCAGGCAATGTCGGTCAGATTGTCCACCTGAACGCTGTATGACTCTTCCAGCCGGGTCGGCTCCAGCCGAAAAGGGCTATCCTGGGCAAAATCCATCTCAACCCGTTCACCAGTTATCCCTTGCAGAAAACACTCTAAAAAGGTATCGAGGGTGCGAGTAAACGTGACTTGGGCGTGAACTTGCTGGGCGATGTCTTGGACAGCGGCCGGTACACGCAGGACGGCGAGTGGATCGGCCGTGAAAAAGTCCAGGTCAACTGAATAGCGATGGCGCAGGTAGAAAGCAGCCAGGGCTGTGCCGCCAGTCAGGTAAAAGTCGCGGCTCAGGGGACTACGGCCGATGGCCCGTAATACTTGCTGCTGAAATGGGGTGAGCAGTTCCATAGCGTTCTTTTACGCCGGGCAAGCTAAAGTACCACTCCCAGAATCGCCTGATTTCCATAGGTAGCTCCAGAGTGGGCATATAGGCATAGATGGTATCGAAGCCAAGGGCCGCGAGATCGGCCGACTTACCCCGCGATAAGACGCGGGCGATATACCAACGACGAAAAGCCTCGCTCTGCTCATCGTCGGCCGGCAGATCATAGTCCCACACCAGGTCAGGATTGACAGGTAAGGTTGCTTGACTCATCGGCTTCATGCCAGAACATCATACCACCGTTTTATTTGACAGGCTAACCCGGCCGTCTTATGATCAGCCCCCACCATGATTTCTCAGCCTAACCCAACGCAAAATCGGCCGGCCGTCATCCACAATGAACTGGCCTGGCACGAGCAGGAGGCCCACCGGCGGATTCCGCTGGATGCCATCCTGTATGATCCACCGGCCTTTGACGCCGTCGTGCAGCCGGCCGTCGCCTTCCTGCGGCCGGCGGCCGGTGAACTCGTTCTCGACCTGGGCAGTGGGGAGGGCAAGGAGACCCTGGAATTGGCGTCCAGAGGCTTGATTGTCGTCAGCGTGGACCTTTCCTTCAAGCAACTGTGTCGCGCCCGCCAATTCGTACAGGAGCGGCTGCCCCAGGCCCAGGTTTACTTTGTGCAGGCCAACGCTGAGGAGTTGCCCTTCGCCGACCGGAGCTTTCGCCGCATCTACGGCAAGGCCGTTTTGCACCACCTGGACCTCGACCTGGTGGCTCAAACAGTGGAACGGCTGCTTCCGCCGGGCGGCCGGGCCACCTTTGCCGAACCGTTAGCCCGCCACCCCCTCATCTGGCTCGGCCGGCGGCTGACCCCGGCCCTGCGAACCAGAGACGAACACCCCTTGCCATTGAATGAGCTCCGGTGTTTTGCCGAAAGGTTCCAGCGGCCGGCCCTCGACACTTATTACCTGCTTGCGCCCCTGGCCTACCTCTTCAGAATCTTGCCGGGCAGCGAGTGGCTTTTCAGAAAGACCCACCAGTGGTTGCACGAACTAGACCAGTGGCTATTGCGCCACTTTCGTGGCCTCCAAAACTTTGCCTGGTACGGTGTCATAAAGTTCCACAAATTGTAGGGCAACCCGCCGGGTTGCCACTGTAGAAGACATCGGATGTCTCGGAGACATCCGATGTCTGGGG
>JBFMFT010000522.1:0-3267 GCA_040751925.1 Chloroflexota bacterium
AATGGGCCGGGGTTGTCAGAGGAGGCCCAGGCCCGTCTTTTTGCGCCTTTCACCCAACTCAACCAGGTGCAGACAGAGGGCCACGGCTTGGGCCTGTCCATTGTCCAGCGCATAGTCCGCAAGTTGGGTGGACAGGTCGGCTTACGCAGCAAGGTCGGTCGGGGCAGCTTGTTTTGGTTTGCCCTGCCAGTGGCGAAGAATGACGAAGGACGTGGGACAACGGATGGCCATGAGGCTCCTTTTCCCCCCTTCGTCGCTCATCCTTCGTCCGCGAACGGCCGGGCCAGAACGCCGTAAGGTCTGACAGGTTTACTACTCAGCCAGAAACCAGGTTTTTCTCTGGCAACCATCGTAAGTACCGGCAAAAAACCTGGTTTCTACAGGCAGCCTGAGTAAATACGACAGGTTTTCGGAAACCTCTCAGGTTTGCTTACGGGCGGCCGGCCGTCTGAGCCACCTAACAGCGACAATTAGAGCCACTCCCACCACAACCCCTAAACCAATGAGTAAGCCTGACGAAATGGGCTGCTCTGGCGCAGGGGCGGCCGGGATGGGCGTGGCGGTTGGGGTGGCCGGCGGCTCGCTCCAATACAGGGCCAGGTAGGGGATGTCGTGGTCGGAAGCGTGGTAGGGTAAGTGGGCTGGGGTGGTATCCTCTTGCCAGGCGTGCGGGTAGTCGGCGTTGACGTGAAGAATGGTCGCGGCGGCCACCTGCTCGACCAGGGCCGGGGAGATTAAGATGCCGTCAATAAGCTGGGAGGCCCCGCCAAAGACGTAGCTATAACGCGATTCGGCCGCCACTTGCTCCAACACATTGACTAACGGCCCTTCGTCGCCGGCCATCACCAACATCATCTCTGAATACAGATAATCGTTAAAGTCACCCATGACTACCAGAGGCGCCTGGGCGTTCTGACTCAACCATTCGCTGGTCAGGTCGCGCAGGAAGCGGGCCTCGGCCATCCGCCAGGCGGCCGTCGCCGCTTCGCCGCCGCTCTTGGACTTAAAGTGATTGACCAGCAGGGTGAGCGGTCGGCCGTCTACACTTACATCCACCTGGATGGGCGGCCGGGCGAAAAGGGGTTGCTGCCCGGCCGGACAGGTCGCCGTGGGGTCAGCCAGGTCGGTGTTCACAACGGAACAGGTCTGGCGGAGGGATACTCCTTCGACCGCCACCCGCCGCGGATCACTGAGCAGGGCCACGTCAATACCGCGTGGGTCGGGGCTTTCGCGGTGGCTGACAGCGTAGGTGAAGCCACAACTAGCGGTGAGTTGGGAGGCCAATTCCAGCAGCAAGGATTCCTTCTCCACTTCCTGGACGCCGACGAAGGTTGGGCAGGCCAGGGTGCGGCCGATGGCGTAGGCCAGCTTGGCCTGCTTGGTGGCTAGTTCGGCGGCCGTTGGCTTGGGTTCGGCCACGTCGCCGGTGTCGTCCACGGTGTCAAAGTAGTTCAAGAGGTTGAAAGTGGCGATGGAAATGCTCCCGGCTGGAGCCGGCGGTGGGGTGGGTGGACTAGTTTCCGGCCGGGGAGTGATTACAAGCTGGTCTGGCGACTGCTGGACAATCTTGAACTGGTCGAAGTTGTAGGTGAGTGGGCCAGAAAGTCCTGTTACCTGGTCGCCGCTCCGCAGGTCGGGGAACTCCGTGCAATCCACGTCGCTGTTGTGCAGAACAGGGACGATTTGATGGATTGGTTCGTTGCCCACGTGGCGGAAGACGCGGGTGAGGCCACTAGCGGCCGGTACGACGGCGAAGCCGCAGCCGCTGTGGGTGGCCCCGACGACGACGGCCGCCCCTTCGAGGGTTGCCAGTGCGCTTTCCAATGGTTCGTAGTAAGCGGCCGTCGCTTGTTCATCGGCCGGTGGTTGCAGAACGACGGCCGGGGGCAGGGGATTCCCCTGGCTCAATACCTCCACGCCCAAAAAATCGTTGTCAATCTCTGTTAGGCCAAAGAACTCGGTGACGATACCTTTGACCAGGACGCGGTCGCCGATTTGGACGGCCGGCGATTGGCGACCGAGGAAGACGGCTATAGCGTCGGAGGTGGCCGGATTACCGTCGGCTTCGGCCGGGTCATTTTGGACGAAGACCAGGTAGAAAATATCGCCCCGCGAGTTCTGGTCCTCGTAGAAGCCAGTGACGACCCCCTGAAAGTTGACCCGTTGGCCGACGTAAGGGGAAGAATCCTCTGTCCCCTGGATGGCGCCAATGGGTACGGTATCGGCTTGGGCGGCGGCCGGGGCCTGGCCCACGAAGGCGAACAAAACAAGGATGAAAGTGAAAGTTCTGGCTATCATTGGCAAATCGCAAAGTAAAGGTGTGCAGTCGGGCCAGATTATGCTAGAGTAGTGGGCGGGTGGCAAGTCTTATGGAGGTAGTATGAAACGTTGGCAGCGTTTTATCCAATGGCAAGCCGTAGCAGGTGATCCTGTGCGAGTGGGCGATATCGTCATTACCCTCCAGGCCCAGGCTCTCGCCATCCGGCTGCCTTTTGCTGGTTTAGTCTGGAACCGGCCGTTGGCGGTCTTGGTCGAACGCGACGGCCGCCAGGAGCGCATTCCAATCGTAAACGTGACCCGCCTGGCGCAAATAGCTTTGCTGGCTCTGGCGGTGGTGTTTCTGATGGCCGGCCGGCTCGCCAGACGGTAAATACTAGAGCAATTTGGAAAAATCGCTCTATGGAGAAAGTGGTAGAAAAATGAGTGACTTTATTAACAAGGTGACGGTAACGGCCGTCAATAATCAGGAGCAAGCCCGGCAACTGTTGGAAAAGCTGCTGGCAGTGGCCCAACCCGGCGCGGTCTTCAGCCAGCCGGTTACGTCGGGCGAGTATACGGTGATTACGGCGGCCGAGGTGACGGCCGGGATGGGCTTTGGCTTTGGCTTTGGCGGGGGTTCTAGCCCGGCGGCTGGTGGCCAGCCGAAGGAAGCTGCCCCTTTGGATGAGGCTGAGGGGATGGGAGGCGGCGGTGGCGGTGGTGGTACGGTGATGGCCCGGCCGGTAGCCGTCCTTACCATTGGGCCTCGCGGTGTCTCGGTCGAACCGACAGTGGACGCCACGAAGATCGCCCTGGCTTTCTTTACTACCCTGGGAGCGATGTTTATGATGGCCGGCCGGATGCGGCGAAAGAGTAAGCCGTAAGTAACTGTCTGAAAACAAGTTCCCCAAAGTTCCCTCAGTTCCCAGGGAACTCAAGGGAACTTAGAACAGGAAGTTATTTTGGGACGATTACTAAGAGTAAGAGGTGGTGTTCACATTGCGGGCG
>JBFMFT010000523.1:0-3263 GCA_040751925.1 Chloroflexota bacterium
TTCTCGAATGGACTTGAAGCCCTTGATCTGGATTCTTTCGAGTGCGGGCATACAGACTCCTTGAGCCAAAAGACGGCGATTGGACAACCAACAGGGACGTTCATTTATACCAGAGAGTTATATTTTACCCGCAAACAGCCCGTACATCCAATTGGTGGTATACTTGTCCGCTTATGAGTAACCCATACCATTTCACGGCCGATGTGCAGGCCCTCCCACCGGACATCCCGGCCGACTCCATCATCAGTCGCACCGTCCATAGCAGCGACGGGTTGAAAGTGACCCTCTTTGGCTTTGCCGCCGGGCAGGAACTATCGGAGCATACGGCCGCTTTTCCGGCCGTCCTCCATTTTCTAGCCGGCCAGGCCCAACTGACGCTGGGGCAGGACGAAATGGCCGCCGGCCCCGGCGCGTGGGTCTATATGCCGCCCCAACTCCCCCACAGCATCGTGGCGCGGACGGCCGTGACGATGCTGCTTTATCTACTCAAGTCTTAGAAACTCGGTTTCTGAAAGAAACCGAGTTTCTTACAGAGTGGGAACTGAGGGAACTCAGGGAACTGAAGGAGCTTTACCTGGGGTGTTCACTCGGCAGGCCCTACGCGGCCTTCTTCATAAACTGGAAGTAGGCAAAACCGGCCGTCAGGAACAGATAGATAACTACGGTTGACCAGCCCAGGGCATTGGTGACACCAGCCAATTGCCCTAGCAAGGTGACTATAAGGCCCGCCAGGTTACCGACAACGCCAGCCATAATGAGAGCCTGGCGGGCGGGGGAATCGGGGGCGTTGCGGGCCATCAGGCTCAACACACCCAGGTCAAGCAAGGCTGCGCCAAAGAGACGGGCGACGTATTGGCCGGCCGTGTCCACCGTCATGCCATACAGGGCGAGCAGACCGGCCGGCATGAGAACCAGGGCGATGCCAAAACCTAGACCGAGAATACCGGCGATGAGCAAGAAAAGGCTGAGTTTCACGTTTATCCCTCCACTTCCCAACGCGACTGAGGCGAACGTCTGGCAAGCGTTGGAAATTTGCCAGATATTTGTTACAACACTGAATCAGTTCTGGCGTTGCGCCGGTCATTCAGCCACAAACCAGGTTTTTGCGAAAGACCCGGTTTCTATGGAGATGCTATGCCCTCTTACAAAGACCTTTTCTTGCTCGACCCTGACGTTGTGTTTCTGAATCATGGTTCGTTTGGGGCTTGCCCCCGGCCGGTCTTTGAGACCTACCAGCAGTGGCAGCGACGATTGGAACGACAGCCGGTGCAGTTTCTCGGCCGTGAACTAATGGGCTTGCTGCAAGAGGCCCGGCAGGTTCTGGCCGGTTACGTCCACGTGGAGGCCAATGACCTGGTCTACGTGCCGAATGCGACCTTTGGGGTGAACGTGGTGGCTCGCTCGCTGGCGTTGGGGCCAGGGGATGAGGTGCTGGCGACGGATCATGAATACGGGGCTTGCGACCGGACGTGGCGTTTCCTGAGCCGCCAGCGGGGGTTCGCTTACGTCCGGCAGCCGATTTCCTTGCCGGTGGAGTCGGCCGAAACTATCGTGGAGCAGTTTTGGCAGGGAGTGACGGAGCGCACCCGCGTCATCTTTATCAGCCATATCACCTCGCCGACGGCCCTACGGCTGCCGGTGGAGGCGATTGGCCAGAGGGCGCGGGCGGCCGGTATCTTGACGCTGATAGATGGCGCGCACGCGCCGGGCCAACTTCCTCTGGATTTGACGACGTTAGGGGTTGATTTTTACACAGGCAATTGCCACAAGTGGCTGTGCGCGCCGAAAGGGGCCGGCTTCCTTTACGCTGCGCCTGACCGGCAGCCTCTCATTGAGCCTCTGGTCGTCAGTTGGGGGTGGGGGGAAGAACGGCCGTTTACCTCTGGCTCGGACTTCCTGGATTACTTGCAGTGGCAGGGGACGGACGATCCGGCCGCTTACCTCTCCGTACCGGCGGCTATTCAATTCCAGGCGGAACACAACTGGCCGTCCGTCCAGGAGGAATGTCACCAGTTGGCGCGGGCGACGATGATCGAGATCGGCCGGCTTACTGGGCTGGCCCCGCTTTACCCGGCCGATAGCGGCCTGTACCGGCAGATGTTTACCGTTCCCCTGCCGCCCGGCGACGTCGACCAGTTAAAAAACCGACTGTACGACGAATATCGGGTGGAGGCGCCGACGTGGGAATGGAACGGCCGGCCCTACTTGCGCGTCTGTGTGCAGGGCTATAACACGACGGCCGATCTGGAGACGCTGCTAGTGGGGCTGGCAGCGGTAATTGGTAATTGGTAACTGCTATTCAGCACATAGACCGATTACTAATCACCAATTACCAATTACCAATCATCATTTACCAACAAAACTAACTCTTCTTAAGCACCGGCAGGCCGTTGCGGCTTTCGGCGACGGCGTAGCCGGCCGGTACCGCGTCAATCGCCCCAGCCTGTACTTCTTTAGCAAAGAAATAGATGGTCTGGGGGCGGCCGTTCTTCAATACCGTATCGCGCTTGTGTAGATAGTAGGTATTGCCGCGGGAGTTGGTGTATTTGTATGCCATGTTATCGCTCCTTTGTATAAAGATGTAGGCTCAACCTGGCCCACTCAGGGGGTGGAACCAGCTACACCTGTAGTTTAGAACAAGTGTGGCGAGTTGGCAAGGGGTTTCCAGAGTATTGAGAGGAAAACTCGCCCTTTTTTAAGGCTTTTCCTGTAACTGCTCACCGCAGAGCCGCCAACAAGGCGTCGGCAACCGCCTGGGGGGCGTCGCCGAGCAAGACAGCTACCCGATCGGTTGATGGGCCGCAGCGACGGGCCTAAGGTAGACATCGGACGTTTCCAAAACGTCCGATGTCTGGCAGCTACTCCTCAAACAGCCGTTCGCCACGGGAGAGGCGGTAGGCGATCTGGTAGGTTTGCCCCTGGGCGCGCATGGTGGGGGCGTGGGCGGCCAGGTAGCGGGCGGCCGCCACCAAAACGTGACTCGCTTCCGGTGTACCTTTTAATAGGTGGTACTGCCGAACGGCCGCCTCGACGGTCTGAATGGTGTGAAAATCGCGGTCTTCACGCAAGAGCAGGCGGCCGAGGAGGGCCAACAAGCGGCCGGGCGGCCCGCCGGCGGCCAGGTAAGCGGCCACGCTCTCGCCAGCTTCGTTTACTTGCTGCTGGCGGTCGAACAAGGCAGGTAGGGCGGCCAGCAGTTCGTCGGGGTCGGCCGACCCATCTGGTTCGGGCAGGCGGGCGGCCGGCACGTTCAGGAAGCGATC
>JBFMFT010000524.1:0-3262 GCA_040751925.1 Chloroflexota bacterium
CGTAGGTGGTCTTCTTGGGCTTGAACAACCGGCTCAGAACGTCCACCCGCTGGTCTGGCACGTCTACGACGGCCGTCAACACGTCGAAACGGCCGGCCACACTCTGGCCGATAGGGGCGTTGCCTTGGGTTAGGGCGTTAAAAATGGTCGTTTTGCCTGCGCTGGGCAAGCCGATAATGCCAAGTTTCATAACGGAATTCCTGTAAGAGTTAAAGTCTGGCAGACTTTAACTCTAACTTGATTGTTTGACAATCCCGCAAGCGGTCCGGAACCCTATAGGTGTGAAGAATCCTGGAAATGTTGAGCTTCTGGCTGAATCGGCTAGAATTACGCCCTTCTATACTTGGACGCCCAAGACATCGAATGTCTAAAGTGCGCCTTTGTACAACCTGGTGTGTATAAGTAACTTGTGGAACTCAGCGAGACCAACGTCCAGACGTCAACTCAGCTTGTAGGTCACGTTTGGAAACGTGACCTACAATTGAAGCGGCCGACAATTGAATACCTCCTGCTCGTCCTCATTTTGCTGCTGGGGGCTTATTTCCGCTTCACCGGTCTGGACTGGGACGGCTCTTATCACCTCCATCCTGACGAGCGGTTTCTGACCGACACCACTTCCTTACTCAAGCCAGCCCCCGACCCCCTCACCTACCTTCGCACCTCACAGTCGCCCATGAATCCCTATAACGTGGGCAAGGGCTTCTACGTTTATGGCAATTTCCCCATGACCGTGACCCGCTTCACGGCCGAATGGGTCAACGCCATCTGCGCCCTTTTCCCGGTCCAGCCTGGCACGGCCGCCCCGCCGGACGTAACCGGCTTGACGGCCTTTGGTTGCCGCTACAACTTTGCCGCCTACGATGGGGTCCACCTCCTCGGCCGCTTCCTGTCCGGCCTGCTCGACCTGGCGACGATTCTCTTTACCTTTCTCATCGGCCGGCGACTGTACGACGGGCGGGTGGGGTTATTAGGGGCGTTGCTCTACGCCCTGGCTGTTCTACCCATCCAACAAGCCCACTTCTACACGATGGATAGTTGGGCGGCGGCCCTGGCAACCATAACCCTCTACGCGGCCGTGCGTGCGAGCAACGATTTCGGAGGCGAGTTCCAAAATCCAAAATCCAAAATCCAAAATCGGTGGTGGATTCTATTCGGCTTTGGCCTCGGTTTGACAGTGGCTTCGCGGGTCAACCTGGCCCCGCTGGCCTTAATGGCCGGAGTAGCGGCCGCTATTGGGCTGGCGCGTCGTTTGCAAGGGCGGGAGGGTCTAGAGCGGCCGGTGATGGTTGTGGTCATCCAGCAGGCGATGGGGGCAGTCTTGGTTGCGGCCGGGGTTTCTATTGTCACCTTTCGGCTGGCCCAGCCCTACGCCTTCGCCGATAGCCAGATCGCCCGTCAAGCCGCCCAGGGGAGTGAGCCGGGCTTTTTGACCATTGCCCTGCAATCGGTGGTAGGGTTGAATCCGCAATGGTTGAGCAACCTGGCCGAAATCCAACGGCTGCAAAGCCCGGACGCTTCCTTCCCACCGGCTTTGCAGTGGACGGATCGAGCGCCCATCCTGTTTCCCTTAACCAATATCGTCTTGTATGGGATGGGCGTGACGGCCGGCATCGCCGCCTTCGCCGGTTTAGCCTGGGCTTTGTGGCGCATCCTGCGCGGGCGGCCGGACTGGACGGCTCACGCCCTGCCCGTCGCCTGGTCGGCCCTCTATTTCCTCTTTATGGGGACGCGCTGGGTCAAGTCCATGCGCTACTTCCTGCCCATCTACCCCACCCTGCTCCTGCTGGCGGCCTGGGCTGTGTTCAAAATCATTTCCCATAAGTTCCCTCAGTTCCCAGGGGACTCAAGGAACTCAGGGAACTCACAGCGTCAAGATATTTTGGCGCGGTCACGTGGCGTTCTCCGCGTCTCGGCGGTGAGTTCCCTCACTGTTTTGGTCGTGGCCCCCAGCTTGTTGTGGGCCAATGCTTTTGTACAGACTTACCGGCAGCCGGTGACCCGCGTGGCCGCTTCGGGCTGGATGCTCGACAACATCCGTAGTGGGGCCACCTTGCTCTACGAGGCCGGCGGCCGACCCCAGGAGTTGCAGTTACCGCTCAAGGGCTACACTTTCGAGCCAAACGGCCCGCCGGTCTTTCTCACTTTCCGTCTACCGCCGGCCGCCGACGACCCGGCCGCGCCTTTGCGGGTGACGGCCGTGCGCTTCAACTTCCTGAGCGACCCGGACAATGACGCCGACACAGAACGGCTACAGGTGAGCCTGGACGCGGCGTTTGGCCGGCCGGAGGTCTTGACAGAAGTCGAAGCCACTTTCGATTTGCGCCAGGAACGGCAAGAGGTCGTCGTGGACCTGCCGGACGTCGAGTTGCTCCCCAACACGACGCATACGGTATTGGCGGCGGCCGGGGCGGGCGGCCGTTTCGTCGCTGGTACCAGCGTCATCCTCAACGAACATTGGGATGACCCCTTGCCCGTGCGCTACGAGGGCAAAGACCCCTTCGCCGCCTACGTCGTCGGCGTAGAAGACCCGGTGCTGGACGTTCACGGGCAAATTCCCATCACCAATCCCGACAGCGAGGAGAAGCGGCTGGCCTTCCTGCGTTGGCTGGATAGCGCGGACGTGGTAGTTCTGAGCAGCCAGCGGGCGGTGTGGTCTACCCCCCGCCTGGCCCTGACCTACCCCATGACCACCCGTTATTACCAGGCCCTTTTTAGTGGAGAATTGGGGTTTGCGTTGGCCGGGCAGTTCCACGCCAATTATCACGTTGGACCACTGTATATTAGCGATACGGGCGGCCGTCTCCGTTGGGGCGGGCCACCGGAAGTGGGCTGGCCGCCGCCGGGCGACCTGGCGGCCGAGGAAGCCTTTAGCGTTTACGACCACCCGCCGGTGTGGATTTTTGTCAAGACCGACGCCTACCACCCGGACAAAGTGCGGCAAGTCCTGGAAAGTGTAGACTTAAACCAGGTGGTCTTTATGAATCCCGGCCAGGCCACCAAAGCTCCCAGCGGTCTGCAACTCAGCCCTGAAGACCTGGCGATTCAACGGGCCAATGGCTCTTTCCGGTCGGTCTTTGAGGTGGATGGTCTGCTGTCGCGGCGGCCGGCGGCCGGGGCGGTGGTCTGGTGGGCGGCCGTCATCGTTCTGGGTTGGCTAACTTTCCCCATCTCATTCGTCGTCTTTCGTGGCCTATCCGACCGGGGTTACGCTCTCTCGCGCATCCTGGGACTATTGTGGGTCTCCTATTTTGGCTGGCTAACG
>JBFMFT010000525.1:0-3235 GCA_040751925.1 Chloroflexota bacterium
GGTTCGGGTGGTGGAGGGACTTTGCCTTCAACCCCATGGTTGGTTGGCGGGATCACGTCAATCAAGAGCATCGGCCCGTTCTGACCCGCCTCGCTAGAGCGGAAGTGAACAGTGGTGGCCGATTTGGTAGCCAGGGCAAAACTGTAAGTGCCATTGCCGGTCACGACGGCCGACACGTCCAGGCTGATCCAGGAGTTCGGCGGGATGGCCCCGGCCGCCGTCAGCGGAGAAGCCGACAAGGCTGGGGCATTGGGCCAGAGCAGCCCACTCTCTGACCAGGGCAAGCCACCGGTGCGGTAACTGTTGGAGACGACGTACAGGTGGGCCCCGGCCGGACTGCCACTCTGCGAATAAAGGTTCAACGTGGCTCCTTCTACCCGGCCGGTTACACCAGCCACCACGAACTTCAAGTAACTAACCATCGTGTCGTTGGTGGCACTATTCAGTTGCAGAAGCTCCTGGGAACCATAATTGGTCAGGGGAAATAAGGAGCGGACATAGGCATCGTCACTTGGCGTGACGCGGATCGTTTCATCATTGTCAAAAGCGATAGTCGCCTGGGGCGTCACAAAGACGGCCGACACAGCCAGAAGCGTAAGGGCTGCGAGAAAAAGAAATTTGCTCACCATGACCTCCGAAATTCAATGAACGATGAACAATGAACAAACGTTGCTCGTTGTTCATTGACAATTGTTCATTGTTCATTTATTTATGGGCGCAAGTCTCTAATGACTTGCAACGTTGGAGACATGGTAGCATGAGGCCGCCTCTGGCTCAATGAGGCGTGGGTCATGGCCCGGCCGTACCAGCATGTAGGTCACGTTTCCAACGTGACCTACGCTGGGATGAGGCCCAACTGCCGGCCGGTCGTCGCCAAAATATCTAAGGCCCGATCCAGTTGTTCCTCGGTGTGGGTCGCCATGTAGCTGGTCCGCAAGAGGCATTGGCCGGGGGGGACGGCCGGCGAGACAACCGGGTTGGTGTATAGCCCCCGTTCGTAAAGGAGTTTCCAGGTCAAAAAGGTAGCGTCCCGTTCGCCAATAATCAGAGGAATGATGGGCGTCTGGGTGCGGCCGGTATTGAAGCCCAGCCCCTTCAAGCCCGTCAACATCTTGTGGCCGTTGTCCCACAGTTGCTCCACGTGTTCCGGCTCCGTCTCCATGATTTCCAGGGCGGCCATAACGGCCATGACGTTGGCCGCCGGTAGACTCGCGCTAAAAATCAGACTGCGGGCGTTGTGCTGGACGTAGTGCATCACCTCGGCGTCGCCGGCGATGAAGCCGCCAATTGAAGCAAACGATTTGCTGAAGGTACCCATAATCAGGTCTACTTCTTCGGTTAGGCCAAAGTGGGCGGCCGTACCCCGGCCGTTGCCCAATACCCCCAGCGAGTGGGCGTCGTCCACGTACAGCCGCGCCCCGTACTTCCGGCAGATTGCCACCAGTTCAGGCAGGGGCGCAATATCCCCACCCATGCTGAACACACCATCCACCACGACCAATTTGCCAGAGTCGGCCGGCAGCCGGCTCAGAATATGTTCCAGGTGATCCATGTCGGAGTGGCGGAAGCGTTTCATCTCACCGTAGGCCAGGCGACAACCATCCACAATACTGGCGTGGTCATCTTTATCGGTGATGACGAAATCCCCCTGGCCCACCAGACAGGAAATAACCCCCAGGTTGACCTGCATACCCGTGCTGAAGACCAGGGCGGCTTCTTTACCGACGAAGGCCGCCAATTGCGCTTCGAGTTCCTGGTGCAGCCGCAGCGTGCCATTGAGGAAGCGCGAGCCGGTACAACTGGTGCCAAAGCGATCAATCGCTTCACGGGCCGCCTGGCGAACTTTGGGATGGGTGGTCAGGCCCAGGTAATTGTTGGAGCCGATCATCAGAATCCGGCGGCCGTTCACCACAACTTCCGTACCCTCCGTTTCTTCCAGAGGTAAGAAATAGGGGTACAAACCGGCGGCCTGAGCCTCGCGGGCCACGGTGAAGTGGCTGCATTTCTCGAATATGTCCATTGGTCTCTCCTAGCGGCACGTGTTCTTAGGAAGATTGTATGCCTTGCGTCAGATCCCGTCAATACTGCTGGGGGCAAGAAAAAATCTTGCCCTACAGAATGGCGTAATAGGATTGGCCGGCACAGGCCCGGCAGAGGGTTTGGCCGTCCCGGTACACCTCCCGCTCGTTCAATACCTCCTCACCACAACCATCACACTGGACGCGCACCCCCGGCCGGCTGACAATCTCCTTCACTGACAGATGCAGCCGGACATTCTGCCTGGACAGCAGTAAATCATCAGGCATCCGTTGATAGCCGAGCAAATAGGCTTGCCAGGGGTTGGTAGCCTCCGGCGCGTAACCGGCCGCCAGCTGGCGCGCTTCGGGGTGGGGGAATAGGCGAACGGCCCGGCCGTCCTGGGTATCCACGAAGGTCGCCGCCACCTTACCATAATCCTCCACCCGCATCGTCCGGTGGCCGACCCAACAATTGGTGACGACGGCGATTCCATCAGAAAAGCAGCCATCCGCTTCTACAATAACCAACAAACGCTTATCCGTCTGGGGTAAGTCCAGGCCCAAAATCATCCCGGCCAACAGCCCCATCCGCACACCTAATACTTGTCGCGGGCAGAGGTGGTCGTGGAGGGCGGCCGTTCGTTCGAGCAGTTCAGGGAGGGTGGGCATAGGAAGTGAAGCGTGTTGCGTACTGCGTTAAATTATAGGCTACCTATGGAACGCCGCAAAATTGCGGTACAATAGAGGGTAGCGGCCGGGGTTGGCTGACTTTCTAGCGCGGTTCGTCTCGCCTTATAGATCAGGTATGATCTTTGTTCATTGCGAAAGGTGTCGTTTATCACTGCTGCCCTTGTTCAAGGGTGGGTAGAATAATGACACCGCTCGAGGAGGCGTTTTATGAAACGTTGGCGATGGCTCGTTCTGCTGGCGACTTACTTCTGGCTATTGGCCTTTGTCACGGCCGCGTCAGCCGATACCACCTACACTGTCCGGCCGGGGGATACCCTGTCGGCGATTGCCCGCACTTTTGGTACGACTGTGCAGGCTCTGGCCGAAGCCAATCACATTCTCAATCCCGACCTGATTTACGTCGGCCAGGTGCTTACCATTCCGGGGGCCGGCGGCGGCTCCACCCCACCCCCTCCCACCAGCGGCGCGACCTACGTCGTCCAGCCAGGCGACACCTTATCGCGGATTGCTCTCCGCTATGGGGTGAC
>JBFMFT010000526.1:0-3214 GCA_040751925.1 Chloroflexota bacterium
GAGGCAGATAGTAGGCCGGTAAAAGCTGGCGAAACTCCAGCCAGGAATAGAGGACAAAAACGACGGCCAGACTACCAGCCACCAGGGCCAGGCGGCCGGCAAAGCCCCACCCCTTCTGGAAACAACTGTAAGTCAATACGGCCAGGCCGAAAACAGCCAGGGACGGCCGGCACAAATAGGCGACAAAGAGAACCACTCCAAGCCAGTAGGGATTAACTGCTCGTCGGCCGCCCTCGTCACCCGTCAGGCGCAGCAAGACCCATAAAACGAGAAGGGTTGAGAAGTTGAAACTCCACAGGGAGGAGCCCATCGTACTCATGATCGCGCTGCCAAAAACGAAGGTGATTGTTATCAAAAAGCTGGCCGCGTGATTGACAAAGGCGCGGCACTGTAGGTATATCAGAAGCGAGGCGGCGGCCACCGTAAGGGCGGAAATGCTGTTTTCCAGGGCCAAATGCGTCTGGGCGTCGGCCATGTCTTGGCCGCGCAAGTTGGCTAACCAAATGAAGGGGAGGCTCAAGAGAGACGTGCCAAGCGGGAAGAAATAATAGACGTGTCCACCCTTGTGAATAAACTGATAATTCGCGCCGTAGGGCTTATCGCCAACGGTGACATAGGAATCTAACTGAATGGTGCGATGTTGCAGGATGGCTTGGGCTGTCAGGAGCGAGCCTAGCGAATCGCCCGGCAGCTTAAGGGGGGAAAAGTAGGCCGCGCCAAAGGCTACCACGCAGAGGACGACCAGCCATAATTGATTGTGTCGCTGGAAGTAGGCTTCCATCATGGGTGGGCGTGATGCGTATGCGTAATTCGTGGCGGATTACGGATTACGCAATACGCAGTACGTCCTACGGCTGGCGGAAGCGGAGGCGAACGGCCCCCAGGCGGATTTCGTCGCCGTCCATTAGTTGCAGGCCGGCTTCCATCACTTTCTGGCCGTTGACCCATGTCCCGCCTGTGCTTTGCTCGTCGAAGATGCGGTAGTCGTGGCCCTCCTGGCTGATGGTGGCGTGCTTGCGCGAGACGGTGACGTCGTTCTCAAAGACGATGACCGCCTGCTGGGGTGAGCGGCCGATAGTTAGCTCTGGCGCATCCAGTTCGATGCGTGGCGAGGCCATTCGCGTCACCGATTCCAGTACTTCCAGGAAGGCCGGGGCCACCTTTCGTTCGCTCAGTCCCCGCGCTTCGGGAACGTGGCGGGCGAATTGGCGCCGGCCCCCTTGCAACTGGCGGCCGACGTTCTGGATTTGCCGCGCTTCCCCCAGGTATTCGCGCAGGAAGGGAATCCGCACCAGCACCGAGTAGATGAGCGAGCGCAGCATGGGGGCGCGGCGGGCCAATAGCCCCAACAAGATAAGGACGGCCAGGGCCAGCAACACTAGCAGGCACGTGCCGGCGTAACGCCAGACCGTGCCGAAACGCTGGCTTAGGCTCTCGAATAAGCCAGGGGGCTGGACGGCCGGGGGCAAGACCGTTTCGCCGCCCTGGGTGACGGTCAGGGTAATTTCCGGACTTCTGGCCCTGGAACCCTGGTCATCTATGACGGCTACCTGGATGGTGTTGGGGCCAACACCGAGAACGACGCTGGTGGTAAAGCGATCCAGCTGGCTCACGTCAATTTCCTGGGTTTCTACGCCATTGACCACCAGGACGGCGCGGCTGATGGCGCGTTCGACGCCATCCAGCCAGGTGACGGTGGTCGCCAGGGAAAGTTCGATAGGCTGGCTGGGGTCGGTGAGGGTGAGGGCGCGGCTGTCGGCCGGAATCTCCAGTACCACGCTGGGCGCGCCTGGCGGCACAGTGACGGTGGTGGTGGCGCGCACGGCCGCATTGTTGCCCACGCTCAACTCGACCGGCTGTTCACCGCCCACCGGGTTGTCTATGGAGTAGGTGATGCGCGTTTGGGTGCGGAAGGCGGCGAGGCGATTCCACAGCGTATCAATCTCCTCGCTGCTGGCGGATAGGCTGAGAGGGACGCCGCGTGTACCCTGAGAGATGTTGTTCAGGTAATTACGCCCCTCATCCTTGCTTTCCTGCAACTGGATATTGGGGTTATCCAGCCAGAAAGTATGGATAGGCACACCCAGCTCGGCCGCCCGTTGTGGGACATCCCCCTTGGCCCCCTGGCTGTCTACATCCGTACCATCGGAGAAGACGACCAGAGAGGTAAAGAGTTCCGGCCGGGGCTTCTGCTGGGTCAGGCTGTTGAGCAGGCCCAAAAGGGTATCCACCAGGGCGGTGGTGCCGGCGACGGGGGTCAGGGGCTTTTCCACGAAGACGTTGAGAACACTGTTGCGGAAGGTCGTTGGTTCCAGGATCACGCTGGCCGCCGCCTCGCCCACCTGGTAGATCGCCACGTAATCTACCTGCTCCTTCATTTTGGGGTCGGCCGCGTATTGTTGGATGGCTTGCTGGATACGCGGGATGTCTGGGCTGACTCCTTCGGTCAAGTCCAGGACGAAGAGGGTGAACGTCCCCTCCTCCACCGAGCCAGCGACCTGGATGCGGTCGGCCGGCACGTCCACCCCGGCGTGGCGGATGGTCAACGGCGTGGCGGCCAGGTCCAGCCACAAGCCCTGGTTGTCTACGCCGTAGACCTGGAGGGTGAAGGTAGGCGCGCTACTGGAATCGCTCTTGGTAATGACCAGGTGGCTGGCCGGCGATTGGGCGAGAGCGGCCCGGCCGAGCAGAAGGAAAAACCCCAGACCGAGAAATAAACAGGCGCGCCGGGTCGCCGGTGAATTGAATTTGCGTTGTGTACGACTTTGCATGACCGCAGCCCCTTCAATGACGTGCTTGTGGTACAATATAGGGCAAGTTGCCAACTTGCCCTTGAAAACATACCCGTTTCGGCCGTTTAAGTCAAGAGCATTTACGCTATGTTTGAGGTAAGAGTCGAGGCAGGCGACGCAGAAAAGTTCCGGCAGACCCTGAGCGAAGGGCAATACCACCTCGGCCGGGCGGCCGACAATGAAATAACCATCCCCGACAAGAGTTTGTCGCGCCGCCACTTGCGCCTGGAGGTAACGGCCGGGGGTGTAACCCTCACGGATCTGGGTAGCACCAATGGCACGTACCTGGACGGCCGTCGCCTGCCCCCCCACCAACCCACCCCCTGGCCGCCTGGCGAAACGGCGCAGGTCGGCCCCCTCAGCCTCCATCTACGTCAGGCTGGGGAGCGAGGTAGCAGGGGAGTGGGGGAGCAAGGGAGCAG
>JBFMFT010000527.1:0-3213 GCA_040751925.1 Chloroflexota bacterium
CGCCGTCACTTCCCTGGCCGTCATTCTATCCTGGAGCCGGGGGGCCTGGTTGGGTTTTGGCGCGGCTCTGGCGGTGCTGGTATTATTCTGGCCTCGGCGACCCTGGCTTGGCCTGGCGCTGGTGGTCGTAGCCGTTGCTTTGTTTGGACTGGCCTGGCAATTAGACCTGGTACCAGCGGCCGTCAGCGAACGGCTAGTTAGCTTCAGCCAGGATTTGCGCTTTGGCGACGTGCGCGGAGTGGACATTAACGACGCCAATTACGCGGTGTTGGAGCGGCTGGCCCATTGGCAGGCGGCCCTGGCTATGATCCGCGACCACCTGTGGACGGGCGTCGGTTTTGGCGCGTACGAGCCAGCCTACCCGGCCTACGCCCTGGTCAACTGGCCTTATCCACTTGGACACGCCCATAATTACTACTTCAATATCCTGGCCGAAACGGGTATCATAGGCGGAATGGCTTACCTGGTGTTTTGGGCGGCCGTTTTCGGGCAGACCCTTCGTTTGCTTTACCGCCTGCCCTGGCCGCAGCGTGGCCTGGCCCTGGGCCTGCTGGCGGCCTGGACCGCTCTGAGCGTCCATCACCTGGTAGATAAGTTGTACGTGAATAACGTTTACATTCACTTGGGCGCTATGCTAGGGTTGTTGCAGTTGTTAGGTATGGGCGAGAATGTGAAACGTAAGACGTGAAACGTAAAGTCCTATTCACGTTTTACGTTTCACGTTTCACGCTGAAATCTCTCGAGGTTTTCACTGAATGATTCGACTTTTTGCATCGTTGGCCGGCCGGGCCGGTCTTAAAGAAAAGGAGGCGGAACGCTTCTTCAAGTTCTTGGTGGTCGGCACGATTGGCTTTGTGGTGGACTTTGGCACACTAACCTTCCTGAAGGAAGTCGCCCACCTGCCCACGGTGGTGGCGAATACGTGTTCATTCTCGGCGGCCGTGTTGAGCAATTTCTTCTGGAATCGCCGTTGGACTTATCCTGACTCGCGCTCGAAGCAGTTGATGGCCCAATTGAGCCAGTTTGCCCTGGTCAGTATTATGGGTCTCCTGCTCAACAACACCATTCTCCTGCTCCTGGAAGGGCCATTTGACTCGTTGCTGGCAAACTATGGCTATCTGGCAGCCAAAATACTGGCCAATCTCTCTACACGCGGCTATATCCCGGCCAAGATCATCGCCACCATCGTTGTTTTGTTCTGGAATTTCTTTGCCAACCGCCACTGGACCTACAACGACGTGGAGTAGAGGGCGGGGATTGGGGGATTAGGGGATTAACTTGATAAAATCCCCTAATCCCCTAATCCCCGCGCTTTCCGGTACCGGATGCGGAGACGAATTGGGATGGACGTGACGGCCGCCGTGATGCAAGGCGGGGGCATCGGCCGTTACACGAGGGAATTGGCCCAGGCGTTGGCCCAGGTGGGCCACGAATTTGAGCTGCGCTTTTTTACCGCCCGGCCGCCGGCCGTCCTGCCCGTCCCCAATCCCCTACCCACCGCGCCCAACATTCACCTGCGCCGCGCTCCCCTGGACGAGCGGTGGCTGTACCGGCTGTGGTATCGTTTACGCCTGCCCCTGCCTGTGCAGACCTGGACCGGCCGCTTAGACCTCTTTCACTCGCCCGACTTCGTGCTGCCGCCGGTGAGCGGCCGTATCCCCACCCTGGTCACAGTCCACGATCTCTCCTTCGTCCACTATCCAGAAACCTTTACGCCGGCCCTGGTGCGCTATCTGAACGACGCGGTTCCCCGTTCGGTGCGGCGGGCCACCCACGTCCTGGCCGATTCCCAGGCCACCCAGGCTGATTTGGTCAATCTGTGGCAAATTGACCCCGGCAAAATCACGGTGCTGTATAGTGGGGTGAACCCGTCGTTCCGGCCGGTAACAGAGCGTGAGCAGATGGCCGCCCTGCGCGCCCGCCATTACCTGGACGACGGCCCGTACATTCTAAGCGTGAGTACCATCCAACCGCGCAAGAACTACCCGATGCTCATGCGGGCCTTCCGGCCGTTGGCCGGCCAGCTGCCCCACCACCTGGTCATCGCTGGCGGCAAGGGTTGGTTGTACGAAGAGGTCTTGGCCGAGGTCGGCCGGTTGGGGTTGGACGGCCGGGTGCATTTCCTGGGCTTCGTCGCCGACGATGATCTGCCGGCCCTCTACAGTGGGGCGGCCCTCTTTGCCTTTCCCAGTCTCTACGAGGGATTTGGCCTGCCCCTGCTGGAAGCGATGGCTTGTGGCGCGCCCGTTGTGACCTCTAACGCCTCCAGCCTACCTGAAGTGGCTGGCGAAGCGGCCGTCAAACTCTCACCCACTGACACGGCTGCCTGGACGGAGGCTATGTACACCCTCTTGACCCATCCGATGGAGAGGGCCAGGCTGGTAGCGGCCGGTTTCCGCCAGGCCCGCCGCTTCACCTGGGAGACGGCCGCCCGCCAACTCGTGGAAGTTTACGAAAGATTGCTCCGATGAGAAAGGGCCTGCTACTTGAGCGGTAGTGAGAGGTAAAAGATACTCCCCTTCCCCACCTGGCTCTGACACCAGGCCCGGCCGCCGTGCCGCTCGGCGATAGACTTGACAATGGCCAGGCCCAAGCCGGTGCCCGCTTTAGCTGCGCCGGGGGTGCGTGGCCGTACCCGGTAGAACTTCTCGAACAGGCGCATCTGCTCCTGGCGGGGGATACCAGGGCCATTATCCTGCACGCTGATAATGACCTGCTGGCCCTCCTGTACCGCTTTTAGGATGAGCGGGCCGCTGTTAGGGGCGTATTTGATAGCGTTGTTGACCAGGTTGGTCACGGCCTGGCGGATGAGAGCAGGATCAGCCTGGACGGCCGGCAGGTCGGCCGGCGTCTCCACCCGCAGGCTAAGACCCCGGGCCTGGGCCGGTTGGGTGAGGGTGTGGGCCACCGCCCGCAGCAACTCGTCGAGCCGCAGCGGGGTCAGGGCCAGTTCGATGCCCGCCTCGATGCGCCCCAGGTCCAGGAGATCGTTGACCAGGTTAGCCATCTGGTCAATCCCCCCCAGAATTTTCTCCACGGACAACTGCTGTTTTTCATTCAGGCTACCCACCATCGGCAGCATCGTGGCGTAGCCGCGCATGACCGTTAGCGGGTCGCGCAGGTCGTGGGAGACGGTGGAGACGAACTCCGACTTGAGTGAGTCCAGTTCCTTGAGGTGGGTAATGTCGTGCAGCACGGCCACCCGCCCCATCA
>JBFMFT010000528.1:0-3194 GCA_040751925.1 Chloroflexota bacterium
GGCAGGTGGCAAGTGGCAAGTGGCAGGTGGCAGGTGGCAGGTGGCAAGTAGCGCAAGCCGCCGGCTTGCCCGCAATCGAGCCGATTGCGCTACAGTGAGGTGGCAAGTGACAGGTGGCAGGTGGCAAGTCTGACCTGCTACGTGCCACGTGCTACTTGCTACTCTTTAAGGAGGAGTAGACATGGTGAATTTAAGTACAAACTATCTGGGATTGCATCTCAAGAACCCCATTGTGCCGTCGTCGTCGCCGTTGGCCCGCAATTTGCGGAGTTTGCGGCGAATGGAAGAAGCGGGGGCGGCGGCCGTCGTCCTACACTCCTTATTCGAGGAGCAAATCACCCTGGAAAGCCAGTCGCTCAACCATTACTTGAGCCAGGGTGTGGAGAGCTTCCCCGAAGCCTTGACCTATTTCCCAGAGGCGGCCGATTATGAGACTGGCCCCGACGCCTACCTGGAATACATCCGCCAGGCCAAACAGGCCGTCTCTATCCCTATCATTGCCAGCCTGAACGGCGTCTCCACCGGCGGGTGGGTGCGCTACGCCCGCACCATCCAGGAGGCCGGCGCGGACGCCCTGGAACTGAACGTTTACTACATCCCCACCGACCCCCACTTGTCGGGGGCGGACGTGGAGCAAATATACCTGGACGTGCTGCGCGACGTGAAAGCGGCCGTGACCATCCCAGTCGCCATGAAACTCAGCCCCTATTTTAGCTCCATGTCCAACATGGCCGGCCGCCTGGCCAAAGCAGGGGCCAACGGGCTGGTGCTGTTCAACCGCTTTTACCAGCCGGACTTCGACCTGGAAAACCTGACCGTCGTCCCCCACCTGGTTTTGAGCAACTCCAATGAGCTTCGCTTGCCGTTGCGCTGGATCGCCATTTTATACGGCCGGGTGGATTGCGACCTGGCCCTGACCACCGGCGTCCATACCGTCGAAGACGTCATCAAGGGGCTAATGGCTGGCGCGGCCGTGACGATGTTAGCCTCAGAACTGTTGCAGAACGGGGTTAAGCGCATCACCGAACTCTTGATTGACCTGGAACTGTGGATGCTTAAGCACGATTACGAGTCGGTGGCCGAGATGCAGGGCAGCATGAGCCAGGTCAACTGCGCGGAGCCGGCCGCCTTTGAGCGGGCCAACTATATGCGCGTTCTCAGTTCCTACGCGCCAGATTACTTGTGGCGGATAGGGGCCTTGGGGCTGATGGCCGGCAATCAATAGACGGTCACTTAGCTCTACCCTTAAACAGCCTGTTCAACCCCTTCTGCTATCATAGTCCAGGCGACAGCCGTCACCACCCACCCACACCGGCCGCTGAAAGCAGTCTGATGCGGAAATGGGGCAGAAAACGAAAAAGTGGGGGTAAAATACGGGCTGGTAGGCAAGGTCGCCCTTAAAAAATGGCCGCGTCGTTGCCTTCTATCCCACTCATGCTATAATGCCGGACGTTCGGGGTGAGAGTAAGAGTAAGAGTAAGAACCTTACCCTTACTCTTACTCTTATTCTTACTGCCTTATGTCTGTTCGGCGACGACGTTCCAGTTCGCGCATTCGCCTACCCCTATGGGCTTTTGTCGCCCTCGTTTTGTTGGCCGCAGCCCTATTCATTGGGGTCTCTATCTGGCTGTTCAATACGGTACAGAGCATCGCCGCCGCCTGGCAGGGCCAAAATCCAGATTTTAGCTCCGTCACGGAGCCGGCGCCCATTCTGCCGCCGCCAGCCCAGGCCATTGGCACGGCCGAACCCGGCCAAATTCAGCCAGACATCTCCCTGGAGGCTTGGCAAAAATGGCCCGGCCGCGAGCGAGTCAACGTCCTCACGTTGGGCATTGACCAGCGCTGCGACGAAGAAGGCCCCACCCGCACCGACAGTATGATGGTGCTGACGGTGGATCCGGTGGGGATGACGGCCGGGGCTCTTTCCTTGCCCCGTGACCTGTGGGTAGAGATTCCCGATTTTGGCGTGGATCGGGTCAATCAAGCCTATTACCTGGGCGAAGCCTACCAAGTGCCGGGGGGAGGCCCGGCGTTGGCCATGGAGACGGTAGAAGCCCTGTTGGGCATCTCCCTGGATTATTACGTTACCGTCAACTTTGACGCTTTTATCGAAGTCGTGGATTTGATTGGGGGCATAGACGTCACTGTCAGCGAGGAGATTGACGATCAGAGCTATCCGGATCGCTGCTATGGCTACGATCCCTTTCACATCGAGCCGGGCCAGCAACACCTGAACGGCGCGACAGCCCTGAAATATGCCCGCACGAGGGCTACCTTCGGCGGGGACATTGACCGGGAAGCGCGCCAACAGCAGGTCATCCTGGCTGTGCGGGAAAAGGTCACTCAACTGAATATGCTGCCCCGGCTCGTTACCCAAGCTCCTCAACTGTGGCTGACTTTCCAGCGCAACGTGCATACTAACATGACCCTGGACGAGGCCATTCAATTGGCCTTGCTGGTTCAGGACATCCCGCCCGAAAACCTGCACACGGCCGTCATAGACTATCAATACGTCTATAACGAGACGACGCCCGACGGGCAGCAGGTTTTGGTGCCGATTCGGGATAACATTCGCGCCCTGCGGGACGAGTTGTTCGCCCTGCCGGCCGCGCCCACTCCGGCGTTGGAAAACTTACCGACCCTGATGGCCGCCGAGAGCGCCCGTGTAGCCGTCTACAATGGCACGACGGTCTTCGGTCTGGCCGGGGCGACCCGCGATTATCTCCTGGGGCGCCACGTCAGCGTGACCGAGGTCGGCAACGCCGATTCAGCCACCTACAGTTCGACGTACATCATTGACTTTGGCTCCCATCCGTACACGACGCTTTACTTAGCCCAATTGCTGCACGTGCCACCGCTCAACGTCAGCAGCGGCACAGAGCCGCCCGGCGACTTTGACGTGTTGGTTATCCTGGGCAGTGATTGGGAAGTGCCTGAATCGTAGTCGGTCACGTTGGCAACGTGACCGACAAAGAAGCGCCGTATGAGATGGCCCGGCTGGCGGCCGCTGGCTCTTAGCGTCTGCCTGACCCTCGTTACAGCCTGCAAACCACTGAGCCAGGAGGAACCGGCGACGCCGGTGGGTTTGGCTACCAGTCTGCCCACGCCGGCCGGCCCATCTCCACCGGCCGCCTCACCCACGCCCCCCCCCCCCCCAATGCCCGCGTAGAACACAGCCGCCCCCCAGCTGGCGG
>JBFMFT010000529.1:0-3151 GCA_040751925.1 Chloroflexota bacterium
TGGCGGCCGGGGTAGCTGGCTCAACGGGGCGGCTGGCTGGCCGGCCGTTGGTCGAGGGGGTTAAGACGGCCGGGGTCGCTGGCGAGCGGCGCAGCCGCAATTTGTCGAGCAAGGCGCGGAAGTCGGCCGCCCGGATACCGAAGACCAGGGCCGCGCCGGCGATGCCCATCAGGGCCACGATCAGGGCGGCCAACGGCCGAGGCAAGCCGGCGGCGACGACGGCCGCGCCAAACACCGCTCCCAGGTAGCCACCTCCCTGACCGGCGGCGGCCGCTTCCCACACATTCGCCACGCTGGAATTGGCGGCCGCCCAGACCAAAGACAGGAACGCCTCAATCGTCAAGAAGAATAGAACTGCTCCCAGCAGGCGCGAGACAGGCAGGTGGGGTGGGTGTTCCATCCCCCACAGCACCAGGTAGAAGCCAACGGCGACCATGATGAGCGGCGCGAGAACGCCTCCCCAGCCGAAACCGCGCCACAATAGTTGGGCCAGGGAAGTGGTTACGCGCCCCTGGTTGGGTGAAAGGAGGCTCAAGACCAGCACGGCGGCCAGGAAGATAGAAGTCAGGCCGGCCAACAAGGCTTGCCGCTGCCAGTTGATGGTGAAACGGAGTGGGTTGCCCCGGCCCCGCGGGTTGGCGGGGGACGGCCGGCGAGTCTTTGGGCGGCTGTTTGTGCCACCGCGAGTAGGGGATTTGGCGGCCGAATGGCGGCCGTTCCCTTTGCCTTGCTGATTGCTATTCGTTGTCCTGCGCGTGCCAGCCATAGCTCAAATGTTTCTCTCCACCCCAGATTATAGCACAGAAAAATCGCGAATGAAGCGAATGGGCGAATGAGGCGAATGGAGCCATGGGGCGTCTTTAGCCTGATTCGCTTTTTGGTTGACAATTCGCGTATATTCGACACGGGTTGAACCGAAATTGACCAATATGCCCAGTTGAAGCCTAGTGGCCTTTAGATAAGATTTTAGCTGCTGTTTGAAGGTATCATTCAGGGCTGAGACGGCTTTGAGTTCAAGGATAATCTTGTTGTCTACAATAATGTCAAGGCGATGTATCCCTACGACATGCCCTTTGTAGGTCACAGTGACCGTTTTCTCTCGCTCAAAGGGAATATGACGCATCTCCAATTCACGCATGAGAGCCTCTTGGTAGATGCCTTCCAGGAACCCAGGCCCTAGTGCGTTATGTACCTCGTAGATAGCTCCCATTATTTCGTAGGACAGTTCTGGATAGATGATGCCTTCTGTTTTCATACGTCCCCTTCATTCACCTCTCTTCCATTCGCCTCATTCGCCCATTCGCTTCATTCGCGATTTTCTGCTAGTGTATTATACCAACGATGCAGCAGTTGATACGTGACGATATACCTTACTTCCGCTTCGAGTCATTGGCTGATCACGGCCGTCTGACTCACGCCATCTTCACTCGACTGGGTGGCGTCAGCCCAGCCCCCTTTGATTCCCTGAATCTCAGCGTCTCGGTGCCCGATGAGCGGACCAACGTGTACGCCAACCGCGCCCTGGCCTACGGCACGCACGGCCGCCACCAGGACACGCTGGTTCACGCCCACCTGCAACATGGGGCGGCCGTCGCCAGGGTCACGCAGGAGGATCACGGCCGCCTGGCTGGAAAGGTGGATGGCCTTATCACCGATGAACCCGGTTGCGGCTTGACCATGAATTTTGCCGACTGCGCGCCTATCCTGTTGTACGATCCCGTTCAGCGAGCTATTGGCCTGGGCCACGCTGGCTGGCAGGGGGCGGTGAAGGATTTACCGGGGGCGATAGTGCGGGCGATGCGCGAGGCTTTTGGCAGCCGGCCGGCCGACCTGCTGGCTGGTATTGGCCCCTGCATTGGCCCCTGCTGCTACGAAGTGGGGGAAACGGTGATTACGGCCGTCCGGCAGGCTTTTCTACGGCAGGAGGGCTTACTGGTCTGGCCGGTGACTAACGGCCGTCCCCATTTCGACCTGCCTGCGGCTAACCACCATTGCCTGGAACGGGCCGGTGTGGAGCAAATTGAACTATCTGGCCTTTGTACGGCTTGCCGCACCGACCTCTTTTACTCCCACCGCGCCGAAAAGGGCCAGACCGGCCGCTTTGGGGCTTTGTTCATTTTGCCGGGATGAGGGGATAGGGGGATAGAAAAATCCCCCTATCCCCTCATCCCGGCCGTTGCCCCACACGAACACGCGCTACAGCCGCAGCCGCCGGCAGCGTGGCTGCTGATGGGTACGGGGATGCTGTCGGAGGCGGCCGGCGAGCGACCGCTCAAGTTCAACATGACCGACCCTAACAGCTTCTTGGTATCCTGGCTGCCGCAGACCGGACAGACGGCCGCATCGTGGGCCTGGGCACGCGGCCGTCGCTCCTCAAAGGTATGCTGGCAGTGGCGGCAACGAAACTGATAACTCGGCATAAACTCACCTCCATCCAGTAGGGCATGATTCCATCTTGCCCTCTATTTTAGCTTCCCTTTGGCATCTTTGCTATAATCGCCACATCTTAGACACACACCGAGGAATATGATAGACCTACTCAAAACGGCACTCGACTTCTTTTTGCACCTGGACACCCACCTGTTCGACATCATTGGCACGTATGGCGCGTGGACGTATGGCCTCTTGTTCGTGGTCATCTTCCTGGAAACAGGTGTGGTGGTCACGCCTTTCCTGCCCGGCGACTCCCTGCTCTTTGCCGCCGGGACGTTTGCGGCCGGCCCAGACGCCCCCCTAAACGTCTTTTTGCTGTTTGGCCTGCTCTTTGGCGCGGCCGTCCTGGGCGACACCGCCAACTACTGGATTGGCAAGGCCCTCGGCCCCAAGGTCTTTGAGCGCGACTACCGCTTCTTGAAGCGAGAGTACCTCTACCGCACCCAACGCTTCTACGAGAAGCACGGCGGCAAGACCATTTTCCTGGCCCGCTTCATTCCCATTATCCGCACCTTCGCCCCTTTTGTGGCTGGGGTGGGGACGATGAGTTACGGCCGCTTCATCGCCTACAACGTCTTTGGCGCGTTCGTCTGGACGGCCCTCTTTACCTTCGGCGGCTACTTCTTCGGCAACCTGCCGGTTGTGCGCGAGAACTTTGAGTTGGTCATCCTGGCGATCATTCTCATTTCCGTCGTGCCGGTACTGGTGGAGTTGGTGC
>JBFMFT010000053.1:0-17172 GCA_040751925.1 Chloroflexota bacterium
GCGCTGGGGCTGGCGGGGTTGATGGTGGCGGCGGTGACGGCGCCACTAGCGACAGGTGTGGGCTGCGGCCGGCGGCGACTGGCGAGGATGATAGTGGCTCCCAGCAAGCTGAAAAACAGAAGAATCCCGGCGGCCCCAGCGAGCCAAAACCAGACGCGGCGTTTCGATGGGGACGGAAGGGTGGGCGACGACGGCCGGGCGACGGCGGGCACGGCCACAGCTGTTTGGCCGCTGGCGACAGTGGGCCCCGCCTGAGGGCGACTGGCAGTCGGGACGCCCAACCCGGCTGGCACAGGCGAAACCAGGGTCGCTCCCGGTGGGGCAATGGGCGGCTGGCGGCCGGCCAGGGGCAAAGGCGTTGGCCTTTGGCGCAGCAGGTCGGTGGGCAAAGCGGCGGCCAGGTGGCGGTTGTGGCTCTGCGCCAAAATTGCTCGCAAAGCCTTCCCCATCTCGTGAGCCGATTGGAAGCGGGCGGCCGGCTCCTTGGCCATTGCTCTCAGGATGACCTGCTGAATGTCGTCTGGTATCTGGGAGTTGAAATGAATGGGTAGAGGTACCGGCTCCTGGACGTGCTTGATCACTACGGCCAGCGGCGTGTCGGCGTCGAACGGCAGACGGCCGGTAACCATCTGAAAAAACAAGACACCCAAAGCGTAGAGGTCACTGCGCTCGTCCCCGGTTTGGCCCAGCCCTTGCTCCGGGGACATGTAAGCGGGTGTACCCAGCATGGCCCCGGTCATGGTGTAGGATGGTCCGCTCAAATTGCGGGCGATGCCAAAATCGGTCAGAACGGCCGAGCCATCCTCACGCAACATGATGTTGCCCGGCTTCACGTCGCGGTGGAAGGTGCCGCGGGCGTGGGCGTAGGCCAGGGCGTCGGCCACTTCCAGCACCAGGCGCACGGCCGCCGCCACCGTCATACGCTCGCCGCGCCGGGCTAACTCCTCTAATTTGTCGCGTAGGGTGCCGCCTCCCACAAACTCCATGACGATGTAGTACGTGTCACCCTGCACGTCAAAATCGTAGACGCTGACAATGTTGGGGTGATTCAGGGCGGCCATAGCCCTGGCTTCGCGCTGGAAGCGACCTAAGAAGCCCGGTTCGGCCGACAGGAAGGGGTGCATGATCTTGATCGCCACGACGCGATCCAGGGCCTCCAGATAGCCCTTGTAGACCTCGGCCATGCCGCCGCGTCCCAACCGTTCGCTGATTTTGTAGCGGCCGATGGTGCGGCCGATATAGGAGCCTTGTTCGGCCATAATCTTCCAGAAACCAGGTTTTTCCCAAAAACCTGGTTTCTACTTCTCAATATTAAACGTCGTTGTCTGGCTATCTACGATAACTTTGCCTGTTTCAGGCGAGTTGTAATACAGGAAGGTGTCTAATCGGTAGGTCCCGGCCGGGTCTTTGTCGCGGATGTGCAAAGTCAGGCTGAAATGGCGATCCAGCGTTTCGATAACCGTCATGGAACCGGCCGCTTCACCCTGGGCGTTGGTCAGAGTTACGGCCAGGGAAGGGCGTTCGAGGAAGGGGGTCAGGTCAAAGGTGATGGCTACCCGTCGGCCGTCGGGATAAACCTGTGCGCTGAGGCGCCGGATACGCACTTCTTCACGACTACGGGGTGCTTCCAGAGGGTCGTCGTAGAAATCAATCCGCATGGCCCGCATTATACCACTGAAAACAAAGGACGAAAGACAGCTTTACGCCATCTTTCGCCCTTTGTGGTACAGGCCCGGTGGAAGCCGCCAAACGAATGATGCGCCCTGGTAGTTAGACCATCCTCTTGGGAGGAGAAGAGGACGGCCGCCTCGTCGCCTTACTTCCCATTACTCCCCGGGGGTCTCGAATGACATCGCTTCTACAGCTTGCCAGAGTGACCTCTGGCGCCTGGCACGGCCTTTGTGTGAAAATTACGCTATTCTCCAGGTTTTCTCAATAGGACAGTAGTACTGGTTATGGGTAATTGCCAATTACCAATTACCAACGACAGATGAATGCAAGTGGAAAAAGGCTGCGTACTATCGAATGTACCACTGCGTAACCTGGCCAGGATACGGTGGATGAGAGGAAATTAGCAAAATCTGTAAGGAGAATGGACAAATGAACACTCGTTTACGCCAGCGGGCTATGCGCCGTTTGGGCATCTTCCTGTGCGTCGTCTTGACGCCTATCGTTTTGGTTGCGGCCGGGCTTTTCGCCCACAATTGGGTTGGCGCGTCCAGCCACCGCGAAGCGCCGCTGATTTCCCAGGACGCCTTCGCCGACAATACCGACACTTACGCCTTCATTCCTGGCGGTCACACCGAGGAGATCGTGCTGGCGGCCAGCTGGATTCCCTTTGAAGGGCCAGAAGGTGGCCCCAACTACTGGTTCTGGAACGACGACGTTCTCTACGACATCTACGTGGATAACGACGGTGACGCCGTAGCGGACTTCACCTACACGCTGGATAGCCGGACCGAGACCCTCAACACCAGCACCTTCCTGTACAACACCAATACCATTGATTCGCCTTCTGACACCGACTGGAATCGTCGCCAGTATTACACACTAACGGAGACGGATGAACTGGGTAACGTGACTGTGCTAGTGAATGACCAGTTGGCGGCCCCGTCGAACATTGGCGACAAGTCTACGCCCAATTACAAGGCTTTGGCTGACGCCACTATCTACACCTATCCGGTGACTGAAGGGACGATCAAGGTCTTCGCCGGCCAGACTGACGACCCCTTCTTCGTAGACCTCCAGGTGTTTGACCTCTTGACCCTGCGCGGCCAGGCTCCGCCCATTGGTTACTCCAACAACAACCGGCCGGTGGACTCGGTTTCAGGCTTCAACGTGCATAGCATTGTGTTGGAAGTGCCGATTGACCACCTGGTTGACGTGGATCCGGTCTTGGGTGTGTGGTCAGCCTCACGCCGGCCGACCATGACTGTCCTGGGCGCCGATGGCACGCGCACCACCAGCACCGATTACGTGCAGGTCTCCCGCCTGGGTATGCCCCTGGTCAACGAAGTGGTGTTGCCCCTGGGCCTGAAGGATACCTTCAACGCCATCCCGCCCAGCGTGGATGCGACGGTCTACAGTCTGTTGCAGGAAAGCGTGGAAGACCCGGAGATCGGCAACTTGCTCTGCTCGCTCTACGCGGTGCCGCTGCCTGGTGACACGAATGACGACTGTGTGACGGAGTACACTCCGTATGACCCGGCGACCGGTGATGGTTTGCGCTCCGGCCGTGGCGACATCTTCGACGTATTCTTGCAGGGTATGGTTCTGGCCAGCGAGTTCACCATCAACACCGCCAACGGCCCGTTGACCCTGCCGCCTGGTTTCAACGTCAACCGCCCGACGACGGTGACGCCGGCCGAGATGATCCGCGTCAACACTGGCATCAGTGGCGAGCTGTGCGCGCCGACGCCTAGCACGCTGGGTGTCCTGGGTGGCGACGCCTGTGGTTTCCCGAATGGCCGTCGCTTCCGTGACGACGTGGTGGACATCGAGTTGCTGGCGGTAGCTGGCGCGGCTTACTCTGTCCTGGACGGCCGGGACACGGGCTTCGTCTACAGCGACCTGAGTACGGTTCTGACTGACCGGGTGAACAAGAACGACCGCAACTTCCTGGCTGTCTTCCCGTACATTGGCTACGCCCAGGCTGGTCAGTCTCACCGCCACCAAAACCAGAGCGGCGCGGCCATGCCCGCCGATGGCGCGACGATTCAGGCTTCAGCTCCCAGCGCGCCCGCTAACCTCTACGGTTTCACGGTCTCCATGACCGGCGCGCCCTGGCTAGAGATTGCGGCCGTGGTCGCTCCGGCCACGATTGGCCTCTTTATCTGGCTGCGCCGCCGGCACAGTTAGAGCCAGTCAACAGTGACCAGTAAGCAGTAGTCTGTGATATGGAGATTAGAGATGAATAATCTCTAATCTCCATTCTCTATTTCCCGTAGAAACTCCCCAATTGCCTTGGCCACCGCCCCCGGCTGCTCCAACATCATATTGTGGCCCGCGCCTTCAAGCGTGACCAGATGCGCCCCAGCAATGTGTTCGGCCAGGAATTGGCCGAATTTCGGTGGGGTCATTTTGTCGGCCGTGCCGGCCAGCACCAGGGTCGGCAAGGCGATTCGCTCTAACTGGCCCATTACATCAAAGGCGTTACAGGCCGTGTAATCGCCATGCAGCACAACCGGCGCGACTTGCAGGAGAGCCACCCGACCTTCTTCAATCAACCCGGCCGGGGCCTGTGGCCCCCATTCGTTGCTCGTGATGGTCTGCACGGCTGTCTCAAAGTTGACCAGAATCGGGCCGAGGATGGCCGGGGCGACCCGCAAACGCGCTCCTGTGCCAACCAGGACTAGCCCACGGACGGCCGGGTGGTGGCGCAGGCCAATCGTCTGGGCAATGGCCCCGCCCATCGAGTGCCCAACCACGACTGCCCGTTGTAAGTCCAGGGCTTCGATGAAAGCTAACACCACATCCGCGTAATCGCCGACGGCCGTGCGGCCGGGGCCGTCGGAGCGGCCGTGGCCAGGCAAATCGAGGGCGTAGACGGCCGCCTGGGGCAGGTGGCGTAATTCGGCCGGCCAGGCTACATGGGTGCGGCCGGCCCCGTGGATGAGGAGGAGAGTGGGAGAGGTGGGGGTGGGGCGGCCGTGCGCCTCGTAGTACACCCGTCGCTTGTGAATGGTCACGTAAGCCATAGAGTTTCTCCTTTGGCGGGGATTAGGGGATTGGCTGAATAGGAATCCCCTAAAGCCGGGGTCAATGTTATCAGGGTCTTGGGAAAAGCGGAAATTGTGTTATCATTTGCCCCTATGGAATTTCAAGCTCCCTCCATCAACTTTATTGCTGTTCTGCCTGTTTTGATTGTGGTTGGTTGGGCGACTATCTTAATGTTGGTTGACTTGTTTATTCCCCAGGCGAAGAAACAGCGAACCGCCTGGTTGAGCCTGGTCGGGATTGTACCGGCCTTTGTGGCTACCCTGGCTCTCTGGAACCAAAACCTGGGCGCGTTCCAGCCGCAGGGCGGCCGGCCGATGCTGCTGGCCGATAATTACAGCACCTTCCTCAACGCCATCTTCCTGCTCACCGCCTTTTTCACGGTGTTGATTTCGGTCAATTACCTGGGTAAAGCGGGCATTGAGCGCGGCGAGTATTACTACCTCATGCTCTTTTCCGTCAGCGGCATGATGCTGATGGGCATGGCGAACGACCTCATCCTCGTTTTCTTGGCCCTGGAATTATTGTCCATCCCTCTGTACGTCTTGTCTGGTTTTGCCCGGCCGCGCCTGGATTCCGAAGAATCGGCCATGAAGTATTTCTTGTTGGGGGCTTTTTCGTCGGGCTTCCTGGTCTTTGGGATTGCTCTGCTCTACGGAGCGACCGGCTCGACGGCTTTGCCGGCCGTGTTGGCAGGTCTGCGGGCCAATCCGGGCCCCCTGGCCACGGCCGGGGTCGCTCTGGCTCTCGTCGGGTTTGCCTTCAAGGTCGCCGCCGTCCCCTTTCACGCCTGGACGCCGGACGTATACCAGGGCGCGCCGACGGCCGTTACCGCTTTTATGTCCGTGGGGGCCAAAGTGGGCGGCTTTGCCGCTATGCTGCGGGTTTTCGTGGGATCTTTGCCCACATTAGGCGAGACGTGGGTGCCGGCCGTGGCCGTCATCGCCGCCCTGACCATGATCCTGGGCAACGTGGTGGCGTTGGTGCAGCCGAACATCAAGCGCATGTTGGCCTATTCCAGCATTGCCCACGCCGGTTATATTATGATTGGGGTGGCGGCCGCCCTGCGTAGTCCCGATGGGGTGAGCGCAGCCCTCTTTTATATGCTGGCCTACCTCTTTACGAACCTGGGGGCCTTTGCTATCGTCATCATGGTTGAGCGACAGGAGGGGCTGGGTGTTCTGCTGGACGATTACAGAGGGCTGGCCCGGCGCAGCCCGGCCCTGGCCCTGGCCCTGGCCTATTTCATGCTCTCCCTGACGGGTGTGCCGCCCACCGGCGGCTTTTCGGGCAAGTTCTTCCTCTTTCGGGCCAGTATCGAGGCTGACCTGACCTGGTTGGCGATTGTGGGGGCGGTGACCAGCGTCATTTCCGGTTATTTCTATCTGCGCGTGGTTTACCTGGCCTATATGGTCGAAGGTCAGGGTGAAATCAAAGCCACCCGCGCCCTGAACCTGGCCGTGGCTTTGACGACGGCCGCCACCCTGTTGCTTGGCCTTTTCCCCGGCCCCTGGTTTGACCTGGCCCGCCAGGCGATATTCAGCGGGGTACAGTTAGCGGCCGGTGGTTAAAAAAGGCTGGTTATCATCATGAGGGGCCGCAAGAACGCAGGGAACTCAGGGAATTGTAGGAACTCAAGCGGGCGGCGAGTTCCCCCAGTTCCCTGCGTTCCTTGAGTTTCTCTTTTGGGAGGGAGGTATGACTGACTTTACCGGCGTTCCCTGGCCAGAATTGCATGAGCAGTCCCTCGTGGTTGACCTGCACGCCCATCTCTCCTTCCCGGCCGCCCTTTTTGGCTTTCGCCTGTTTCGCCGCCACCGGCCGGGGCTCCCCACCCTTTCGCCCTTGAGCGTTCGCACTGACTTCCCCAAATTAGAACGGGGTGGGGTGGACGTGGTTCTCTCTTCCGTCAATGTGCCTGAGATACCCCTCATCGAGTATGCGCCTGGCGGCAAACTATGGCGCTTCATGGCGGAACTGTTGCAGCCAAAAGTGTTCCGGCCGCCTTACTGCCAGGCGTCGGTGAACATGATGGAGACGGTTGAGCAGCAGACTGGGCGCTACAAAGGTGGACGGCCGGTGCGGATAGCCCGTTCAGTCCAGGAACTAAAGGCCGCGTTGGCCCAAGGACCGCCGAAACCGATCACCCTCATCCACACCCTGGAAGGGGCGCACGCTCTGCTGGGTGATGAGGGTGGCAAGGGGACGTATCCGCAACTGGCGGCCGATTCGCCAGTAGCCCGTGAAATGCTGACCCATTTGCAGGAATTTTACGACCGGGGTGTGGCTCTGATTACCGTAGCCCACTTCTTCCCCAATGGCGTAGCGGCCGGCTGTTATCCCTTTCCAGAGCCTTTCCTACCGGGCATCCGCTGGCGAAAGGCGCTGCGCGAGCATGATTTGACGCTCGGTTTGACCGAAGCAGGCGAAATGATCATCCAGCGGATGTTGGAATTGGGCATCTTGATAGATGTAACCCATTGCACACCGGCCGCCCGCGCCCGTATTTACCAGTTGGCGGAAGGGTGTCAGCGGCCGGCCGTCGTCGCCACCCACGTCGGCGCGTACACAATCAACCCCAGTCCCTACAACTTGCAAGATTGGGAGATCAAGTGGATTGCCGAGCATGGCGGCGTGGTGGGGGTTATTTTTATGAACTACTGGCTGGGGGCCCATCATCAAACGAAGTTGGGGATACACTACGTCGTCCGCACGTTGGAACACTTTATCCAGGCGGCCGGGACGGAGGGTGTAGCGGCCTTTGGCAGTGACTTTGACGGCTTCACCGACCCGCCCGACGACCTGGCGGATGCGGCCGAGTTGCCCTGGTTGACCCAGCACCTGCTGGCCCTTTACCAGGATTCAGGTAAACGTCGCTTTGGCGACGGAGCAATAAAAGGAATCCTGGGTGGCAACGCCTTGCGCGTTCTGCAGGAGGGGTGGGGGAAGCAGTGGGCAGTAACATAGTAAGTGGTAAGTAGTTTGACAATGTTAAATTTGCCACCCCGCAACGGATGAACAACGGATAAGCGGATGGGGCGGCCAGCCATCCGCTTATCCGCTGACTATCCGCTGCCAGCACAGGGAGAGCTTTGACCCTTTGTGAACGAAATTTAACATTGTCCAAGTAGTAATGGTTATTGGGTATTGGGATATGGCAGAGATAATCACGATTGAGGAAATTGCGCGGTATGAGGGTCAAGAAGTGACCCTGCGGGGTTGGGTGTATGCCACGACAGGCAAGGGCAAGCTGCACTTTTTGCGGATGCGGGACGGCACAGGTATTGTGCAGTGCGTGGCCTTCCGGCCGGAAGTCGGCGACGAACGATTTGAGGCCATCAAGCGACTGGGACAGGAATCTTCCCTCGTCTTGACCGGCGTAGTGCGAAAAGACCCGCGCGCCCCTGGCGTCCCCGGCGGCTACGAAGTCGGCATCAAAGAGATTCAGGTACTCCAGGACGTGGCCGATTATCCCATTACCCCCAAAGAACACGGGGTGGAGTTCCTGATGGACAACCGCCACCTGTGGCTGCGCTCCAGCCACCAGTGGGCCATCCAGCGCGTGCGGGCGACGGTCAAGCGGGCCATTATAGACTTCCTGGACGGCCGGGGCTTCCTCAACATTGACACGCCGATTATTACTCCGTCGGCGGCCGAAGGCACCAGCACCCTGTTTGAGGTAGCTTACTTCGACGACCAGGCTTACCTGGCCCAGACCGGCCAGCTTTACAACGAGGCCAACATTATGGCCTTTGGCAAGGTCTACTGTTTCGGGCCGACCTTTCGGGCAGAGAAGTCCAAGACCCGCCGCCACCTGGCCGAGTTCTGGATGGTGGAGCCGGAAATGGCCTTCTTTGACCTGGACGACTTGATGGCCTTTGAGGAGGAGTTCACCAGCTACCTGGTGCAAACGACGTTGGCCAAGCGGGCGGCCGAACTCGCCCTGCTGGAACGCGACGTAACCGCTTTACAGCGGGTGACACCACCCTTCTCCCGTATCAGCTACGACGAGGCCATTGAGCGATTGCACGCCATCCGCGCGGCCACTGACGACCCGGAATTGAAGGAGCAACTGAAAATTGAGTGGGGTGACGATTTTGGCTCCCCCCACGAAACGGAGTTGACCAGGCAGTTTGACCGGCCGGTTTTCGTCTACGGCTTCCCCACCCAGATTAAGGCCTTTTACATGGAGCCGTGGCCGGGGCGGCCGGAGGTGTGTAAGAGTGTGGACCTCCTGGCCCCGGAGGGGTATGGGGAGATCATTGGTGGCAGTGAGCGGATGAGCGACCCGGCCGTGCTGATTGAAGCCATCCATCGCCACCAGTTGCCCTTGCAGCACTACCAGTGGTACGTTGACCTGCGTCGCTATGGCAGTGTACCTCACAGCGGCTTCGGCCTGGGCCTGGAGCGGGCCGTCACCTGGCTTTGCGGCCTCAGCCATATCCGCGAAACCAGCCCCTTCCCCCGCACCCTTAACCGCCTGCATCCGTAATCGTGTTGAGGTAGAATACAGGTCCTATGGAATCGGCAACACTGCCTGGCGTCATTAGAGAAGCGAGTGCGTACTACCGTTCCGCTCGCTATCCAGGATGACGCTTTGCACATTCCGGCCTATTTGGCGGCCGAGACGGTGAGCCTTATTTGGACTTCACCGCCTTATGCCAATCTGCTCAACCGCGCCCGCAAGAACAAATCCCGGCGTGGGGATGAGCGTAAGAATGAACAGTTTGGCAAGGTAGAGCAGTATTCCCAGGACCCGCGTGATCTGGGAACTATGCCTCTGGACGAATACACGGCCGCTATGGGTGACATTTTTGAGCGGTTGTTGCCCTTGCTTCGACCCAAAGCGCACTGTGTGATTAACGTGCCGGATATGTGGTGGGAGGATCAACGTATCACCATCCACGTGGCTCTGATCGAAGAACTGCGGCGTCGTGGATATGAACTGCGTAACACCATCATTTGGGACCGCACCAACATCGTCAACCGCATTGGCATTTTTGGCTGGCCCTCAAATTACATTACGATGGGTACAACCTTTGAATATTTGTTGGACTTCTGGAAAGGGTGACAGAAATCGTGTAGCACTTTGCGACTTTGGGGGCCACACCATCAAAAAGCGTTTTCCAACCTCTCATCTCCTGCTCGCTGTCCTCGTCGTAGCACCGACACTGCTATTTGTGGGTCTCCGCCACACGACCCGGCCGTCCTACTTCGTCCACGACGGCACTATCCAGGTGGAGGAGGCGGTGAAGATGGTGCTGGCCGGCCGCAACCCCTATCTCGAAAACTACCTGGACACTCCCCTGGCCGAATGGCCGCGTTACCGGCCGTCGCCGGCCGCCAACCCCGCCCTCTACCACCTGGCCTACCTGCCCTTCACCATCGTCTTTGCTGTCCCTTTTTACCTGGTCATGCAGGCGGCCGTCGGCTGGTTCGACCTGCGCCTGGTATACCTGCTGCTCTTGCTGCTAACCCTGTGGCTCTTGCCGCGCCTTGCTCCCGGCCGTAAACAAGCCACCCTCCTGCCGCTGGCGGTGGCCCTCAACCCCCTCTTCCTGCCCTACTTTGTGGAGGGGCGCAACGACGTTTTTGTCCTGTTCTGGCTGGTGTTGAGCCTGGTATTGTTGCAGAAGGGGCGGCCGGGCGGGTCGGTCGTCGCCCTGGCCCTGGCCTGCGCCAGCAAGCTGACAGCCTGGTTCATCCTACCATTCTACGGGTTGTACTTTTGGCGACAAGTTTGTAGGAGCGACTTTAGTCGCCAGCCTGTCGCTGAAGCGACTACTACGAACCGTCCAGTTCGTACCGCTCTCTGGTCAAGTCTACCCTACCTGGCTTTATTCCTTGTAATTTTGAGTGTGATGATCCTGCCTTTTGCCCTGTGGAATCCCCAGGCCTTCCTCGAAGACGTGTGGCTGTACCCGTCCGGCCGCACCCTGGCCCACCAATACCCCCTCATCAGCCTGGGACTGGGCGGCCTCGGCGTTGCCCTGGGCTGGTTTCCCCAACTTGGGGCCACCTTTCCCTTTAGCTGGCTTCAACTGCTGTTCGGCGGGCCGACCTTGCTGCTGTTACTCTACCGGCAAGGCCAGCGCAACACCCTCGCCCAACTCTGGCTCAACTACGGCCTGCTAACCCTGGTCATCGGCCTCTTCTCCTACGTCTTCAACGACAACCACCTGGGCTACGTGACCGTCCTGCTGACCATCGGCTACCTGCTGCAAAAACAGAATGCGGACGGCGCAGATTAACGCGGATGGGCGAGGATTTTCACGGGCTACCTGGCCCGCGAAGATCGCGCGGCCGCCACAAAGCCACCAGCTTGCCCTTCGTCCGCTGTTTCAGGTCGGCCCACTTGTCCAGGGGGAGCGAGACGTGGGCGAGAGCAGCCGTCGGCATTGGCTCTGATTCGCCGGTAAGTTCTTCCAGAAACTCGCTAATGCCCGGATTGTGTCCGACGAGCATAACGGATTGGCAGCTATCGGGTAGGGCGCGCAGCACCGCCACGAAAGCCGGCGGGTCAGCCTGGTACAGCGCGCGCGTAGCGGTGATGGTTTCGCCATAGCCACTGGCGTCAGCCACGGCTTCGGCCGTCTTCATGGCTCGCACGGCCGTTGAAGTCACGATTCGATCAGGCAGCAACTGCTCCTGGCGTAGCAATTGGCCGATTCGGGGCGCGTCGCGCCGGCCGCGTTCATTCAACGGCCGCTCATGGTCGGCCAATTGCGGCTCATCCCAACTGGATTTGGCGTGGCGAAGCAGGAGCAGAGTTTTCATAATGAGTGGTAACTGGTAAATGGTAAGTGGTAATTGCCAATCACCATTTACCAATAGCTTACCTCCGCAAGTTGGTAAACGCCTTCATCCCAGGGTAAACGGCCGCATCACCCAGGTCTTCCTCAATCCGCAACAACTGGTTGTACTTGGCAACCCGATCCGTGCGGGCCGGCGCGCCGGTCTTGATTTGGCCGGAGTTGAGGGCCACGGCCAGGTCGGCGATGGTCGTATCCTCCGTCTCGCCGCTGCGGTGGGAAGTGACGGCCGTCCAGCCATTGCGCTGTACCAGGTTGACGGCGGCGATGGCTTCTGTCAGCGTGCCAATCTGGTTGACCTTGCACAGCAAACTATTGGCTGCCCGGCGGGACAGGGCCGTTTCAATACGCTTCACGTTCGTCACCAACAAGTCGTCGCCCACGATTTGCAGGCGGCGGCCCAACCGCTCCATCATCAGCGACCAGCTTTCCCAGTCATCTTCGGCCAGGCCATCCTCAATAGAAATGAGTGGATAGTTGTCTACCCACTCGGCGTAGAACTCGACCATCTCCGGCCCGGTCAGCGTTTTGCCTTCAGTCTTCAGGTGGTACAGGCCGTCGTGGTAGATTTCGCTAGCCGCCGGATCCAGAGCCAACATGATCTGTTCACCAGGTTGGTAGCCGGCCTTCTCAACGGCTGTCAAAATCAATTCAATCGCTTCCCGATTCGCGCTCAGACGGGGAGCAAAGCCGCCTTCGTCGCCGACGTTGGTGCTATGGCCCTTGCTAGACAGCACCTTCTTGAGCGACTGGTAAATCTCCACACACCAGCGTAGAGCCTCGGCGAAGGTGGGCGCGCCGACCGGCATGATCATAAACTCCTGTAAGTCGGTCGAACCGGCGGCGTGCTTGCCGCCATTCATGATGTTCATCATCGGCACCGGCAACACACGAGCCGATACGCCACCCAGGTAGCGGTAGAGGGGCAGGGCCAGGCTATTGGCGGCAGCTTTGGCGACGGCCAGCGACACGCCGAGTATGGCGCTGGCTCCCAGCCGGCTCTTATTCTCCGTGCCGTCCATTTCGATCAGGGTCTCGTCAATGCCCACCTGATCTGTCGCTTCCCAACCTAGCAATACTTCGGCTACGTCTTCGTTGACCGTCTGTACTGCTTGCAAGACGCCTTTGCCCCCGTAGCGGCCGGCCTCGCCGTCGCGCTTCTCCCAGGCTTCGTGCGCCCCGGTGGACGCGCCAGAGGGAACAATGGCCCGGCCGCTGGCTCCGTCGGCCAGGGTGATTTCGACCTCGACAGTGGGATTGCCACGCGAGTCGAGAACTTCGCGGCCGTAAATCGTTTCGATGGTTGACATAGTGATACCTCCAACGTTAGGCTTTTCTGGTCCAGAAACCAGGTTTTTGCTGCGCTGAATGATACTTGGGACTTAATTCCCTTGTCAAGTCAGGTGAACGTCGTTATAACTAACCCATGACATTGATGCAAGAAGAGCCGGCCGCCAGGCGTTTGCTGCCAGGATTGTGGGAACGGTTGACCCTGGAGTTGGCGACAGTTTTTGACGCGCATGGGATCTGCGCGATTGCTGCCAGGGAAATCGCCCGTTGCACGGGTTGCGCCACCCTGGTCGGACTGGCTGACTCTTTCAACCAGCACTATGACGTCTGGATCAGTAACCGATATGGTGAGGTGCAGCAGCTTCGCTGGAACCAAGCGACAACCTCTTTCGGCCGGCTGCTGGCGGCCGGAGAAGCCGCCTGGCACAGCAAGTATGAGCTACCGGCCCAGGAGGTCATCAACAGTGACCTGTGGCGCTTGCCACGAGAAGGGCTATTGAGCGTCCCGCTCCCCTTCCCCCGGCGAGAGCTTACCATCGGCCCGGCCGGCGTCTTGTGCCTGGTTGACCCCAGGCCCGATTGTCTGGTGGAGGCGGCCGATTTGCAGTTGTTGGCGACCCATCTGACCATCTATCTGGATCGGGCTTACCTTCGCCAGCGCATTGACCAGCAAGAGATTGAATTCGCCATTGTCTCCGACATCAGCTATTCGATCACGGCTACCCTCAACTTGCAGCACATTTTCCACCAGGTGGCCGACCGCGTGCGCCGAACCATTAACTCGGAGACGATTTCCATTGGCCTGATTGAAGAGGACGGCGACATTTTGTTTGTAGATGACCTGATGGGGCCGCTGTTCCGCAATTTGCCGCCGATCCGCCTCGGCCCTAACCAGGGTATAGCCGGTTGGGTGGCGACGCACGGCGAGGCCCTGGTGGTCAATGACGTCCCGGCCGATAAACGTTTCTTTTCCAGGGTGGACGAGCAATCGGGCTTTCAGACCCGCTCCATGTTGTGTATTCCCTTGCAGGTGGAGCAGAAGGTGATCGGTGTGCTGGAAGCCATCAATAAGCAGAAAGGACACTTTGACAAGAATGATTTGCGTCTCATGCAGGCGATTGGCGGCCCTCTGGCGGCGGCCATTGCTAACGCCAGCCTGCACACCGACGTTTTGGCCGAAAAGCGACGGATTGAGACGATTTTCGCCAGTATGGCTGAAGGTGTTGTCACCATCAATCGCGAGGGGATCATCACGGCCGTCAACGAATCGCTGCTTACTCTGTTGCGCCAGGAGGAAGATCACCTGGTCGGACGGCCGGCGGCTGAAGTGATCGAAACCGAAACGGGCGGCCTCGATGACTTCCTGGAGCAGGTTTTTACGGCCGACGACGAGTTTCCCCAACTGGCCTGCGACGTGAGCCAGGGCAAAGACGAGTACGTGCCGGTTCTCATCAGTGGCGCGCCCATTGATGATGAGGAAGGATTAGCCAACGAGGCCATCCTGGTTTTCAGCGATTTGCGCCAGATTCGAGAGGTCGAGCGAATGCGCGACGACTTCTTCCACAACATCATTCACGAATTGCGGACGCCTCTGGCGACGATTCTGATGTATGCCCGCCTGCTGCGCGAGGGCAAGGCCCGCGACGACAAAGCCAAAGAGGATCGCTTCCTGGGGGTCATTGAGCAAGAAAGTGACCGTTTGCAGCGCATGGTGCGCCAGATGTTGCAGATGGCTAAACTGGAAGCGCGGGAGATTCAGCGCAGTTCGGAGCGAGTTGACCTCGGCTCTGTTCTAGCGGAGATTTTGCCGCCCCTGGCCGACCAGGCGACGGAGAAGGGGTTGACCTTTCTCCAGCGTCTACCGACCCAGGACGAATTAGAAGTGATTGGCAACCAGGAGACGTTGTACGTTATCTTCAAGAACCTGGTAGAGAATGCCATTAAGTTCACCCTATCTGGGTCGGTGCAAGTGTCGGCCTGGCGGGACAACGGCGTGGTGGCCGTGGAGGTCAAGGACAATGGCATTGGCATTCCGACCCAGGCTTTGCCAAACTTATTCAAGCGTTTTTACCGGGCCAAGACGGCCGTCGAGCGGGGTATCGCCGGCAGTGGCCTGGGCCTGTACATGGTCAAAGAAGGGGTCGAAAAGCATGGCGGCACGATTGACGTAAAAAGCGCGGAGGGCAAAGGGACAACCTTCCTCGTCCGCCTGCCCGTCGCCGCCGGTTAGTTATTTTGGATTTTGGAGCCAATCCAAAATCTAAAATCCAAAATCCAAAATCAGAATGATCTACCTCGACCACGGCGCGTCAACGCCATTACATCCGCAGGTATTAGAGGCCATGTTGCCTTACTGGACAGAGCATTACGGCAATCCGGCCTCCGTCCACCGTTTCGGCCGCCAGGCCAGCCGCGCTTTGGAGCAAGCCCGCCGCGCCATCGCTGACCTACTCCACGCCCACCCGTCAGAGATTGTCTTCACCGGCTGCGGTTCGGAGAGCGATAATCTGGCTTTGCGCGGTGTGATGTGGGCGGCCAGGATGAGCGGTCGCGGCAACCACTTGATTACTTCGGCCGTCGAACACAAGGCCGTTTTGGACACGGCGCACCAATTGGAGCGGCTGGCTGGCTTCGCCGTCACCGTGCTGCCAGTAGACCCGTACGGCCGGGTCAGCCCGGCCGACGTGGAAGCAGCCATCCGGCCGGAAACTGTTCTGATCAGCGTCATGGCCGCCAACAACGAGATTGGCACCCTCCAGCCGTTCCTGGAAATAGGGGCCATCGCTCGCCAGAGAGGTATCTTGTTTCACACCGACGCCATCCAGGCCATTGCCGCTACCACCTGGGATATGCAAACGATGCCCATTGACCTGTTGAGCATCTCCCCACACAAATTCTATGGGCCAAAGGGAGTAGGGGTTCTCTACGCCCGGCAGGGGGTGGAGTTAGTTCCCCACCTGAGCGGCGGCGGCCAGGAAGACGGGCGAAGAGCAGGGACGGTCAACGTGCCGTTTGCGGTGGGCGCGGCCGCCGCCTTGCGCCTGGCGACGGCCGAACAGGAACAGACCATTGCCCATTACACCGCCCTGCGCGACCGGCTGATTGGCGGCGTTCTGGCCGCCCTGCCGGGCGAAGTTATCCTGACCGGCCACCCCACTGAGCGACTACCCCACAACGCCAGCTTTGCCTTCCGCCGGGTCAATGGCAATGACCTACTCATGCACCTGGACGTGGCCGGCGTTGCCGCCAGCAGTGGCTCGGCCTGCCTGACCGGCGACCCGCGGCCGTCGGCCGTGCTGGAAGCCTGCGGTCTCGGCCCTGAATGGACGTTGGGTGGCCTGCGCCTGACCGTCGGCCGGCAAAACACCCAGGAAGAGATCACCACCGTCTTAGACCTGTTACCAGGAATAGTAGCCAAAGTACGCCCGTTCAGTTTACAATAAGGGGAAGGGCGGCTCACCGATGAAACTGGACAATCAGCTCCAAAATCCAAAATCCAAAATCCAAAATCCTCGCGTCGTCGTGGCGATGAGCGGTGGTGTGGATAGCTCGGTGGCGGCCGCTCTCCTGGTGGAGCAGGGCTATGAGGTGATTGGGATGATGATGCGGCTGTGGAGCGAGCCAGACAGCGGCCCGGCCGCCCGCCTAAACCGTTGCTGCACCCCCGACCAGATGGCCGACGCCCGCCGGGTGGCCGACCTGCTGGACATCCCCTTTTACGTGGTGGACGTGCAAGATCATTTCCGGCGCACCATCGTCCAGTTCTTCATCAATGAACACACCCAGGGGCGCACGCCCAATCCATGCCTGGAATGTAACCGGCAGATTCGTTTCACTTATCTGTTGAATCGCGCTCTGGCCCTGGACGCCGACTACCTGGCGACGGGGCATTACGCGAGAGTGCGGCCGACACTGGCCGGCTACCAGTTACTTACAGGCGTGGACGAGGCCAAAGACCAGTCCTACGTTCTGCACATGCTAACCCAGGCTCACCTGACCCACGTTCTCTTTCCAGTGGGTAGCTACACCAAAGAGGAGGTGCGGGCGATGGCCGCCCGTTTTGGCTTGCCCATGGCCGAGAAGAAGGAGAGCATGGATTTGTGCTTCGTGGCCGATAAGGATTATCACCGCTTCTTGAATGAGTACGCGCCCGGCTTAGACCAGCCCGGCCCAATCCTGGACGCGGCCGGCCGCCAATTGGGCCAGCACCAGGGCCTGGCTGCTTACACCATCGGCCAGCGCAAGGGATTGGGCCTGGCCGCCCCTGAGCCGCTCTTTGTGCTAGGTAAGGACGTTGCCCGCAATGCTCTCGTGGTCGGCCCGCGAGCGGCGGCCGGGCAGACGGAGTTGGTGG
>JBFMFT010000530.1:0-3142 GCA_040751925.1 Chloroflexota bacterium
GATCCGGCCGCAACTCCGCCGCTTTTTGGGCGACCACGTCCTGATCGGCCACAACGTCGAGTTCGACCTGGGCTTCCTGCGAGAAGAAGGGCTGGCCCTGGGCAGCCACCGCCTGGACACCCTGACCCTGGCGACTATTCTCTACCCCACCGCCGGCCGTTACGGTCTGGAAAGCCTCAGCCGCCACCTGGGGCTGATGGCCGCTAACGACAACCAGGCTCACCGCGCCCTGGACGACGCCCGCCAGACGGCCGCCCTCTTTGGCCTCTTGCAGAAACGAGCCTTAGAACTAGACCTGGAGGTATTAGACGAAATCATCCGCGCCGGGCAGAAGCTAGGCTGGCCGGAGACGATCTTCTTCACCGAAAGCCTGGCCGCCGCCGCCCGTCGCGCCTTTGAGTCAGGTAGTAAGGGTAGCAATCCCGGCCGCCTCAAACACCTCTTCCAACCGGCCAAATTGACCGGCCGCCCTCTGGTGGCCGCCGAAACGCCCACTCCCCTGGACGTACCCGTGATTACCGGCCTGCTCCAGCCGGAGGGCAATTTTAGCCGCCTCTTTCCCAATTACGAGTATCGGCCGCAGCAGGTACAGATGGTTGAAGCCGTCGCCCAGGCCCTCAATCGCGGCCAACACCTGCTGGTAGAAGCGGGCACCGGTACCGGAAAGTCGGTGGCTTATTTAATGCCGGCCGCATTTTGGGCCAACCAGAACGGCCGGCGGGTGGTCGTCAGCACCAACACCATCAACCTGCAAGACCAACTCATCCAGAAAGACCTGCCCGCCTTGCAGCGCATCTTGCCCTTCGAGGTGCGTTCGGCCGTCCTCAAGGGCAAGCGCAACTACCTGTGTACTCGCCTCTTTCAACAGATGCGCCACAGTGGGCCAGCCAACGCCGACGAAATGGCCCTCTACGGCCGCCTGTTGATCTGGCTGCCCCAATCCACCACTGGCGATGTGAACGAAATTTCCTTGCGGAACCAGGGCGAGAACATGGCCTGGTCGCGCCTGAGCGCAGACAACGACGTGTGCCAGTCACGGGACTGCGACGAGGCCCAATGCCCCTTGAGCGTAGCCCGCCGCCGGGCCGAGCAGGCCCACGTCCTGGTCGTCAACCACGCCCTCCTCCTGGCCGACATCGCCACCGACAACCGCGTGCTGCCGGAGTACGCCGACCTGGTCATTGACGAAGCCCACCACCTGGAAGCGGCCGTCACCGACAGCCTCAGCTTCCGCACCGACAAGCGCTACCTGGAGGCGACACTAGAAGAAGTGACCCGGCCGCGCGCCGGGCTGGTAGCCGATTTGCAGAGTCGGGCTAAAAGTAGCCTGCCGGCCGAGTTGAGCCGCTTGATTGACGGTTTCGCCAACCGCGTGCGCGAAACGGCCCAGACTACTCTCCTGCGTGTGGACGAATTTTTCACCGCCCTGGCCTATTTCCTGGAGCCGCTAACCAACCGGCGCAGCCAGTTCGCCGAACAGGTGCGCTTCGTGCCAGACGTATACACGCAAACCGGCTTTGACGAGGTGCAAACCAGTTGGGACAATCTCTATAAGAGCCTGACGGCCGTCGTGGAGGGCTTGGGTAAACTGGCCGGTGGCTTGGCCGACGTGTCTGAGGGCTACCCCATCGAGGATGGCGAGACCTTGCGCCTCTCGCTGGTCAGCCTGGCCCGCACCCTGGACGAAACGCGCCAGCACGTGCAGCGGATGGTGCGCGACCCGGCCGAAGGGGTGATTTATTGGGCCGAGGTCTTCAAGGAACGGATTTCCCTGCACGCCGCGCCCCTGCACGTGGGGCCATTGGTCGAAAAGCACATCTTCACCACCAAAGAGGCGGTCATCCTGACTTCGGCCACTTTACGCACGGCCGAACCCGGCCGCAACCGCCAGACCACCTTCACCTACCTGCGCGACCGCCTGAACGCCCAGGACGCCCAGGAACTGGCCGTTGGCTCGCCCTTTGACTACAAAAATTCGACCCTGGTCTACCTCTGCACCGACATCCCCGAACCGCAGCAGCCGGGCTACCAGAGCTACGTCGAGCAGGCCATTACTACCGTCGCCCAAGCGTTAGGCGGCCGGACGATAGCCTTGTTTACAGCCAACGCCCAACTGGCCGCCACCGGCCGGGCCATCGAGCGGCCGTTGGCTGAGGCCAACCTGAATCTCCTGTTGCAAACAGAAGGTAGCTCCCGCCAGCAATTGCTGACCCACTTCAAGGCCGATGGTAGCCGCTCGGTCCTGCTAGGTACGCGCTCCTTCTGGGAAGGGGTAGACGTGCCAGGCGACGCCCTGCAATGTATCGTCATCGTCAAGCTCCCCTTCGACGTACCCTCCGACCCCATCTTCGCCGCCCGCTCAGAGACCTACGACAACCCCTTCTACCAATACTCCGTACCCGAAGCCGTCTTGCGCTTCCGCCAGGGCTTCGGCCGCCTCATCCGCCGCCAGGACGACCAGGGGATCGTGGTCATTCTGGACAAGCGGGTGCTAACCAAGAGCTACGGCCAACTCTTCCTGGACGCCCTGCCTGATTGCACGATTATCCGCCAGCCCGTCGGCCGCTTGGGAGAGTTGTCGCTGCGCTGGCTGAAACGGGCACGCTAGGACACGGCTACCACATAGGGCGCACTTTCAGTTTGCCTATGGGCAGCGTACCTCCACATTGTCAACGAAGGGTTCATCCGAGGCGTACCCCCGATTGATGGTCAAGAGCAAGGGTGAAGGCGTGGCCTGACCGTAGACGATCTGCGACAACTGTTCGCCGTTTAGGTAGATGGAGTAAACGTTGTCAAGGATAACGAACTGATATCCCCCGTCCTGTACGAAACCCAAAACCTCAGACTGAACCGTCCACTCCTGCTCACGGCGCACCTCCCAGCGATTGTAAGCCCCGGAGTACGGCCCCTCGATCACGAACCGCAGGTTGGGCGTAAATTGCCAGATAGTCTGGCCATAGCCTTCACGATCAAACTCAAGCGTACAGTCAGTTTGATAGAGGTTGAGACTTAAGCGCATTGAGTCAGTGCCAGAACCCAAGCGGCCATCTTTGATAAAAGGCTCACCAAGTAAGACATCCCATTCTGGGCTTAGGCCGAACTCGAAATTATCAACAAAGGGCAAAGCCAATGTAGGTACAGC
>JBFMFT010000531.1:0-3130 GCA_040751925.1 Chloroflexota bacterium
GGCAAACTGGGCAGTTCGGCGGCCGCCGGTTCTCCTCTCAATTCGGCAATGAGCCTCCCCTCCACGCCATGCCAGAGCCGGATGGCTCCGTCCGGGCTAACGATGACCAGACGAGCACCGTCGGGGATGAAAGCCGCCCAGGAACCCTCACCCCGGCCCTCTCCCTGTGAGGGAGAGGGGGTGCCCTCACCAACACCCTCGCCCCCGGCCCCTCTCCCTGAGAGGGAGAGGGGGGTAGGGGTGAGGGTAGGCAGGTCAGGCCAGAGCCAGGCCGCGCCGTCGGCGTGCGCGCTGACCAGGCGCGCGCCGTCAGGGCTGAAGGCGAGGAGCGAGACGGCCGCCGTCCCCTGATTCTGCTCATAAAGGGCGACCAGTTCCCCATCCCAACTCTGCCAGAGGCGGATGTCGCCGGTGGCGTCGCCAGTGGCGACCCAAAGACCATCGGGGCTGAAAGTGGCTGTTTGACCAACCAGAGTAGCGACCGGCCGGCCGCTCTCTGCCAGAGAGCCGGCCACTGCTCCTTGCCACAGCCGGGCCACGCCATCCTCGCTAGTAGTCAGGATACGCGACCCGTCCAGGTTGAACACCGCCGAGGTAACCGGGGCGTCGTGGCCTTCGAGCGTCGTCAGATAGTCGCCGTCTGGCATCTGCCAGAGAATGGCCGTCCCGTCCGCGCTGGCTGTCACCAGCAGCGAACCATCCGGGCTGAACTGGGCCGAGCGAACCTCCCCAGCGTGACCGCGTAGGGTTGCCCGGTAAGGAGAGAGCAAAGCGTGATTGAGAGCCAGGCGCGCTTCAGGCACGAACGAACCGTCACGACTGTATGTAACGTTGAAGGCCCGCAGAGCCAGGAGCAGCGCTAGCTCTGGGTCACGGCCGGCTGCTTCGGTGGCCCGGCCGGCCAGTTCGCGGGCCTGGGCCAGCCGGCGTTCCCCTTCAGCCTGGGCTTGGCGGTTGATGGCGACGAAAGCGGCCATCACCGCCAGGGCAAACATGAAGGCCAGGGCTAGGGTAAAACGTTGCCGCCGGCGGGCCTGGGCCGCTTGTTCGGCGTCGCGGGCTACCTGTTCTCGCTGGCGTAGGGCTACACTGTCGACGATGAATAAGCTTTCCCCCGCGCTCAACTCCTCTTCCCGCTGGCCCAGCCACGCCTCCGCTTCAGCCAGGGGCGCGCCACGCAACAAGGCCCCCTCATCGCGCCCACTGGCCTCCCACTGGCCTAGGGCTGCCTGTAAACGGTGCCGCCACAGCAAAAACTCCTGATCCTGCTCCAACCAACTGTGCAGACGCCCCCAGGCGGTTAGCAGAGCCTCGTGGACGACTTCTACGACTTCCTGGCCGGCCGGGCTGCGGCCGGTGACCACCAGCCGGGTGTCGGCCAGGTGTTGGACGAGTATCCAATCTTCTTCACTCATGTCGGCGCGGTTAGCCAGGCTGCGCGTGTGTTCAGTGCCCAGACCCGGCCGCACCATGCGTTCGAAGATACGCCTGGCCTGGTTCTGCTGCTCACTGCTCAACCGTTCATAGACCTGGTCGGCGTAACGGGCCAGCGCGCCCTCCACCCGGCCGATTTGCTCGTAAGCCAGGTGGGTGATGTGGGGCGTCGTCGCCCACGTTTCCGGTGTTCCCACTACCAGCGTCCCCACCTGGCTTTCCCATAGGAGGGTTAGGGCAAATTGGAGTAAGGGCAGGTTGCCAGGTTCTTGCCCCACGTCGTCCAGGATGCGTTCGACCAGCCCTTCCTGGAAATAAATTGCCTGGCGACGAGCCGGGTTCTCGATGGCTCGTTTGAGTTCCTGGCGGGTCATCGGCCCCAGGATGAACAGGCTGTCCTGGAGAACGTCGGCCAACGGCCGGAAGGCCAGAGCTTGTCCCAGGAAATCCGCCCGCAGGGTGAGGGTCATGGTGAAGCGGAAGGGGGGGCTGGGGTATTGGTAGTCAATGGCCGCCAGCAGTAGTTCCAGAAATGGCCGGCGCACGGTGGCCGGAGTGAGGGTATACAACTCCTCAAACTGGTCTATTACCAGTAGCAGACGTGTCCGACCGGGGTAGTTCAACCATAGCCGCTGGCCGATTGTTTGGAGCGATAGACCCTGGCTGAGAGCCTGGGCTAATTGGGTAGCTTCCAGCAGACGGCCGCTTTCCGCCGTGTCGGGTTCAAGCAAGGCCACCAGAGCTGCGGCCAGGGCTTGAAAGGGCTGGTTGCCCGGCCGGAAGGAGACCAGCAGCCAGCGGTCGTCCACCCGCAGGCGCGGCACTAAACCGGCCTGCACGACCGAAGATTTGCCGCTGCCCGACGGGCCGACGACGGCCGCACAATTCTGTCGCTCGACCCCTTCCAACAGTCGTTCAGTGAATAACTCACGGCCGAAAAAGAGCGCGGCGTCTTCCTCTCGAAAGGCGTGCAAACTGCGGTATGGGCAGGGATTTAGGACGAGAGGAGATGGATGAAGCAGGAAAGGGGCCGTTTCGCTCTCTTCCCGGCGCAGGATAGCTTGATACAATCGCTGCGTTTCCTCGCGGGGGGCGACGCCAATTTCTGTCTTCAGCAAGCGCACGCACTCCTCGTACTGCCGCGTGGCGGCCACGTACTGCCCATCCCAGGCGTACAGTTGTATCAGGCTCGCATGGGCCGGTTCGTGTAGCGGATCCAGCGATAGCCAACGCCGGGCATAGGTCAGAGCGGTCTCGAACTCGCCGCGCGCGCTGTAACCCTGTACCAACCGTTCCATGGTCCCCGCCGACTGCAAGCGGAATCGTTCCGTTTGGGCGGACTGCCAGGCGTCAAAGGCCGGGCTATCACTCAAACTAAAGCCGGCCAGGAAGTCGTCGCGGTAGAGGTCGGCCGCCTCGGTTAGTGCCGCCAGACAGGCCGGACAAAGCTCGCCCGGCCGGTGGTGATGAGTCTGGCTTTGGCCCAACCGTTGCTCAAACTCAACGACATCCGTCCACAAACGGTCAGTATTCAAGCTGACCAGCGGCCGCTCCACCAGGACGTATTCTTCACCCAGAGTGAGTTTCAAGCGGGATAAAACGTTGCGGAGATTGGCTTGGGCGCGCAGGCGGTCGGCGTCGGGCCAAAAGAAGGCAGCCAGAGACTCTCGACTATGGCTTTGCTGGCTTACCGCCA
>JBFMFT010000532.1:0-3128 GCA_040751925.1 Chloroflexota bacterium
TCAGGTTGCCCCAGATACGATTGTCCGCATCCGGCTACGATTATAGTCCAATCGTGTCACGTTCCAAACGTGACCTACAAAATTCGGCGATCCGCGCCTACGGCGCGGGGGCCTGCGTAGCGGTAGCGGAGCAGGCCAGGGCAGTGATCAGTGATCGGGAGATGGGGGACGGCGCACCACCACCCGAAAACCGAAGGAGAAGTTGTCACGGTCAGAAGGATGGAGGTCGTCGCGGGACGCCACGCGCGCGAAGTCCTGGTCGAGGCCCCACGACCCGCCGCGCAAGGTGCGTGATTCGCTACTCTGGTCCACTGCCGCATCTTCTGGATGGTCATACTTATTGCGGCACCACTCCCAGACGTTGCCGCTCAAGTCATAGAGGTCGAGGGCCGGGTTGCGGCCGGCCGGGAAGACGCCGACGGCCGTCGTCTGCCCAATCCCACTTTCGCCCGTGTTGGCCTTCTCCTGGTCAAAGTCATCACCCCAGGGGTAAGGCCGGCTGTCAGGGTAACGGGCCGCCACTTCCCATTCATATTCGTGCGGCAAGTCAACCTCGTAGCCCAGCTTGTGGCTCAACCAGCGGCAAAAGGCCACCGCCTGGTACCAACTGACACGCTCGCGTGGGTGGTTCCAGAACTTGAAATACTGCTCGCCAATCTGCTGCTCTTCGGGCGGCATTCCCCTCCACCAGTCTTCATACCCAAAGTCGGCCGCGTCCACGAAGCATTGAAACTGGGCATAGGTTACCGGGTAGCGGGCCAACTGGTAGGGGCGATCAAGCCTGACCTCTCGTTTCTGAAAGCTCCGATAGGCTTCCGCATCGCCGCCTATCTGGTACATTCCGGCCGGTACCTCCCCGCCCCAGGCAATGTCGGGTATCTTAACCCCATTGTGGACAATGACACCGACGCCCCAGCGCTCGTCACCCAGGCGAGATAGGGCGACGCCGGCCAGGGCGCGCGTGGCTGGCTGCGCCGGCGTCGCCAGGCCAGTCAGCAATAGCACGAGGCGGCCATAAACAAGTTGCTTTGTCGCCTCATCCTGGCTTTCCAGTTCCAGGAAGGCCGACGCGGCCAGTTCGGCCGCCGCCAGTTGTAGTTCATCGCTACCCGGCGCCTGCGCCAGCTTGCCGGCCAGCGACAGGGCCACCTCCTTGCTACCCAGCCCCAGATAGCCCAGCGTCAGCAGCACGGTCTCGCGCCACCAGGATTGGGCAGCGCGTTTGCCTTCTACCAACGCCGCCAGAACTTTCTCTTCCGACCGCACCGTTTCGGCCAGGTAATACGCGGCCAGAAACTCCTGAAAGGTGAGGTGGACGAAGCTGTAGCGCCGGTCTACTTCCTTGAGAATGCTTTCGCGGCTGCACACGGCGTCCACGAACTCGCCCAGCCGTTCTTTAGCCAGATCAGGGCCGTATTCACGCTCAAAGGCCGGCCGCAACCACTCTTTCAACTGCTGTTCGGCGACGAGGCGGCCGGCGGCCTCTCCCGCGCTCATCATCTGGAAGGCCAGCCCGGCCAGGAACTGGCGTTTGGCGCTCTCCGTACCGCCCCAGGCGCGCAAGGCTTCCGTGCCTTCGGTGGCTTTGTGGTGCTTTTCGGCCAGCAGCACGTCCACACATTTGGCGTAGAGGGCTGCCCGCTCCTCTGGCAAGCGATGGTGATTGTAATGGACGATGGCCACCACCGTCACCATCAACGGCGTATCCACCAGGGGCGGCTCGCCTCGCGCCTGGCGGCGCGCCTCCAGGTCCTCTATTTCGGACTGCAAGGCGCGCCTTTCGCTCTCTTGCTCATCTTCCGTCTCGTAGACGGCCGCGCACCAACGGCCGACCAATTGCCCCACCTGCTCTGGCGTCAAGGGCTGCACTTCGGCCAGACGCAGGTCGGCCAACCGCACCTGCCCCTGGTAAGCGCGGGTGCGGCTGGTGACCAGAATGTAGGCCGCCTCGCCGCCGTCAATAAAAAGCTGCAACTCCTGGCTCACCTGGCGCCGTTCGGCTTCGTCGGCCACTTCATCCAGGCCATCAAATAAAGCCATCACCGGCGTCGGGCCGTCGAGCAGGCGGTCGAAGAAATCGGCCGGCAAATCACGCACCTTGCGCCGCAGATCGTAGTTAATAAAGCCGCGCACCGTGCCGTCTTCGGGCTTATTCCCCTGGCTAAAAGCGTGCCGGTAGCGATCATATTCACCCAGAGGAATCAAGAGCGGCACGGGCAAGGGCGCGTTCAGGCCCAGATGCTTGGCCACTAAGGTATCGTCTCCCGTAAGGTAGGCCGTAGCCAGGGCGCTGGCGATGATGTAAAGATAAGTGGTCTTGCCGCAGCCAGGGCCGCCGGTGATAGCGACGTGGTGGCTCTGCTGGAGTAACTGGCGCATATCCACCGTTGGCTGCTGCTCCCTGGCCATGCGGGCAAAAGGGTTAGCTTCATCATCCGCGGCCGCCTGGCTGGCGTCCAGGGTGGCCCGCAGCGAAACGTACACGTCGGCCAGGCTCAGGCGGTGAATCTTATGCTCGCGCTCTTCCACGCCGCGCAGGTCGAGACGCCCATAGGCCTTCTCCACCCATTGCAGATAACGGCGAAGGGCTGGTTCCAACGGCTTTTCGGCCGGTATCTCCGTCGTTATTTGGATGGTAACAGGGCTGGCGGCCGGCTCCCCACCCACCAGGTTCCGCGCCCCACTCAACTTGTCCAGGAAGTCGGTGACAGCCACAATCACGCCCACCAACAGCAGGAGCGGCCAGGCCCGTACCGTCCGCCACTCTGGAAATAGCCACAGGCTGACCAACCACACCGGCACGACCAGGGCCATAATGACCAGCAACGTTTTGGTCAGCGGCCGTAACCCCTTAAACCAGCTTCTCATTGCATTTCCCCTCCAACGTTATCCCCCCATTGTACCACTTCCCGCCCATGGGCAAACGGCCGCCAACAGCCCCTTTCCCCGCCCACGTTCCTTCCAACTCATCTGAATGCTCGGAGGGGATTGCCAAATCCCCGTCTGCTTCACCCCCTCACCCACGCCTCGCGCCCTCCCTCATTCCATTCATCATTCATCATTCATCATTCCTCCCCCCCTCCCCCTCCTCCCTAATTCATCATTCATCATTCATCATTCATCATTCC
>JBFMFT010000533.1:0-3128 GCA_040751925.1 Chloroflexota bacterium
GCGGAAGGACATTTATGACATCGCCTCCTATGCTTCCAGTCAAGGGCTGTGGGTAGTCATGGGTACCAACGGCGTCTTGATTAGTGATAGGGTCGCCCAGAAGATGGTCGAGTGTGGGGTGAAGGGGGTGGGGATCAGTATTGATTCCTTGAACCCGGCCGTTCACAATAGCTTTCGCGGCGGCCCCAACGCCTGGGAGTATTCGGTGCGGGCCTTAGACATTTGCCGAGCGCACGGCTTACAGGTGTTGGTGCAAACGACGGTGATGGCCCTGAACTACCAGGAGATTCCCCAACTGATGAACTTCACCCGCGAAAAGGGGGCCTGGTCATTTAATCTCTATTTTCTGGTACAGACCGGCCGTGGCCAGCAACTCAACGACCTGTCGGCCGCCCAAACCGAAGACACGCTCGCCCGCCTGGTGGACGCGCAGGATGATTACCGGCCGATGTTGGTACGTTCCAAGTGCGCCCCCCACTTCAAGCGTATTGCTTATGAGCGGGGCCTGGCTGGGTTGGAGAGTGGGGGCTGCATGGCGGGGACGCAGTATGGCCGCATCACTCCCGAAGGCGATGTGACTCCCTGCCCCTACATGAACGTCGTGGCTGGCAACGTGCGCGAGCAGGACTTTAGCCAAATCTGGCACACGTCGCCGGTCTTAGAGCAACTTCGTGACCTGAAACAGCTCAAGGGGCGCTGCGGCGCTTGTGAGTTCAATGAGTTGTGCGGTGGTTGTCGCTGCCGGGCTTACGCCGCTTTCGGGGATTATCTACAGGAAGACCCGGCCTGCACGTACCAGCCCAGCGGCCGACCCTTGGCGGGTGGGGTTGTGACGTGGAGCGCGGAGGCTCGCCACCGCCTGGAGCGTATTCCGATAGCCTTTATTCGGGAAAAGGTGCGCCAAGGGCTAGAGGCTTACGCTCAACGCCAGGCCATCAGCCACATTACCCCCGACGTGATGAAGGAGGCGATGGCCGGTGAGGGCCGGCCGCCGTTTCTGCACAGTAATCAGGAGCGGCCGTGACCTCAGACAAAGCGTTTGTGCGGCAGCGCTTCGCCATTGTTGAAGTGCGACTGAAGACAGATCTGGAGCGCCAGGAGCGGATTCAGTTACAGCGCGAACACCGCCTGCTGGGCAAACTGCTGGACGAAGCAGCCGAAGGACAAGTGCTGCGGACCCTGCAAGCCTGGCGTCGCTACCTGGGCGGAGCGTTCGCGCAGTACAGACAGGCCCACCGCACTGAGCGGGAGGTGTTTGACAACTGGTGGCGGCTGCCGGCCGACCAGAGAGCCGACACGCCAAAGCCAGAGTCGCCCTCGTTGGGCACGGAAGTAACAGATAGAAATGGTTACGTCTGGATCGTTGATGACCGTTTTCTGGCTATGATGGACGATCTAATAGCGCGGCTGCGGAAATGGTTGGAGAATGGAGACTGAGCAGATGATAACAATGGAGGAGGTCTGCTAATGACCAAAATGTGGATGGTTCGCGCCGGACGCGACAGCGTTTACGCCGAAGATTTCCTACAGGGAGGTATTGTCTCCATTGGGTGGACTGAACTAGGCTCCATTGAGCCTGGCCCCTCTAGAGCGGCCCTCGAAAAACTATATCGGAACGCATTTCCCAACGTGTCCGACGCCACAATTCGGACCGGCGTTGGTCAGCTATTCCGTTTTCTTTGGGAAATCAAGCCTGGAGACAGAGTCGCAACCTATGATCGTGACAAGCGACTCTATTATCTTGGCGAGATACGCTCTGAAGTACAGTGGATGCCAGAAATCATTGAGGAAATGCCGCGGGCGCGCAAGGTAAAATGGTCGCAACGCGTTTCTCGCGACCGCTTAACGCCCGAAGCCAGAAATTCGTTGGGCGCTATCCTAACTCTTTTCCTTGTAAAGCCCTCAATTGAGGATCGTATAGTGCTCCTCGACTGGGAACAGATGCAACAACTTGTCGCCGGCCTCTTAAAGGCCATGGGCTATCGCACCACGGTTTCGCGACGCGGCCCAGACCGTGGTTACGATGTCTTCGCTTCGCCAGACGGCCTGGGTCTCCAAGAACCCCGCATCTTTGTTGGAGTCAAACACCGTCCGACTCAAAGCATCGGCGCGCAGGACATTCGCTCCTTTCTTGGTGGGCGGTCGCATGGCGATCGTTGCCTGTACGTAAGCACCGGCGGCTATACAAAGGACGCCCGTTATGAAGCCGACCGGGCCAATATCCCTCTGCAGCTATTGGGTTTGGTAGACCTGCGCCAGCTGCTAGTGGAATATTATGAACGCCTGGATGGAGAGACGCGGAGTTTACTTCCGCTAAAGCGCATCTATGTCTTGGCAAGTTGATGTGCGTGTCATGTACTGAGAGTTACCGTTTCATCATGAATGCTTACCGAATACTGAATACTAAACACAGGAGACAAGAGCGATATGATAAACACCCAAACGTTGATGCGGCCGGTGGAGGTAGTCAACAATGTGGCCTATCTGCGCCACAACGGCCGCGCCCTGGAATTGGCAATTAAAGAATTGCCAGAAAAATTCGTCCGCTGGCAGTTAGAATATAAACACCAGATTTACAACGCCATTGAACAGGATGAATACGTGGCCTTTAACGCTGGTCATTTACCCGTCGTTGGCACGTGGGATGAAGGCAGCCTCTTCCCCAACCTGGCTAACAAGGGCGTGGGCTTCACCCCTAAAGACGACTATATGGATCACTACCTGGCCCTGGTCGAGACGGCCGTGCAGGAAATCGAGCAACTGCCTCCGCACGCCGTTGACCAAACCCGCCAACTCCGCATCGCCACCGCCCGCGAATTCTACAACCACCCCGACCACATAGATTGGCGGCGGCTCGGTCTTCTGGAAATCTTCGAGGGGACGACTTACCGCAATCTATCTAAAAACCCCCTGGCCTCGCTGCTGTGGACAGGCAACTCACCCGTTTTCATCAGCTTCCAGGTAGATTGCATTGTAGAAGTGATCACGCCAGAGACGCCTCGTTACCGCTTCTCCTGGGCCATGCGCCGGCTGTTTGAGTACGAGCCCTTCCACGTCGTCCAGACCATGTTTCCTTACGCTTATACGTTCTGGGTCTACGATTGGAAAGAGAAGACCCCCAAGCGGCG
>JBFMFT010000534.1:0-3127 GCA_040751925.1 Chloroflexota bacterium
GCGGAACCGCTCCGGCACCGGTAGCTTTTCTTCCGGGTACATGACTGTGATCGCTCCCTGACCCTTGAGACTCTGGCGCACCTGCAGGGCGTTGTCGTTGTAGTAACGGCCGCCCTTGAACATCCAGTTAATGTCATCGAGGTAGGTCTCGACGAAATGCTTCATGGTCACGGCCAGACCTTTGACGATGCCAACTCCGTACATAACTCTCCTGAAGGATGAAGGATGAAGGATGAAGGATGAATTCATCCTTCATCCTTCATCCTTTCTTAGCGGTCTACCTCACCCAACACAATGTCAATACTGCCCAAAACGCCCACAATGTCGGCGATCTTGTGTCCCTTCAAGATGTGACCCAGGGCGGTCAGGTTGATGAAAGAAGGGGCGCGGACGTGATAGCGGTCGGGGTTCTGCGCTTTCTGCTTCGCCATAACGTAATAACCCAACTCGCCCTTGGGGTTTTCTACCCGGCCGTAAGCGTCACCCCCATTCACCCGCACCGAATACTGGGGCTTGCCATGAAAAATGGGCGCGCCCTGCGTAGCCTCCAAATGGGGTAACACCTGCTGGAGAATGCGAAGGCTCTGCCACATTTCATCAATCCGCACCATGTAACGGTCGTACACGTCGCCGTTGTAGCGCACGGCCACGTCGAAATCCAGATGAGGGTAATAGGAGTAGGGATCGGCCCGTCGCACGTCGTAGGGAACGCCGCTGGCTCGCAGAACCGGCCCGGCCGTGCTGTAAGCAATGGCATCCTCCGGCGATAAATAGCCGACGCCAAGGCAACGGGCGCGGACAATCTCGTTGTTCGTAATATAGGTGTCGAACTCCTCCAGTGTCTTGGGCAAACGGTCGTAGATGAAATCGTGTAGGAATTGCATGGTCGGCTGGCCGCGCACCTCGTCCGGCAGGTCACGGGCCAGTCCGCCAAAGCGGAAGTAATTACACATCATCCGCGAGCCAGAAGCCGCCTCGAAAAAGTCCAGCACCAATTCCCGTTCAATGTATAGGTAGAGCATGGGCGTCTGCAACGCGCCCAGGTCGTTCATCAAGAAGCCCAACGCCCAGCAGTGGTTTACGATGCGCGTCAACTCAACCATCAGGATACGGATCCACTCCGCCCTTTCGGGTACGGGCTGATCCATTAGTTTCTCCACCGCCAGGGCGTAGCCGTGATTGTTGGACATGGAGCAGATGTAGTCCAGGCGGTCGGTGTAGGGCATATTCTGGAGGAACAGGTTGCGCTCGCCAATCTTCTCGTGATTGCGATGCAAATAGCCCATGACCGGCTTCAACTCGATCACCGTCTCCCCGTCCAGCGTGACGACCATGCGGAATACCCCATGGGTGGAGGGGTGCTGTGGGCCGAGATTCACTGTGACCTTGTCCGTCTTCAAGCCCGGCGTGGCGTCTCGGCTGACAGACATACCTAAATAGAGTTGAGTGTCGGTCTCAAAGTCTACTGTCTCGGGTACCCAGCCGGCCGGGTATTGCACGTTCTTACCATAAGGGTTGCGCTCCTCGGCCCGGAAAACGTGGCCTTCGGGCCACCGGCTGCCATAAGGTTTGTGGTCTTCCTCAAAGAATGGCTCGCGCCAATCCTTCCGCATGGGATGACCGTGAAAGCCCTCCCACATCAAGATGCGGCGCAAGTCGGGATGGCCCTCAAAACGAATCCCATAGAGGTCCCAGGCCTCGCGTTCCTGAAAATCGGCCCCCGGCCAGACCGAGACCAGCGAGGGAACAACCGGCTCGTCACGGTCTACCTGAACCTTCAAGACCAACGCCCCACCGCCCTGCTCGACGCTGTAGCAGTGGTAAATCATCTCTAGTTTATTCGAGTCAATCAGGTCGGCCGCACAAGCATTGCTCAGGTAATTAAAACCCAGGTCATCGCGCACAAATTGGGCCACTTCCATCAGCTTATCGGCCGGTACCATCAGCCCCGTATAACGGTCACGGGGATCGTCGCTAATCTCTGGATAGCGTTGCTTGAGGGCGGCCGTCGCCGCCTCTACTGGATTCGCATATTCGGCCGCCATTTCCTCAGCTTCCATCACCATATCACTCATGTCGCCTCTTGCAGTAATCAGTAATTGGTAATTGGTAATTGGCAATTATGGTAATGGCAATTGCCAACTACCAATTACTAATTACCACTCCTCGCCGCTTCTGCCCGGATCAAATCTAACTGGCGCAAGTCCACCAAGTCTGGCCCCAGCACCGGCACCGGCACAAATTCGGCCGGGCTGCCCTTTTGGTACCAGGCCACCGTGCGAATAGATTGCTGGTCAATCTTCTCCTGGAGGGCAATCAAGCCATGAATCAACGCCTGCGGTGTGGGCGGGCAACCCGGCACGTACACGTCCACCGGCAGCAGCTTATCCACCCCATCCAGCACGTTGTAGCCTTCCTTGAACGGACCGCCGCCACTGGCGCAGGCTCCCATCGCCAGCACGTAGCGCGGTTCGGGCATTTGATTGTACAAGCGTACAATGGTCGGGATCATTTTCTTGGTGACAGTACCAGAGACAATCATCAGGTCCGATTGGCGCGGGGTGGCGCGAAAAACCTCCATGCCGAAGCGGGCCAGGTCGTAGCGACTGGCGGCCGTGCAAATCATCTCAATCGCGCAGCAGGCCAGGCCAAAGACCATCGGCCACACCGAATTGCGCCGCGCCCAATTATAGATTTTGTCCAGGCTGGTAATGAAGATGTTACTGGCTACTTCGGCCGGAATGGGAATGTCAGACTTAATTACGTCCGTCGTGGCGGTCATCAACTGCTTGCCTCCTCAAACCATGCGCTTTGTATGTCGAGTAAGATACGTTCCGTTGCCAGGGCCGGGTCATCCTGAAAGCCCGGCAGCCCTTCGACCAGATGGGCCAATTCTTGCAAGCCTAGCTCGGCCGGCGACAGCCTGGGATAACGCTCCATCAAGGCCAGCACAATGGCGTAAGTCGCATCCCAATACAGTTCCCGCTCTACGCCTGGCAACAGGGTCTTCCTGGGCAAGAGGTGTGAGCAAGCCAAACGCTTACTCACACCTCTTACCGCCTATGATACAATAAAGTCGTCACCTGGTCGAGAAAAAGCCATCGGGAAAATGATAATGACAAATTTC
>JBFMFT010000535.1:0-3120 GCA_040751925.1 Chloroflexota bacterium
CGAGAGCCAGTCCCACGCCCGCCACCAGGAACAGGCCAGCCCCGATAGCCTTTGTCGTCAGGTAGGCCGGCACCGGCCAGTGCCAGGGGATGCGATGAGGCGCGTTGTACGTTTCACGGGGCGCGGCGGCCGAACCCATGAGTGCGCCGGCCATCTTGCTTTCACCCACCTGAATCGGCCCACGCCAGTCACCCTGGCCGTGGTCGGGCCACTCGGCCCATAACATCCCCTGATCCTGGGCGGCCAGGGTAGGCACAATGGAGACCTCCTCGGCCTCGATGTAAAAGAGCTTCGGCCGCGTAGCTTGCTCCGGCTTCCGTACCCGCACCCGTTGAGTCGCCACCGCGCGGGCAATTTCCGAGCCTGGGTCGTCCAGGTCGCCGGCCAGGATGGCGTGTTCGGGGCAGACGACGACGCAGGCCGGTTCTAACCCAACCTCGATGCGGTGGGCGCAGAAGTGGCACTTGGCGGCCGTGCCGGTGTTGGGGTCTATATAGATGGCGTCGTAAGGGCAGGCTTGCAGACAGGCTTTGCAGCCGATACACAGGGCTGGATCGAACTCCACGATGCCGTCCGGCCGTTGGTACATGGCCGTCACCGGGCAGATGTGGACGCAAGGCGGGTTGGCGCAATGGTTACAGCGCGTGACCTGGAAGTAGCGGCGGGTGTGGGGAAAGACGCCTTTCTCCGTATACTTGACCCAGGTGCGGTTCACCCCCAGGGGTACTTCATTCTCGGACTTGCAGGCCGTCGAACAGGCGTGACAGCCGATACACTTGCGGTTGTCAATCAAGAAACCATAGTTCATCAGTAACCAGTAATCAGTGGTCAGTAACTAGGAGGCAGTGGCAGGTGGCAAGTAGCCAGTCTTACCTGCTACCCGCCACTTGCTACTTGCCACCCAGTTAACCTGCTAAACCTCTGATAGAGCGCATACATTCTTACCCAGTTCCAGTTCGCTGGCCTCGTGTTCAGTCGGCGTGACCAGACCCAGGTTGACGCGCTTGATTTGCACGTATTGGGCAGGCGCGGCCGACAGGTGGCTCAAGGTATGGCGGACGAAGCTCTCCTTGTCGGCGAATTGCAGGTCGCGATTATCCCGCCACACGTCCCCTATCCGGCGGGTATAAACCCCGTCCTCATTGGCCTCGTCATATTGGGCCGTATGACCGGGCAGCAGCCAGGTATCGGCCGCCACCTGCGAACGAAGGCGGCCGAATATCGTCTCGTAAACCAGCGGGGCCCAGGCTGCGCCCTGACCGCCCAGGTCGGGCCGGCCGAAGCTCTGGATGAAGATGTTGTCCCCGCTGAACAAGTAACGCTGGTCGCGGCCGTCGCTAACCAGGAAATTAACCTGTCCCAGGGTATGGCCTGGCATGTGCAGGACCTGGATCGTCAACGCGCCCAGGTGAAAGGTCTGCCCATCGGCCAGCATAGAGTAGGGGATAACGGCCGGCAGCATATCGAAGGGGTGAATGGCGTCGTAGGGATGCAGGTGATAGGTCGCCCCCGTCGCGGCGGCCAGGGTGGGGCCACTACTGATGTGGTCAGCGTGGGCGTGGGTATCCAGCACCAGAGCCAGCTCGACCCCTTTCTCGCCCAGGAATTGCCGGTAACGCCCCTGGTGGCGCAGGGGATCAATCACGGCCGCCTGCCCCTGGCTGATCAGCACGTAGCTCAGGCAGCCCCGCGCTACCCGCTCCACCTGGTAAATCTGGTAGTCGCGCTCCTCGACTACCGGCCGGAAGACGTAGTGGTTGCCCCAGGCGATCATACCGCCGGCCAGGTTGACGGCCGGCCGGCCATTGGCCCGCAGTATCTCGGCCACAAAATCGCTGGCCCCCCCTTTAGCGCAGACGGCCACGATCTCGCGGCCGGGTGGCACGGCGGCCACCGCGTTCTCCTCATCCTCAACAAAGACGACGTAAGGGATGTGCAGCGTTTCTGGCGTGTAGCGGGCCTCGATGCGCCACACGCCGTACTCTTTGTCGTTACGCACATCTAGCAAGAGGAAATCGTTGGGCTGGGCGAGGCGGCCGTAAAGGTCGCTGACGGAGAGTTGGGTCATGGAGTCGTGAAACGTAAAACGTGAAACGTAAAACGTGAAGGATTCTTGTCACGTTTCACGTTTCACGCTTCACGCATCGTACAGATCAAAGCGTCCGTGATTCAGATGAACAACTGCACATCCGCGTCGGCCGCAAATTCCAGGAAGGTGGCCGCGCCGCCGACGGTACATTCAGGGATGAAGTCATCCTTCTTGAAGCCAAAGACTTCCATGGTCATCTGGCAGGCAATCAGGTTGACGCCTACTTCGACGCACATGGCCCGCAGTTCGGGGATGGAGGCTACCCCTTTGTTCTTGAAGGTCTGCTTCATCAGGCCCGTCGCCAGCGAGTTGAAGCCGGGCAGGGCCATCATGGCCGTTGGAATGGGCCAATCAATGTTGCGGAAATTCTCAGGGCCAAAGGGCATTTTCATGGGCATGGCCGGGTTACCCAGTGGGGAAACACTGGCGTCTAGTTCTTTTAGGAGCAACGGCAGACCGTAGAAAGTGAAGAAGACACCCACCTCCCACTCCATCGCCCCGGCCGTACTGGCCAGGATGAAGGGGGGGTAGGCCCAATCGAGAGTGCCTTTACTAGAAATCAGGGCGAGACGGCGAGGAGCGTTTGGATCAGATTTGGACACGGCTATCTCCTTGTTTGTGTAAGGGCGAGGCAACACGGAGACATTTCTACCCAAAGAGAGAAATTGATTTCCGGGTTGCCTCGCCCCTACTTCACACGACGAAAGTAAAAAATATAGTGGCTGTCTTCCTGGTGCGAGTCTAATAACTCGTGACCCGTCTGGCGGCTCCAGGCTTCCATGTCCGGCGGCGAGCCGGGGTCGGTGGCGATCATCTTGAGAACTTGCCCGACGGCAATCTCTTTGATGGCCTTAGAGGTCTTGATGACGGGCAGGGGACAGAGTAAGCCACTGCAATCAAGGGTTTTGTCGGCTTGAAGAGTTGTCATAGCTATCTCCTTTGGTCAATGCTCACCGCCGGGGCGCGGAGAACGCGGACTTTCTTATGCCTCTCCATCTTATCACGCATCCCGGCCGTTGGGCAAGAGAGTT
>JBFMFT010000536.1:0-3119 GCA_040751925.1 Chloroflexota bacterium
TCCGGCGGGTGCGGCCGACCGAACAGCAGATCAACATGAAGAATGCGGCCGAGCGGCGAATCAACGTGCGCGACGCTTTTGTGGCCGACGCCCAACGGGTGGCCGGCCGGCGCATCTTATTGGTAGATGACGTATGCACGAGCGGGGCGACCTTGAGCGAAGCGGCCGAGACCTTGTTGCGAGCGGGCGCGGCTTCGGTCTCGGCCTACTGCCTGGCCCGCGCTGTGCAGGATAATAATTGGTAATTGCGTGGAGCAATCACCAATTACCAATTACCACTTACATCTTTTTGGAGGAGACAATTATGGAACTCTCAATCACTGGTCATAACCTGGACGTCACCCCACGTTTACAGAACTACGTGGAGAAAAAGACGGGACGGCTGGATCGCTATATGCCCAATCTCAATGAAGTGCGGGTGGAGTTAGCGGCCGAGAACACCCGCAGCGCAGAGCAACGGCAGGTAGCCCAGATTACGATTCGAGATGAGCGGGGCACCATCCTGCGGGCTGAGGAGCGCAAGAGTGATATGTTTGCCGCCATTGACGCGGTGGTGGATAAGCTCTATCGTCAAATCAAGCGTTACCGGGGCAAGCGCGAGGATGTCCGCCGTAGTGGTGGCGTGGAAGAGTTGATCGGAGTGGAGCCGCTGCCATTGGAGGAGGTGGAGGCGGCCGAAGAAGGCGAAAGTCTTATCGTCAAGCGCAAGCGTTTCACCCTCCGCCCTATGTCGGCCGAAGAAGCCATTGACCAGATGGAACTCCTGGGTCACGATTTCTTTGTCTTCTTCGACACGGCCGAGGAAGCCACCAGCGTCGTCTACAAACGCCGCGACGGCAACTACGGCCTCCTCCAACCCGAACTGGATTAGTTTCGCGGGGATTAGGGGATTGATGCCGAGCAGAATCCCCTAATCCCCTAATCTCCGCCCGAAAACATGGATCTAACCAAGCTCACATTGACCGAACTACGCCAGGCTTTGCGGCGGGGGGAGACGACCAGTGTGGCGGCTACCCAGGCAGCCCTGGATCGCATCGTCACCGTAGATAACGATCTGCAAAGCTATCTGACGGTTGCGGACGAAATGGCTTTGGAGCAGGCGGCCGAGGCTGACGCTCGCCGGGCGCAAGGGGAGGACACTCCTCTGCTGGGTATTCCTGTCGCCATAAAGGACATTATTTGCACGGCCGGGATAGAAAGCACGGCCGGCAGCCGCATCCTGGACGGTTTCATCCCGCCCTACGACGCTTTTGTGGTCGGCCGGCTGAAGGAAGCGGGGGCTGTCATTCTCGGTAAGACCAACACGGACGAGTTCGCCATGGGTTCGTCCACCGAAAACTCGGCCTTCTTTACCACCCGCAACCCCTGGGACCCGACCCGTGTGCCAGGTGGGAGCAGCGGGGGCAGCGCGGCGGCCGTCGCCGCCGGCCTGGCTTACGCGGCCTTGGGGACGGACACCGGCGGCAGTGTGCGCCAACCAGCCTCGCTGTGCAGCGTGGTAGGACTGCGGCCGACCTACGGCCGGATGTCCCGTTGGGGGGTCATCGCCTTTGCCTCCTCGTTGGATCAGGTGGGGACATTCGGCCGCACCGTGGCCGATTGTACTGCGCTGTTCCAGGTGACGGCCGGCTACGACCCCCGTGACAGCACCTCTATTAACGCGCCGGTGCCGGATTACGAAGCGGCCCTGACCGGCGACATACGTGGCCTCAAAGTGGGTGTCCCTCAGGAATACTTCATCGAGGGGATTGAACCGGAAGTGGAAGCGGCCGTGCGAACGGCCGTCGAGCAGTTGGCCCGCCTGGGGGCGGACGTGCGGGAGATTAGCCTGCCGCACACCCGCTACGCCTTGCCGGTCTATTACCTGATTGCCCCGGCCGAAGCCAGCGCCAACCTGGCCCGCTACGACGGTGTTCGCTATGGGCCACGCGCCAACGGCCGCGACGTGATAGATACCACCCGCCAGACCCGCGCCTTGTTTGGGCCGGAGGTCAAACGGCGGATCATGCTAGGCACTTACGCCTTGAGCGCAGGCTATTACGACGCCTATTACGGCCGGGCCCTGAAGGTGCGAACCCTGATTAAGAACGACTTCCTGCGCGCCTTTGAGCAGGTGGACGTGATCGCCGCCCCTACCAGCCCGGTGACAGCCTTTAAGATTGGTGAGCGGGTGGACGACCCACTCAGTATGTACCTGGCCGACGTATTCACCTTACCGCTCAACCTGAGCGCGAGTTGTGGTCTATCGGTGCCTTGCGGCTTTGACGGCCGGGGCTTGCCCATCGGTCTCCAACTCATCGGCAACACTTTACAGGAAGCCACTATCCTGAACGCCGCCTACACCTACGAGCAGGCGACGGCGTGGCACAAACGCTTCGCGCCAGTGAAAAGTGATGAGTGATGAGCATTCACTCATCACTCGTCACTCATCACTCTATGGAGGATTTGTGAAGGTAATTATTCTACTAGCTGGCTTCGGAACGCGGATGCGGCCGCACACGTGGAGCCGGCCGAAGCCATTATTGAAAGTGGCCGGTAATACCGTCGTTGGCCACCTGCTGGACCTCATGCGCGACGTGACCACCGAGGAGGTCATATTCGTCGTCGGTTACAAGGGCGAGCAGATCGAAGCCTGGATTCGCCAGAATTACCCCCATCTGAAGACCCACTTTGTGACCCAGGCCGATCCGCGTGGCCAGGCCCACGCCGTCTGGCTTTGCCGGGACTATTTGCAGGAGGATCACGACGTGGTAGTGGCCTTTGGCGACGGCATCATAGACGCTGATTACGCCCACTTCGCGGCCGACCATGCCGACGGCGTCCTGCTGGTGCAAGAGGTAGACGACCCCCGCCGCTTCGGAATTGCCATGCGCGACGAGAACGGCTACGTGACCCGCTGTGTAGAGAAGCCTGTGACGACTGACCAGAAAATGGCGATTGTGGGCATCAATTGGTTTCGCAGCGGCCGTCAATTACTCGGCGCCTTGGAGACGGTGCTGCAAAACGAAAATCCGTTTAAGGGCGAATACTGGATGGTGGACGCCTATAACGTGATGCTAGAACAGGGGGCGCGCTTCGTGACCAGGCCCGTGTTGGAATGGGAGGACGCTGGCACGCCG
>JBFMFT010000537.1:0-3117 GCA_040751925.1 Chloroflexota bacterium
ACGCGCCCAAGCCAAGTAAGCCAAACCGGGGGGGAACCTTTTGGCGCATGATTCAAGTGTATCATAAAACGTGAAACGTGAAATGTGAAAAGACGCTTCACGTTTCACGCTTCACGCTTCACATCTTACACCCTCACCACTCTGGCGGCGGTGGTTGCAGACAGCCGACGGCCGGATAACCGTCGGCGATCATCAGATTGATGGCGTCAGGTAGTTCGTATTCTCCCCGGCTGGAAAGTCTGACTTGCGGCAGGTAATCGCCGATGTCCGCCGGTACGATGTAGACCAAGTAAGCGCAGTAGGGGCTGGGGGCCGCGCCCAGGGGCGGCTTTTCCACAATCCGGTGGATGCGGAGGTCGCCGCCCAGTTCCACGCTGCTGCGGCGTGTGAGATCGGCTTCAGTCAGCCGGCCCAGGGCGATGGTAATCCCGTCAGGTTGCCCGGCCGCCAGGTAGGTCACCTTCAAGTTTGCCACGTAAGCCAGGGGTAGGGCGTAGTCGGCGGCCAGTACGACCGTCGGCTCGGTCAGGAAGCCAGCCGCCGCTTGCAGGGCGTGGGCGGTGCCGGCGGCCGTCCCTTGCCGCCGGTAGGTGGCCTCCATCCCCCAACGCTGTCCATCGCCGACGTACCCCTCAACCTGCTCGGCCAGGTAGTGCGTCACCAGGCAAACCTGCTTCACCTCGGCCGCCGCTAGGGCCTGCAAAACATAATCCAGGGTGGGGCGGCCGTCCACTGGCAGCAGGGGCTTGGGTGTGGTGTCTGTGGCTGGTGACAAACGCTGGCCCCGGCCGGCAGCCAGGATAATGGCTCGCGTGGGCGAGTGCAGGGAATTCATACGTTTCTCTGGGAGACGGGTAATTGGTAATGGGTAATGGGTGATCACCAATTGCCAATTGCCTTTCTTGCCATCTTGCCCGCAAGATTATACACTTTGGCCCATGAGTGAACAGGCTGGCGGCCGGCGTTTCCTGGGCTTTCGACGACGGGGTGCGGGTATTCAGGAGATTGTGGGCTATCAGGTGGGCGACGTACAATCTGAGAAGCCCGTTCTGGTGGCGGAGCCGGCCGTCATCATTGGCGACCTTTTGACCCCCAAAGCCGTCATTGCCGGTCTCGTGTGTGGCTACGTGGTGGCCCGCGAAGTCACCGTGCAGAAATCTGGTCAGGTGTGGGGTGACGTGTTTGCCGCCAGTTTGCTGATCGAGCCGGGTGGCCGGGTTCATGGCTGGTTCAGTACACTTTCCGAAGATAGTTACCTGTTGCTGTACTCCGGCCAATCCTCACCGCTTGACCTGGCCCTGTCTGACCGGCTTGATCTACCGGCCGGCTTGATGCGCGACGAGTTGCGGGCGGCTCTGGAAAGTGAACTCGCCAATCCGGCTTCGCCGCGTGTCAATACCCTTCGTCTTTTGCAGGCGGAGGCGGCCGAAGCGGTAGCTGCTCGCGCCGACCTGCAAGGTCGCCTGGCCGACGAAGTGAATGGGGTGCGAAATCAGATGCAGGCGGAGACGGCGGCCGTGCGCGAAGAGTTGCTCAGGGCGCGGCTGGAGCTTTCGCGGCTGCGGCAAGAGAAGGAACAGGTGGAGGAAGCCCTGGGCTTGTGCCATGATCGTTTTGAGGCGGAGGCCAATGAACTGGTGGCGGTGCGGGCTTTACTCGATGAGCGGACGGCCGCTTTGGAGGAGCTTCAGGCGGCTTACGATCAACTGTACCTGGAACTTTCTATACGGCGAACGGGTAGATGATTGGTGACAGGTAATGGGTGATTAGCAATTGCCAGTTACCAATTACCAGTTACTCCGACGAGGAAGGAGATATGTCTGAAATCGAACTGGCGGTCATGGGTGGCAGTGGACTGTACGCTATGGAGGAATTGACTGACGTGGAAGAACTGCGCGTGGTCACCCCTTTTGGCGACCCGTCGGACGCTATCACGATTGGCACGCTGTGCGGCCGCCGCCTGGCTTTCCTGCCCCGTCACGGCCGGGGACATCTCCTGACCCCCAGCGAAGTACCCTACCGGGCTAACATCTTCGCTCTCAAAAAGCTGGGCGTGAGGTATATCGTCAGCGTCAGCGCGTGCGGCTCTTTGCGAGAGGATTACGCGCCCGGTCACATCGTTATCCCTGACCAATTGGTGGATTTTACGAGGGGCCGGCGGGAGAACAGCTTTTATGGCAGGGGCCTGGTGGCCCACGTGGGCGTGGCCGAACCTTTCTCTCCAGAACTGAGCGCGGCGGTGGCTGAGGCGGCCGAGGCGGCCGGTGGCGTCGTCCATCGCGGCGGCACGTTTATCACTATTGAAGGGCCACGTTTTAGCACGCACGGTGAGTCGAACCTGTTTCGCCAGTGGGGGATGAGCATTATTGGCATGACCACCAGCCCGGAAGCGTTTCTGGCGGCCGAGGCCGAAATAGCCTACGCCTGCATGGCCCACATCACCGATTACGACGTGTGGCATCACAGCGCAGAGCCGGTGACAGTCGAGATGGTCATTCGGGTCTTGCAGGCCAACACGCGGCTGGCCCAACAGACCATTCGCACACTGGCTGAACGGATGGACAGTTGGGCGGGCGACTGGCCGGCCCACCACGCCATGCGTGACGCCATTATTACCGACCCTGGCAAGATTCCGGCCGCCGTCAAGGCGGAGCTTTCTCCGTTGACCAGCCACAGCCAATGAAAATGCTTCGGCCTTCGGAAGAGAGCGGCCGTCTGGAGGGTGGCTTGTTGCTGCTGGCGGCCCTCTTTCTCTTCACCAACGCCCTGGCGATGAGCCTGGCCTTGAGCGGCCGTCTGACCTGGGCCTACCTCTGGGCCCCATTGGTCTGGCTGGCAGCGATGACCGTCGCCTGGGCAACGTTGCAGCAGTGGCGGCCGAACCACGACCCCATCCTCCTGCCATTAGTTGGCCTCCTAACCGGCTGGGGGCTGCTCCTGGTCAACCGGCTGGCGGCCAATTTCCTATGGCGGCAAACCACGTGGTTGGCTCTGGGGACAGTGGCGATGGTTGCCATAGCCATTGTGCCGCGCAACCTGCGCCTCCTGCGCCGCTATCGCTACACCTGGCTGACGGTGGGTTTGCTCTTGTTGGCGGCCACCTTTGTCCTGGGCGTC
>JBFMFT010000538.1:0-3107 GCA_040751925.1 Chloroflexota bacterium
GATTATGGGATTCTTGTCCATAGACAATCCCCTAATCCCCTAATCCCCGCCGAAGGAGAAACTATGACTCGTGAAGCAGTAATTGTGGCGGCCTCGCGCACGGCCGTCGGCAAATCCAAGAAAGGCTCAACCCGCAACTGGCGGTCAGATGAGATGGCCGCGGCCGTCATCCAGGACGCGCTGCGAAAAGCAGAGGGGCTAGACCCGGCCGACATTGACGACGTGATCATCGGCTGCGCCATGCCCGAAAGCGCGCAGGGCCTCAACTTCGGCCGTACCATTGCCCTGCGGGCCGGACTGCCGGTGGACGTGCCAGGGATGACCGTCAACCGCTTCTGTTCCAGCGGCCTGCAAACCATCGCCATCGCCGCCGAGCGCATCATCGCCAACGGCGCGGATTGCATTATCGCCGGTGGGGCTGAGACGATGAGCCTGGTACCCATGACCGGCTACCGCGTCAGCCCCAACCCCTACCTGGTAGACCACCAGCCCGAAGCCTACATGAGCATGGGCTTGACGGCCGAGCGCGTGGCCGACGAGTTCGAGGTCAGCCGCTACGCCCAGGACGAGTTCGCCTACCACAGCCACCGCAAGGCGGCCGCCGCTTACGCCGCCGGGCTGTTCAAGGACGAAATCCTGCCCATCGAGGTTGAGGAAGTGATGGCCGGCCCCCAGGGGCCCGTGCGCCAGACCTTCATTCTGGACAAAGACGAACACCTGCGCGCCGACACGACCATTGAGGGCCTGTCCAAACTCAAGCCCGTCTTCAAGCAGGGCGGCACAGTCACCGCCGGCAACTCTTCGCCATTAAGTGACGGCGCGGCCGTCGTTATCGTCATGGAGCGCCAGAAGGCTGAAGCGTTGGGCCTCAAGCCCCTGGTCAAGTTCGTGGGCTTCAACGTGGGTGGTGTGCGGCCGGAGGTTATGGGCGTGGGGCCGGTGGCGGCCGTGCCGCGGTTGCTCAAGCGCACGGGTATGAGGCTATCTGACCTGGACATCATCGAACTTAACGAAGCCTTTGCCTCCCAGGCCGTGGCCGTCATTCGTGAGCTAGGCTTGGATGAGGAGCGGGTGAACGTCAACGGCGGGGCCATTGCCCTGGGCCACCCCCTCGGCTGCACCGGGGCCAAGCTAACCGTCCAGATCATCCACGAGATGAAGCGCCGCCAATCTCAATTTGGCATGGTGACGATGTGTATTGGCGGGGGGATGGGCGCGGCCGGGGTTTTTGAGAATCTAAGTTAGCCAGACAGGATCCACGAATCGGCACGAATTTACCCGAAGGGGTGAACCTTCGGGTGGATTTGCGCCGATTCGTGTCTTTCTTTCCTCAACGACGATCAACTGTGACTGGCTCAAGGGCAATGAGGTCTTCAAAGTCATCCGGCCGCAACTGCTCATACTCCCTCTGGTTCACCTTTCGGTACTCCCAGGTTGTGCCGGTGAGACGGGTGGCGTTTTCGCACCACAGGACGGCCGCCCGGTCTTTGTGCCTTACGTCTATATCTTCGCGGCCCTTCGTTTCAATCAGGTGATGCACGCCGTCGGCCGTCACCGCCACAAAGTCCGGCTCGTAATAGCGCAAGTTGGCGGCCGAATCGGTGTACGATACGGTGAAGCCAAAGCGTTCGGGCAGCTTGACAAAGCGACGCACGTCATGGGCCTTTTCCAGAAATTGAGCAAAGTCGGCCTCAAACTGGTTATCGGCCGCCGCCAGGTTGAACACGGTCTTTTGGGCGTCCACCGCCGGCCGTGACCAGGGGAAGGGGTCACAGGTGGACAGCGGCCGGCCTTCTTGCTCCAAGACCGGCGTCTGTTCTTCCACCACCACTTCGCGCAAGAGGGCGACAAAGGCTTTGACCGTGACGTGTTGGGTGACGGCGTGGGAGATAGCCTTAATCATAACCAGATCGTCCAGGTCAACCGTTTCGCCAAAGGCGTAGTGGGTCAGGAACTCGCGGATTTTAGGCACCAGGGCGGCGAACTGTGAGGGCAGCTTGACATCACTGGCAATCCGCTTGGCGTAGTAGGAGATGACTTCCTGGGAGGTTTGCACTTCAGGGATGGTGTACTCCCGTTCGATAATCTTTTCCAGGGTGATAATGTCATAGCCCTCGTAGCGAAAGGCTTCGGCGGCCGTGTCGCCTTGCTTCTTGGGTAGTTTGGGCGTCTGAATCCTGGCTACGTCAATGGCCGCGATTTCCTCCGCCAGCGTGCGTTTGCGAGTCAGCAGGGGGCTTAGAACAGGGATGATGATGTCTTTGTCTAGCTTCTCTGGGTCAGGCTGAATGGTCTGGATGACCACCGGCTGCCTGTCCAGGTCAACCGTGTCGAACTCCAAATCCTCTTCCCGCTCCAATTGCTCCACAAATTCGATAAAGGCTTTGTTGCCGATGACGTCCACTTGCTCGCGGAAGGTCGGGTTGGCGGCCCCTACTGCGCCCCGGAACATCAGGCGCAGGCCCCGGCCGATAGTCTGTTCGGGCAGGATGTTGGCTTTGGCCGTGTACGGCCGCAGGCCCACCACCACCGTCACGCTTTGCACGTCCCAGCCTTCACGGAGCATGAGGACGCTGACGATGCAGTTGACCGGGCTATCCGGCTCGTCAATCTGTTGGGCAATCTGGCGGGCGTCATCTTCTTCGCCAATGGCCACGTCGCCGACGCGGTTGGTGTGAATGACGTGCAGCTTTTCGGCCGCAAATTCGGCCGGGTACTTGGCCCGCAAATAGTCGGCCACGTCGTCGGCGTCTTTGGTGCTGTTCATCATCACAAACAGCACGGGCTTCTTGTTGAGGGGGGCCAGCTTATCGCGGTATTCGCGCCAGCGTTGCACCCCGGCCGTGAGATACGTCCGGTAGCGGACACTGGCAATATCGGAGGGCGTTTCGCCCAGACCTTTGGCGACGCCCTTGAGCGGCCGTTTGACCACGTTATCAATAATGGCTTGCTTGAGCGGATAATCGAAGATGGTCCAGGTAAACAGCGACCCCTTGCTGTAGCGGGGCGTGGCCGACATATCCAGTTGAATCACGCCCCCGGTAGAGACGTTCCGCTGGAACGTCTCCGGCGACACGTTCCGCTGGAACGTCTCCGGCGACACGTTC
>JBFMFT010000539.1:0-3087 GCA_040751925.1 Chloroflexota bacterium
CGGCGGTAAGGCCCGCGCCGGCCAAGCCCGCTACCCCGTGCGTGAAAAGTGAAACGTGAATGGTCACTCCCATCACGCATCACGTTTCACGTTCGGGTGGATCTGGTGCAATGCCAGAGCCGACAGTTATAGTCTGGATGGGAGAAGGTCAACCAAACGGCCGCGCCTGCCCCACTCTGGGTAAGAGGAGGAGGGAGGAGTTAGGCTTGCCCTAGCTCTAACTCTGGTCTACCTGGTAGTGGGCTTTTTCGTGGGCGGCCGTTTGCTCCGCGCTTCTGTTTGCCCTTCCCCCCACCTGCCCCAACTCCGTAATGCGTAATCCGTAATCCGTTACGCATTACGCATGATACACGATGCGCCTGGTCCACTTCCAACCCACCTGGCTGGCCCGCCTCCTCTCCTTCGTAGCCTTGCTCGTGGGCTGGCACGTTGTCACCTGGCTGGGCGAATTTGACCATTTCATTCTGCCTGGCCCGGCGGCCGTCTGGCGGCAATTCGTGAACGTCGTCGCCGACGGCCGGCTGCCACGCCATACCTTCTACACCGCCAGCGAAGTCCTACCCGGCCTGGCGATTGGCTGCCTGGTTGCCATGCCCCTGGGTTATCTACTGGCTAAGTCCCCCCTGGCCGACCGCCTGCTCTCGCCCTACCTGATCGCCTCACAAGCCATTCCGGTCATTGCCATCGCCCCTCTGCTGACAATTTGGGTGCGGTCGGCTTATTGGAGTCGCGTGCTGGTAGCCGTCATCGTCGTCTTCTTCCCTGTGTTGATCAATATCATCACCGGCCTGCGCTCCGTTCCCCCCCACCTCTACGACCTGATGCGCTCCTTACGGGCCAGCCGGTGGCAAGTCTTTCGCAAGCTGGAGTTTCCGGCCGCCCTGCCGGTCATCCTGGCTGGCTTCAAGGTCGGGGCCACCCTATCGGTGATCGGCGCGTTGGTGGGCGAATTCGTCCAGCCCAAGAGCCAGGGTTTGGGTTATCTACTGATTACCGCTCGCTACCAGTTCAAGACCGATCTGGTTTTCGTCGTTCTGGTCACACTGGCGGCGATGGCTCTTTCGCTTTATGGCCTGGCCGCCCTGTTGGAACGGCGGCTGTTGCGGTGGCAACGTAAAACCTGAAACCCCGTCGGTTTGTGAAACCTACGGGGTTTTCCCAGACTTGGAGGAGAACTGTATGTTGAAGTACCTATCTTTCTTCTTGTTAGCGTTTCTTTTGGTAGCCTGTGGCGGCCAGGCGGCGCGGCCGGAGGCTACCGAGCCAGCGGCCGAGACTACTCAGGTAGTTCCAGCGTCCCCTACCCCAGAACCGGCCGACGTCACCCATATTCGCTTGCCGATGGGCTACATCGCCGATCCCCAATACGCCCCCTTCTACGTGGCTCTGGATAAAGGCTATTTCCGGGCCGAAGGTTTTGAGGTCGAGTTCGACTATAGCTTTGAGACCGACGGGGTGGCTCTGGTGGGGGCGGGTGAACTGCCCTTTGCCATTGTCAGTGGGGAGCAGGTCATTCTCGGCCGCGCCCAAAAGCTGCCCATTGTCTACGTCCTGGAATGGTTCCAACGCTTCCCTATCGCCGTGATCAGCCGCCAGGAAGCCAATATCACCACCCCACAGGATTTGGTCGGCCGGCGGGTGGGCCTGCCTGGTTTCTTTGGGGCCAGCTACGTCGGCTACGCTGGTTTGCTAACGGCCAACCAGATTAGCCAGGATCAGGTCAACGCGGAGGAAATCGGCTTTACCCAGGTGGAGACGCTCCTGAGTGGTCAGGTGGACGCGGTGGTCGGCTACGCTAACAACGAACCCCTGCAACTGCAAACCAGGGGTGAAGCCATTAACGTCCTGTACGTGGCTGATTACGTTGACATGGTAGCGAATGGCATCATCACGAACGAGGAGACGATTGCCAATAACCCTCATAAGGTGCAGGCTTTTGTGCGGGCTATCCTCAAGGGGTTGGCCGAAACGCTGGCCGACCCGGCCGAGGCTTACGAAATCAGCAAGAAGTACGTGGAAGGATTGGATGACAGCCGCTTGAACGTGTTGGAAGCCTCGGTCGTCCTTTGGCAAACGGACACCCTGGGCGCGACGGATCCGGCCGCCTGGGAGAACACCCAGGAAGTGCTGTTGGAGATGGGCTTCTTGGATGCGCCGCTGGAGGACCTATCGGCCGCCTACACGAATGAGTTTGTGACGGCCGCCAATCAATAACAAGTAGCAAGTAGCAAGTGGCAAGTAGCAGCTTGCGCTTGCCACTTGCCACCTGCTACTTGCCACGTTGAATCTTCAACCTTGAACCTGCAACCCTTATTGAAGGCCGTCCGGGTCGGCCATACCTTCCCCGATGGCGTCCAGGCCATTCAGGAAGTCTCCCTGGCTATCCCGGCCGGAGCCTTCGTCACCCTGGTCGGCCCGTCGGGCGTGGGCAAATCTACATTGCTGCGTATCCTGGCCGGCCTGCTAGAGCCGACGGCCGGCCAGGTCTGGCTGGATGGGGCCGCTCCCCACCAGGTAGATTACCGGATCGGTATCGTCTTCCAAAAAGACAACTTGATGCCCTGGCGGACAGCGCGGGGCAACGTGCGCCTGCCGTTGGAGTTGCAGGGGGTCAACGGGGCGGAGGCCGCCCGCCGCGTGCAGAAGATGATTGACCTGGTGGGGTTGACGGGCTTTGAGCAGAGCTACCCGGCCCAATTATCGGGCGGGATGGCCCAGCGGGTGGCCCTGGCTCGCGCCCTGGTTCACGAGCCGGCCCTGCTCTTCCTGGATGAGCCGTTCGGCTCGTTGGATGCCCTGACGCGGGAGCGGATGGGGCAGGAACTCCTACGCATCTGGCAGGCGATTCCGGTGACGGTCTTTATGGTGACGCACAGTATCCCCGAGGCTGTCTTGCTGGCCGACGAAATCCTGGTGATGAACGGCCGCCCTGGTACGATCACCACCCGTATTCCGGTTGACCTGCCCCGGCCGCGCCACTTCCTTATGCAGACGACCCCCGCCTTCCTGGAATACGTGGCGGCCGTGCGCGCGGCGATTGAGGGGTAGACCTGACAGGTTTCTGAAAACCTGTCAGGTCTTCTTGTG
>JBFMFT010000054.1:0-17166 GCA_040751925.1 Chloroflexota bacterium
CGGCCATGCGGAAGCTGCTGCAACTAGCCTACGGCGTCTTGAAGTCCCGTCGGCCGTTTGACCCGCATTATGCTGCTGTTAAGGTTCAACTGACCCCTTGACTTTTAACACGGTATCTACGGGGTTTCGGACAGAATTGCCTCTGCTGCCGCGTGTGATACAATTGTGAAAAGTAACACTAATGAGACCTGACAGGTTTTCGGAAACCTGCCAGGTCCGAGTTCATTTCGGGAATACCTGGCTGTGACCGACGAGACCCTTTTAGACGAAAGCGACGACGAAATTCCCGACATCGTGATCGGCCGCCTGCCGGTATACTTGCAGGCCCTCACCTTTCTGGCCGAAGAAGAGGGAAAACTCACTACCTCGTCGCACGAATTGGGACAGCAATTGGGCATCAGTTCGGCCCAAATTCGCAAAGACCTGTCGCACTTTGGCGAGTTTGGCAAGCAAGGGACGGGCTACCACGTAGGCTACCTCGTTGAGCAGTTGCGCCGGATTTTGCATCTGGATCGGGAGTGGCGAGTGGCCCTGATTGGCGCGGGCTACCTGGGACACGCTTTGGCCCACTATGGTGGGTTCGGCCGGCGGGGGTTTTCTATCGTCGGCATCTTCGACAACGACCCAACCAAAGTCGGCCAGGTGATGGGCGGTCTGCCCGTGCAGCCGGTGGAGCAATTGCCAGACGTGCTACGCCAGCAGGAAGTGAAGGTGGCGATTCTGGCTGTCCCGGCCGCCGCCGCCCAGGACATCACCGATTTGCTGGTGGGGGCGGGGGTCAAGGCGATTCTCAGCTATGCCCCTATTCACCTGAACGTGCCGGCCGACGTGCAAGTGCGCTATAGTGACCCGGTGGTACAACTACAACAGATGACCTACTACCTGCAAACTCCGTAAAATCTACCAGAAACCAGGTTTTTCTCTGGGCAATCCTCGCCATCACCCGCAAAAACCTGGTTTCTACAGGAAGCCTGAAGTAAATACCGGGGTTGATTGACAAGGCTTTATTGCCAGTGGTAGAATAGTGGTAGATTAGACTCTCGGCCGGCCAGAACTATGTCGCACCCAAGTCTCTTCCCCCGGTGACTTTGAGGGCCGTTCAGGCGGCCGGTTGGGCCTGCCTGGGCGCTGCCAGCCAAACTCGCCTGTCGAAGTGCTGGGCCTGGCCGGGTGAAGCCGTTTTGCAACTATTCAGCCAGAAACCAGGTTTTAGAAACCTGGTTTCTCCAGAGAGCCTGAATAGTTACGCCGTTTTTACCCTAGAAGAAGGAGGATCCCATGCAAGCCCGCCCCCGTTTTCGTCTGATTCCCTATTTGATTGTTCCCCTGCTCTTCCTGGTCATAGTAGGTATTGCCCTGGCCCAACCAGGCGGCGGCCGTTACACCTACCTGGCCGCGCCGGTGGGCGGCCCCTCGCCCACGCCCTGCGTACCGGAGCCGGGTAGCTGGCGACAAGGAGCCAGCTTCCCCATCAATATCATCCGCGCCTGGGGGGCCTGGTTCCCGGCCAACGGCCTGTTCTATACTCTGGGCGGCCGGCAAACGGACAGCGCCGGCAGCGACATCCTGAACCCCTACGAGTATGATCCGATCAACGACACCTGGACGCAAAAGTCGGCCACGATGCCCAACAACAATGTTAACAATATGGTCGGTGGCGTTCTGGATACCCCGTCTGGGCCGCGCATTTACGTGGTCGGTGGCTCGCCGGCCGGCGGCACCACCGCCACCGCTACGGTCAAGGAATATGACCCGGTGGCCGACGTGATTACCGAGGTAGCCACTGATCCCTGGCCGGGGGCCGGCACATCGGTACTACCTGGCGGCGGGGCGGTTTACAATAATAAGCTCTACGTCCTGGGTGGCTTCAATATCAACGTGGGCATGGTCAACACGATCTGGGAGTTTGACCCGATGGCGGCGGCCGGTACGCGCTGGACGCTCAAGTCGGCCACTCTGCCCACCGCCCTGGGCTACATTCCGGCCACGACCGTTGGCGATTACATCTACACAGCCGGTGGTTCGGAGTTCAGTGGCGGCACGCTAGTGGACAGTACCGCTGTCTATCGCTTTGACCCGGTCAACGACGTGGTGGACACGATGACCAGCCTGCCTCAGTATACGGCCGAGACGCGGGCCATCACCATGCTGGGCGGCACGATGTGGGTGCTGGGCGGCGGGCGCGTCGCCCCCAACCCCAGCAACATCGTTCAGATTTATGACCCTGGGACGGATACCTGGAGCAGTGGGCCGGCCTTTGTCACCGCCCGGCGCAACTTCCCGGCCGACGTAGACCCGGCCACCGGCGCGATATACCTGGTCGGTGGTTACGCGCCCACCACGCCTATCAACGGCATGGAAATCTACGCCCCCGGTCCCTGCCCGACGCCGATCCCGACCGACACACCGCTGCCAACGGATACCCCGGTGCCACCAACGGATACACCGGTACCAACGGACACGGCCGTGCCAACGGACACACCTGTGCCAACTGACACGCCAGAACCGCCAACCGGCGTCCAGGTTAGCAACTTTAGTGGCGATAGCGGCTCAAGCAGTGGGTTGTGGCTGCTGCTCCTGCTGGCTTTGCTGCCGGCCGCCTGGTTGGCCTACCGGCGTATCACGGCCGCCACAAAGTGATGAGTAATGAGTAGTGAGTAATGAGTGATGAGTGATGAGTCACTCATCACTCGTCACTCGGTCAGTAGGTTCGCATGAGCGACGATATTTCTTCTCTGAAGGACGCGGAAAAGCATACGATGGGGGAGGAGGAAACGGCCGAACGACCGGCCCGCCACACGCAAAGTTGGGTTCCCGGCCTGGCCCTGCTCATCCTGGGTGTGGTCTTCCTGGTGGGCAACCTGACCGGCTACCAGTTAGAGAATTGGTGGGCCTTGTTCATCCTCATTCCCGCCCTGGTCAACTTCGGCAACGCCTGGCAGAGTTATAAGAGGCACGGCCGCTTCGGCCGGGCCGCCCGCAACTCCTTCATCGGCGGTCTGATCCTGACCATCGTAGCCGCCACCTTCCTGTTTGATTGGGAGTGGGACGCCATCTGGCCCCTGTTCCTCATTCTGGCCGGGGTGGGGATTTTGCTCGGCCGGTGGTTTGACTAGCGACGTAGCGCACGCTTATAGCTTGCGCCGGCGCGGGCAAACTGAAAGTGCGCTCTACAGCTTGCCCCCAGGCACGCCCACGTGCCGGTCTGCTCTACGGGCCGCGCCTGGGGGTGCTTACTCCTCAATAAAATCCCATTGGATCCGGCAGAGCCAAAAAATAGTACTGCGGTACTATAGCACTCAGGTAAGGGTCATAGTACCTTTGTACCGCGTTGCGCTTTCTGTACGTTTCTTGTTAGGTTGCAGAATGATTGGGTTGTAGGGCAAGGTCTGTACCTTGCCCTACTCCTTTTTAGTGACATTTAGCAGCCAAAGACGTGACATTCGTCTTGACGCTGATTTCCTGCCAGGCTTATAATATGACCACGTCGCGGTAGGAGCGGCCGCCAGGCCACTCCCCCCTGTCGTTTTCCACAAAATCCTGTAGTGAGAGGGACATATCATGAACAAATCCCACCCGTTGTTCAAGTTTTTCTCTGTGGTGATGGTCGTCGCCATGTTGCTGCCCAACGTGGCCCTGGCGGCCGGGCTGTCGCCGGCCGGCAGGGGTGAGACAGCCGGGAGCAACCAGCAGTCAACAAGTAGCAGTAACCAGTCTGCCACCAGCGCGACTACTTCGCCCACCAATCCCCAATTCCCAGTTACCAATTACCAATCACCGGCCGTCACTGCCTCCACCCCCGTCGTCCAGACCGTCGCCCCCAAAGCGGAAGCGGCCTTGCCGGGAAGTGAAGCGGTGGTGGATAGCTCCATCGACCGCCTCCGCTTTGCCCCGGTCATTGACATAGACGGCAACCCGGCCAGCAACCCACCCGATTCCGGCCGCGTGCCGGTGGTGGACTTGTTGGGCCACCTGGGGGGGACGGTCATGCTGGCGGCGCAACTGGAGCCGACGGCGACTAACGCCGAGCCACTGGGCGTGCCGGTCACCTTCCGCCTGTGGAACGACGCCGGTTTTACTCTCGACCAAACCGTCGAAGCCGACGTGTGGGGCGCGGCCAGCGTAGACCTGCCGGTGAAGGACATTGACGCCGAATACGCCTACCAGGCCACAGCCCCCGGCTACGGCCAGACAGAAGTGCGCTACTTCCGCTTTGACCCAGCGCGAGTGAGCGCGCGCTTCCACCTGGACGGGGCCACCCTGACCTTCACCCAGGCGGCCGGCCGCCGGGCCATCTTCACCGTCACCTCCTCCTTGCCGATGGAGGCTGAACGAGATTTGGCGACTTTGACCCTTTACCGCCGGCCGCTGCCCGACACTCTGGCGGCTATCGAAGCCGACTTGAGCGAGTATTTGGGTGAAGATACTTCTACCCTCGTCGCCGAAACGTCCCTGTTGACCCTGCCGGCCGTCCTGATGGAAATGGTAGACCCCTACACAGCCAGAGCCGAGGTGCAGTTGCCGGCCGGGCAGTATGGCGCGGTTGCCAGCCTCGAAATCAACGGCGAGACCCTGGAATACCTGAACTCCGACGTGGCGACGCTGACCGTCGCCGACGAACCGGCCGACGAACCGGCCGAAGCCGCCTGGTTCTCCGACATGGAGCCAGAGCCGGGCAAGACTCTGGTCTTCTACCAGGGCGAGGCCGGCCTGGCTATCTTTGGCCTGGTCAACAGCGACCAACTACCGCCCCTCAAAGAGGATTGGGAAGGCCAAACCGAACTCGTCAACGTCTGGCAGACGGGGCCATTCGAGTACAAAGAGGAAACCTACAACGTCCAGGTGGAAACCCACGTAGACGACGGTCAGAAGATTGTCACCCTCAGCAACTTCAGCTACGACCCCGTTTCCCAGCAGTACGAATTAGCCATCAAGTCCCTCCACGAAGAGGTCATTACCGACACCCTGACGGTGGACGTGGTTGGACCGGGTGGGGTGGTCATCATGCACCAGGCGACCACCGTCGTCTTGCGGCCGGGGCAAACCCTCCACCACACGGTGGAGGTGCCGGCCGACCTGGGCAAGCCCCAGGGTATCCGCGTTCACCTGGCCGACCCCCTCCTGGAGGACTTCAAGGCCGTCGCCGACGCCTTCAAGCGCGTCTACGACATCTTCTCGGTCAAAGGCACCGCCCAACTCTTCCTGCGCCTCTTCGCCGAAGTCTTCCGCCAACGCCTCATCGAAATCAAATTCAGCAGCGGCGAACCGGTGGAAGTCAAGACCGACTTCCTGGACGAACTCCTGCGCGACCCCTGGACGGCCCTCATTCGCCTGGCCCAGGGCGCCTTGGGCAGCGTCAGCCTCTTCCGCCTCAGTTGGCGCGACATCTGGGACCTGGTGGTCAACGGCAACATGGAAGCCCTGGACAGGATTCTGGGCTTGCTCTCCATTGACCTGGGCGGCCTGGGCGTGGAAGGCGGCGGCGAGGCCAAGCTCACCTTGACGGCCGACACCGGCGACTGCCCCAAAGACGAAGACCGCCAACAACTCGAACAAAAGCTCAAAGACATCGCCTATCGGCTGAACGCCCAGTTAGCCGGCGACCAGCTCAACATCAACTTCCCCATCCGCAGCGCGCGCGTGCCTATTTATCCACCCCTGGCCCTGAACGGCCTGGTGCTGCGGCTGCGCGTCGGCACGGAGATTGACGCCCAGGGCCTCTCCATGAGCTTCTCCGGCTTCGTCAGCCTGGGTGCGGAATCCCGCCTGGCCATCACCCTGGACTTTGGCCTGATTTCCATTATCCGCGACCTGATTGAGCGGCTGCGCGGCGGTGGCTCCGCCCTCGACGACCCCCGCCTCAAGACCGTGGGCTGGTTCGCCGCCGCCCAAATTTTGTACAAGCTGGTCAGTGGCGTGATGAAGTGGGTGGACATTTACAAGATTATTGACGACATTATGAATGTCCAGATTCCCAACGGCAACTGCGACCCTGAACCGCCCGACCCCCGGCCGCCGGACGACCGCCAGGACGTGTGGCAGGGCGTGGATAGCTACTACGCCGCTGACTCCTACGACGAAACGCAGAGCAACCTGATTCGGCTGATTGAGAAGGCCCGCGACCAGGGCTTGAGCCGCGCCGAGACCTTCTTCACCATGCAACTGCGCCGCGAAGAACAGGCGGAGTTCCTGGACGATACGGTGAAGTTCAGTGAGTATTTGTCGCAGACGGCCGAGATTATGACCCTGGCCGACTGGGACGTGCTGAATATCCTGACCGGGACGATACCCATTTCCGCCGGGCTGACCCTGACCGACGCCGTGACGGCCCGTTTGCAGGAGGCCAACGACGCCCTGCAATCTCTCCCCTACGTGGTCGAGCAGCGCGCCCTGGAGGACGCCCTGGCTATTGTGGAGCGGGATTACCAACTCCTCTTGGGGCAGGAGTTGGAACTGCAACACGAGATTCGTGAACTGCTCACCCTGAACGTGGTCGGCGTGGTCACGGCCGGGTTCGCCGATTCCACCCTCTCCGTCCTGGGCTACTTTGGCCTGCCCTACCAACTGGTCAGCCTGTGGCCCGGCGACGGCGTGTACCTGGACAAGCCCGCCCCCTACCTGTCACCGGCCCTGGCCCCCAGGGTAATGGTGATTCCGTCCGGTGGCCTCCACTCCATTGCCAACTCCCCGGCCGCCCAGGATTGGCTGGCAGAATACGTCTCTGGCGGCGGCCTCCTCATCGTCTTCACCCAGGCCTTCGGCGCCGACTGGACGGCTCTGCCTGGCGGTCAGGTCGCCGGCGTCGGTTACGAAGAAGACCAGCGCTGGCAGCATGGCACCGTCGAGGCCGGCCAGCCCTCCGACTGGCTGGTGTGGATGGGTATCCCCAAGCCCGATGTGCAGATTGACGGCGCGTTTACCGCCTGGCCGGAGAACGCCAACGTCCTGCTCAAGCGGACGTTCGGCCGTTACGCCGGTTCACCCGTGCTAATTGAATACCCCTACGGGGCCGGCACCGTTCTCGCCACCTCCGCCTACGGCGACTGGGCCTGGGGCACCAACTTCTGGTGGGGCGACGACGCCCGCTTCACCCATTCCATCCTGATTCGCGGCTACCTGCTCTCCCTGGGGCAGGACGTGGGCGACGTATTCACCGGCGACCCGTCTAGCACGGTCAGTGTCTCCTTCCCCTTGAGCAACACGGCCGCCTTTAGCGCGACTTCGGCCCTCCTGGAAATCCCGCTGGTGTGGGGGTCTGGCTCCGGTAGTTCCAGAGTAACCGTACCCCTCGACCTCGGCCCCGGCCAGGGTGGAACGATCAATGCCACCATTCCTACCCCGCCGGTCATGCGCGGCGTCCACGACTGGACGCAGGTGGGCCTCTATCGGGTTAAGGTGACGGTGACGACCAGCAACCGCAGCGCGTACACCATCTGGGGGCCGTTCGTCTACGTCCGCTCGCCCGTCGTGCCGCCGGCCCTCTCTGGCAGCTTGCAGGTGGCCCAGAGTCCGGTCAGCCTCTATGGCACCGGCATCGTCACAGCCACCGTGCAGAACTTCACCGGCATTGCCCGCACGGCCGTCATCAGCGACCTGGTCGGCGTGCCGACCACGACGCCAGTAACCGTCACCGTGCCAGCCAACGGCACGGCCTCGGTCGCCTACTCGCTGTTCATGGACAGCAGCAAGAGTGTCAGCGCGCAATTCTACGACGCCAGTAGTGGCAAGCTGGTCGGCCGGGCCAGCACTTCGATTGCCGTAGCCTTCCCCGACCTGCGGGCCACACCCACCGTGCCGGCCGCCTTCTTTGACGGCGCGCCGATTCCCGTGCTGGTGGAGAATCGCGCCTCGCAGGGGGCGGCTCTCAATGGCTCCCTGGCCCTGACCATGACCGCGCCTTCGGGGGCGACGGTGTGGACGGCCGGCGAATCCCTACCCGTCATTGCCGCTGGCGGCAAGTACACGACTACCTACACCTTCAGTGGGGCGATCACCGAGTTGGGGACGTACCAACTATCCTACCGCGTAGACGATGGGCGCGGCCTCGCCCGCACCAGCTACGTCCCCGTCCCCTCCCGCCTGTCATTGTCGGCCGTCCTTGACCGCGACTCCTACCGCATCCGCGAAACAGGTGAACTGGTCGTCACCATCGCCAACACCGGCCACTTTGAGCTGGCCCCCACGGTCAACGTTTCCTCGACGGCCCTGGTGCTTTCGGCTACGGAACCCACCGTTTTGCCCGTGGGCGGCGACCAGACCTTCGTCTATCCCTTCACCGTCCCCGACACCCTCCTGGACGGCGCGCACGCGGTGGACGTGAGCTACACGTTAGGGGCGGAATCGCTGCTCCTGCCGCTCCATCTCATCATCCCCACCTCCAACGTCGCCCTCTCGCTGGACGACGTGAGCTACGCCGCCGGCGATACGATTGTCGTCCCCCTGACCAACGACGGTGGGGTGGACGCGCCGGTAACGGCCAATCTGCAACTGATTGACAGCCGCGGCACACTCCTGGTCACTGTAGACCAGACGCCGACCATCCCGGCCGGCGGCAGCGGCCAACTCGACCTGACCATCCCCGGCAATGTGGCCGGTGGAGCGTACCGCCTGCTGGTCACCGGGCGCGACGAACACACCGCCGACCCCTTCTTCCTCTACCGGAATTTGACGATTAGTGGGGTGACGGCCGGGCTGGACGTGCAAACCGGCCAGCCGGCTTACTTCGCCGACGAAGCCGTGCAAGCCCTGGCCACGGTCAATTTGCTGACCGGCGAACTGGCCGACGGCTCCCTCGAACTGCGAATCTGCTCCGAGGTCAGCCCCGAAATACTGGCCTCTAGCTCCACCGTAACCGGCACCCTGGAGACCGAGACGGCCTACGAAGCGGCCACCGTGCCACTTGCCTGGGAAGACATCACCGGCTACGGCTTCATCGTCGCCGAGGGTGACGACACCTTCACCCAGGTCGAGCTAGGCTTCCCCTTCCAGTTCTACGGCGTCACCTACACCACCCTGTTCGTCGGCTCCAATGGCTACGTCAGCTTCGACCAGGGCTACTACGACTCCTTCAATACCGCCATTCCCGACCCCTTCAGCACCCCCAACAACGCCATCTACGCCTTGTGGGATAACCTCGTGCCAACCGGCGGCCCCAACGGCCAGGTCTACGCCAAACGGGTAGACACCGAACGCTACGTCGTCCAATGGCAGGGCGTCCTGCACGGCGACGAGTTCTGCTGTGGTGGGGGCGAGGGCTTAGGGGCCAGTGCCGTCCTGACTCCCACCGGGCCGCTGACTTCCACCTTCCAGGTCATCCTGGATGGCGCAGACGACAGCATCACCCTACAATACCTGGACGTAGGCAAGCCGTACAGTATGACTGTCGGCGTGGAAAACAGCACCGGCAGCGTGGCCACCCAGATTGCCTACGACGCGCCAGGAGTCATTACCAGCGGCCTGGCCCTGCAACTGGATACGGCCGTCCAGATGGTCACCGTCACCACCTACGTGGACGAACCAGCCGCCTTCGACTGGATTGAGATTGGCGCGGGTGGGGCCTACACCAGCGCCATCGTCGCCCAGGGCGACGACACCTACACCGTCGTCAGCCTCCCCTTCTCCTTCGAGTTCTATGGGATTCCTTACACAGAGATGAAAGTAGACTCCAACGGGTTCATCAGCTTCAACCCATTTGACTTCTCCGTCTACAGCAACACCTCCATCCCCGACCCGAACATCCCCAACAACGCCGCCTACGCCCTGTGGACCGACTTATACCCGGCCGGAGGCGTCTACGGCAACGTCTACACGGCTCAGGTAGACGCCACCCGCTACGTCATCGAATGGCAAGGCGTCAGCCATTGCTGTAGTACGGGCCAGCCGGAGACCTTCCAGATTATCCTGGATAGCTCCGACAACAGCATCTTGTTCCAATACCTGGACGTGACCGAGCCAGACTTCGCCACCATTGGCGTCGAAAACGCCTTTGGCGACGAGGCCACCCAACTGGCCTACTACGAGTCCGGCGTCGTCTACGACGGCTACGCCACCCGCCTGACCCGCCAGGAAATCCAGGTACCCGAAGTCAGCTACACCTACGCGCCCACGACCCTGGCCTGGGAGGACATCTCCACCACCAGCGCGATGCGCGTCGTCGCCTCCGGCTACAGCGTCTTCGACGTGGTAGACCTGGGCTTCACCTTCACCTTCTACGATATGACCCACACCCAGGCTTTCGTCCATTCCAACGGCTACGTCAGCTTCGGCCAGGGCTACTACGACTACAGCAACGGCGACATCCCCAGCGCCAGCGACCCCAACAACGCCATCTATGGCCTGTGGGACCAACTCTACCCGGTCGGCGGCGACTACGGCCAGATTTACGCCGGCCAGCTCGACCCCAACCGCTACGTCGTCCAATACCAGGGCGTCCAGCACTGCTGCTACGTCGGCGACCCCGAAACCTTCCAGATTATCCTGAACGGTTCGGACGGCGCCATCACCGTCAACTACCTGGACGTATCTTACCTGGGCGGCGCGACGGTGGGCGTGGAGGATAGCGCCGGCCGCCGCGCCACCAAACTCTCCTACAACCAGACCGACGTAATTGTGGATGGCTACGCCACCCGCTACTCCCCCGTCCAGGTGCCGGTGGCTACTGGTGACTCCATCGTCACCCCCTCCACCATTGCCCACACCATCCCCAGTGGCGGCCGCGCCGTCACGCCGCGCCTGGACGTAATCCTGGGGACGCAAGCCGTCGAGCGGGCCGACGTGTTAATCCTATTCGACCTGAGCGGCAGCATGGGCGGCGTCCTCAGCACGGCCAAGACCAATGCCACTTCGATTATGAACAGCATCCGCGCCTTTGTGCCGGACAGCGCGTTTGCCGCCGCCTCCTTCGTGGACTACCCATTCTGCTACAACTACGCCGGCTACAACTCCTGCTACGGCAGCGGCACCGACTACGCCTACCGGCTAGACCAGGACGTGACGACGGACATCACCGCCGTCAACACGGCCATCAACGCCATGCTCCTGAAATTCGGCAATGACTACCCGGAGGATTACACCCGCGCCCTCTACGAGACCCAATTCGCCACCTGGCGCGACGGGGCCAAGCGCATCGTCATCATCTTTGGCGACGCGCCGGGGCATGACACCAACTTCGGCGGCCGTAACTATGGCGTGGACCCCGGCCGCGACAACATCGCTGGCACGGCCGATGACCTCGACTTCGAGACCACCGTCCAACAACTGGCCGACGCCGGCATCACCGTCATGCCCGTCCACTCCGCCTTCGGCACGGAAGGCATCATCAGCTTCGAGTACATGGCCTCCCAGACGGGTGGTACCGCCTACGTCCTGGGCAGCGTCAGCAACCTGCCCGAACTGGTGGCCCAGGCCGTGGCCGAAGCCACCTCCCACGTCAACCGCATGAGCCTGCGGCTGGCCTCGCCCTTCGAGACCTGGCTGGCCTACACGCCGCCGGAAATCCTGGACGTGGACGCTGGCGAACTGGCGACCTTCCAGCCCTTGACCTTCACTGTGCCGCCAGGGACCGCCCCCGGTCTCTACGAATTTGACCTGATTGTGGACGGCGACGGGGCGGTGGTGGCGGCCGTACCGACGACGATTCTGGTCACGGAACTCGACGACTGCGGCTTCGTCCTGTGGGAAACGACCGTGCCGGTGACGACCACCACCAGCTTCAACTTTGACGACCTGGCCGGGCCGTTCAACGTCAGCGGCCGTCTCCTCCTGGACGGCAAGCTCTTTGCCTCTACCGACCAACTGCTGGCGAAAGACCAGTATCCCTTCTACCTGTATGACCGCACGACGGCCCTCACGTTGGAGAGTGAGCGCGAAGTGTACCGGCCGGGCCAGACCATCAACGTCTCCGGCGTGGTGACGAACACCGCCCCCCTCTCGGCCACCTTCGTCCTCAACCTGAGCGACGGCTTCACCAACCTCATCTCCCAGACCTTGACCCTGCAACCTGGCCAGGGCTACCCTTACAGCGCGTCCTTCATCGCCAGCGAGACCGTCACCCTGACGGCCTCAGCCCAGGCGGCCACGGCCGGCCTGGTGCTGGTGGTGGCCGACCCGGCCGTGGATGCGGAACTCATCGCGCCCGACGTGGCCGGCCGCAGCCCCTTCAGCGTGACCCTGGTGGTGACCAACACGGGCATCGTGACGGCCAGCGTTGACTTGACCCTGGCCGGGGCGACTGGACCTTCGCTCGTCCTGGATCCAGGCCAGGTGGCGGTGATGAACACCACCCTGCAAATCAGCGCGGATACCCTGGTCACGGCCGAGGTCGGCGGCGACGTACCCATCAGCCTGTCTAAGCTGGTGTTGGAAGGCGAATATGCCGCGCTCGACCTGACCGCCCCGGCCACCGACGTGGCCGGGCTGGTGGACGTGCCGTACACCATCAGTGGCACGGGGTTGCTGGACACCAGCGGCACACTAGAGGTGCAACTGGACGGCGCGCCGGTTGCCACGATACCCTTCGCCGTTCTGGCCGGGGAGACCATCGCCGGCAGCCTGGCCCTGGACATCGCCGCCGGCACGCACACCGTCAGCGGCCAGTTGGTACACGGCACAGGGGCCGTCCTCGACGACGACAGTGAGGACGTGACCTTGCTGGCCCAGTTCGTCCCGGCCGTGCCGGCTATCACCCTCAATAATATCACTGTCTCGCCCACGCCGGCCGCCGCTGGTGGCTCGCTCGACGTAACCGTTGACCTGACCAACGATGGGGCGGCCGGGCCGGTCATCATCGGCCTGCAACTGTTCGACCCCGAACAGCAGTTCGTGGTGACGCCGGCCGGCTTTGGCGACAGCAGCTTCACCTTCAGCCTGCCCATCCCGGCCGATATGCCCAGTGACGAATACTTTGGCACAGTCTCGGTGGATGGGGAGAGCTTCCCCTTCACCGCCCAGGTCGTGGGTGTAGACGTACAGATGACCCTCAGCCTGGACAAGCTCACTTACGTGGCCGGCGAAACGGCCAACCTGACCGTGACCCTGACCGACCTGGCCGGGGTAACGGCCGACTACATTGTGATGCCGCGCTACCTGACGGCCGAAGACTACTACACCGTCACCATCCCGGCCAACACCACCGTCCAGTACGTCTTTAGCTTCACGGCTACCGAACCCGACCGGGCGACGGTCTTTCTGGCCCAGGTGGGCGCGCCGCCGGCCTTTGACCGCACCGTGCTGACCCTGGACAGCCTGCACGTCAACGTCATCAACCCGGCCGAACAACCAGCCACCCTGACCTTCGACCAGCAGGTCTATGACCCTGGCGACACGATGACCATGACCGTCAACGTAGACGGCACAGCCCAGGCCATCTTCGTCATGGGGCCGATGGAACTGCGCTTCCAGGAGGGCGGCTTCGTCTTCTGGGGCGCGCCGGTGGATGAAGATTTCGGCTTCGTGGTCACCACCACCCAAACCCTCACCTACCCCATCCCGGCCGCCTTGCGTGAAGGACGGTACACCTTCGTCGTCCTCATTGACGGCCGATCCTACGTGTATCCGGTGGACGTGCGCGGTTATCACGTAACCACCCGCCACCTGACCCTGGATCAGAGCCGCTACAGCAATGGCGACGAAATCAAGGCCACTGTCGAGTTCTGGAACGAGAAGGACGAGACGATCCCCGGTGTGCAACTGTACGCCTGGGTCTTCACGCCCGACGAAAGCCAGGTCTTGCAACTAACGCCGCCGGTGACGCAGACGGTGGACCTGCTGCCCGGCCTCAACGTCTTTGAGGTCAGCGGCGTCCTGAACACGCCGGCCGCCGGCCCGCACCGCCTGCTGATCAACGTCGGCCCGGCCGGGGCTAACTGGCGTATCGCCGGCGCGTCGGCCCAGTTCGACGTGGGTTGGGCGCACCTGGTAGAGTTGACGACTGACCAGGGCAACTACGCGCCGCTGGAAGTCGGAACCGGCCGCCTGGACGTGTATGGCTACGGCCCCACGACCCTGGTGGTGACGGCCACCAACGGGGCTACCCTGCTCAACCAACTGGTAGACCTGACCGGCTTCCAGACCTTCACCTTCACCATCCCGACGGATACAGTGGGGGATTACCTGCTGGTGGCCGAGAGTGTGGATCAGGAAGGGACGGTGGATCGGCTCATCCGCGCTTACGCGGTGCCGGCCGCGCCCGACCTGGAACCGCCGCAGTTGACCTTGACCTATCCCAACACCTACACCATTATCACGTCGGGTGAGACTACCACGACGGTGACTATCAGTGGCGAGGTAAGCGACGCCAGTGGGGTGACGGTCATCGTCAACGGCCAGGTGGTCACGCCGACGGCCGGCCTCTTTACGGCCGACCTGGGGCTGCGCCAGGGGATCAACATCGTGGCCGTGACGGCCGTTGACGAGAACTCCAATACCACCTTCGCCGACACGGTGCCGGTGTATATCATGCCGACCCGCAGCGTGACGCTGGCGGCCGACCGCACCGAAGGAGTGGTGGGTGACCCGGTTACCTTTACCTTTGTGTTGACAGCCAGCGCCGTCTTGAGCGACGTGCAGGCCATTCTATCCGTGCCATCTGACCTGGTGACCGACGTGAGCGTGCTGACCGAGACGGGCACGGCCTCCACCATACCCACCGATTCCACTTACGACGTGTACTGGAATGGGGACGTATTGGGCGGCCAGCCGGTGACGGTGACAGTGAATGGCACGCTGCTGGCGGCCGGCACGCTGATCCAAAGCGCCCACGCCAACTGGGGCTGGGGCTTTGAGGATGATAGCAACGCGATCACCGTAATCATCACGGCCCTGCCGACCAATGACCCGCCGGTAGCGATGGATGACAGCGCATTGACCTACGAGGAGACGGCCGTTACCATCGCCGTTCTGGACAATGACAGTGACCCTGACCTTGATCCACTCACGATAACAGCGGTAAGCACGCCGGCCAATGGCACGGCCGTCGCCAACGCTGACAACACCGTGACCTACACGCCGGCGGCCGGCTTCGTGGGCCTGGATAGCTTCACCTATACCATCAGTGATGGTCAGGGTGGCAGCGCCACGGCCACCGTCACCGTCACCGTCGTTCACGGTGTCCTGCGCTACTGCTTGTTTGCCAACGACGACGACGATGACGAGGACTCCTTAACCCTCCGCAACGACGCGACCGCCACGAGTTGTCGTGTGGGCAGCGAGGAGACGATAGAAATCGAGGAGCGGGTCATTATCTACGGAGGTGTAGACAGCTTCGACGAGGAAATATCCATCGGTGATGACTCCTTTATCCAGGGTAACGTCTCGGCCGACGAGGACGTAGAACTGGAGGAGGAGGTACTGATTCAGGGTAACGTGGCCTCTGGCGACGACGTGGAGATAGGCGAAGACTCGACCGTGGAAGGGAACGTCTCGGCCGTGGAAGAAGTCGAATTGGAGGACGGGGCGACCGTCACCGGCTCCATCACCGAAGGCGCGCCCGCGCCCACCTTCCCGGCCGTGAGCCAGCCCAGCTTCGATGTAACGCCTGGCACGCTCGACATCACTGTGTCCTCGAACAGCAGCCTGACCCTGGCCCCAGGTGTCTACGACGACTTGACGGTGCGATCGTTTGGTACCCTGATCCTGAGCGCCGGCCACTACACCTTTGACACCTTCTACGTGCTAGCCGATGGGCGTATCCAGCTAGACTTGAGCGGCGGGCCTATCATTATTAGCGTCGAAGAATACGTCAATATGTATGACCGGACGCAGATGTCCATTATCTCCGCTGTGGGCAGCGCGGCCGATGTGCTGTTCCGCGTCGAACGCGGCTACGTCTACTTACGGAACAATGGCGTTTACCTGGGTACGTTCCTGATGGCTGATGGTGACATTGAACTGCGCGACGGAGCCACCTTGACCGGGGCTCTCTACGGCGACACAGTCACTCTCAAAGCCAGCGCCGACGTGATTGGCGCCCCGGCCGTCCTCCTGTTCGACTGGTTCGGCCTGGCCCCGGGCGGCGATGACGACGGCGACGGTGACGATGATGACGATGACGATGGCGACGACGATGATGATGGCGACGGCGACGATGGTGACGACGACGATGACGATGGTGGCGACGACGATGACTAAGCCACTGTAAGGCACGTTTTCAACTTGCCCCGTGAGTGATAGGAAGGGCAGTTCCCCGGCCGGGGGACTGCCCTTTTCCGTCTATGCTCTCTCTCGAACGGCAGAACGCCCTGCGTGAAGTGTACCGGCAGACGCACCCCGGCTGGCGGCCGGCCACCGAGGTCTACGCCGGCCTGGTGCGGGAACACCTGCGGCCGTCTGTTCGCCTGCTCGACCTGGGCTGCGGCCGAGGTGGGTTGGTGGAGCAACTGGCGCATCCCCTCCACCAAATGGTGGGCGTAGACCCTGATTTTGCCTCGCTGGTCGAACACCGGCTGCTCCTGCCACGCGCGGCCGGCCAGACGACAGCCCTCCCTTTCGCCCCTAACTGCTTCGACCTGATTCTTGCCAGTTGGGTGCTGGAACACCTGGCCGAGCCACAAAGAGCCTGGCGGGAAATCGGCCGGGTCTTGCGGCCGGGCGGTCACCTGGTCTTCATTACCCCTAACCGGCGGCATCCCCTGGTACAGATGAACCGGCTGCTGGGGCGGGTGGGCTGGTTGCAAGGGCGGTTGGTCCGTCGCTTGTACGGCCGGGCGGCGGTCGATACCTTTCCCGCCTATTACCGGGCCAACACGGCCGGTGGGCTGGTGCGGCTGGCGACGACGGCCGGCCTACAAGTCATGTCCGTACAGACTATCGCCGACCCGACTTATTGGGCCTGGCATCTGGCCCTCTTTCGACTGGCCGGCGCGGTGGAGGCATGGTTGCCGGCCGGGTGGGGGATTCACCTGGTGGGGGTTATGCAGAAAGCTGAAACCCCGTAGGTTTTCTGAAACCTCAGGGGTTTCCCAAGTTGTCACCTTATTGACACTGTTCCGACACTTTGTTATAATGATCGTGCTTACGGTCCGGTTCGCAGGCCGCACAATAAATATGCCACCTTCTACTCTCACTGTAGAACCTCAATCCATCTCAGGAGGTGATTGCCAAACCCCATCATTCACCAGAATCCCCCCTCTGAACCTTCGTCGTTTCCTATGGCAACCCGTATACAAACCT
>JBFMFT010000540.1:0-3072 GCA_040751925.1 Chloroflexota bacterium
GGCCGCCCCCGTCGCCGCTTGCCGCGTCTTGGAAATCTCTGGCACCGGCCTGAGCAAAGACCCGGCCCGCAGCGCGACGATTTTTGCCGCCGAGCGGGCCAGGGAGAGCGGGGCGGCCGTCTTCCTGGACATTGACTTTCGCGCCGACCAGTGGCACGACCCGCGCGCTTTTGGGGCGGCCGTGCGTTCCGTCCTGCCTCTGGTGACGGTGGCTATTGGCACGGAGGAGGAAATCAAGGCGGCCGTGCTGACGGAGACCAGCCAACTGACCATTACCCACTCCCAAATCTCCGCCCCCAGCGTGCAGGGTGACGTGGACAGGGCCATCGAGAGCCTACTGTCTCGTGGCCCCCAGGCGTTGGTGGTCAAGCAGGGGGCGAAGGGGGCGTCGGTGTATACGGCCGGTGGGCCGGTAATTGACGCGCCTGGCTTCCCGGTCGAGGTTTACAACGTCCTGGGGGCCGGTGACGCCTTTGCCAGTGGCCTGATTTACGGCTACCTCAAGGGTTGGGACTGGTACAAAGCTACCCGCATGGGCAACGCCTGTGGGGCCATCGTCGTCACCCGTCACGGCTGCGCCAATTTCATGGGCTACGAGGACGAAGTGCTGCGCTTCATCGCCGAACGCGGAGGATTTTAAGAATGTCACGCAAAGGCGCAAAGGCGCAAAGAGGAAAAACCCTTTGCGCCTTTGCGTGACACTTCTTGAGAATATCAAATGAGCATATCGAAGCGATTAACGACGGCCCAGGCCATCCTATATTTCCTCCAGAATCAATACGTCGAGCGGGACGGGGTGGAGCAGCCTTTCTTTGCGGGGTGCTTTGGCATCTTTGGGCATGGCAACGTGGCCGGTATCGGTCAGGCCCTTCTGCAAACGCCCTCCTTCCGTTACTATCAGTGCCGCAACGAGCAGGCCATGGTGCATACGGCCGCCGCCTACGCCAAGATGAAGAATCGCCTGGCGACCTTCGCCTGCACCACCTCGATTGGGCCGGGGGCGACCAATATGATCACGGCCGCCGCCGGGGCCACCATTAACCGCCTACCCGTGCTGCTCCTGCCGGGCGACATCTTTGCCCGGCGCCACGTGGCCCCTGTCTTGCAGCAGTTGGAGACGCCATTTTCCCAGGACATTTCCGTCAACGACGCCTTCAAGCCCGTCTCTCGCTATTGGGACCGGATCAACCGGCCGGAGCAGATTATCACCAGTCTGCCCGAAGCCCTGCGCGTCCTCACCTCGCCGGCCGAGACCGGGGCCGTGACCTTGGCCTTGCCCCAGGACGTGCAGGCCCAGGCTTACGACTACCCGGCCGCCCTATTCGACAAACGGGTGTGGACAGTACCCCGGCCGCGCCCCGACGCCACGCTACTGCAACGAGCAGTGGGTCTCATCCGCCACAGCCAGAAACCCCTGATCATTGCCGGTGGCGGCGTCCTTTACAGCGAAGCAACGGCCGCCCTCCGTCGCCTGGCCGAACAGACCGGCCTTCCGGTGGCCGAAACCCAGGCCGGTAAGGGAGCCATGCCCTACGACCATCCTCTGGCCCTGGGAGCGATGGGGGCGACCGGCACGCCAGGGGCCAATATCATGGCCCGCGAGGCCGACCTGGTGATCGGCATTGGCACGCGCTACAGCGACTTCACCACCGCCTCCAAGACCGCCTTCCAGCATCCCGACGTGCGCTTTATCAATATCAACGTGGCCGAGTTTGACGCCTACAAGCACAGCGGGCTGCCGCTGACGGCCGACGCCCGCGCCGCTCTCGAAGAATTGTCCCCTTTACTAGAGGGCTACCAGGTAGACGGCGATTACCGCGCCCGCGCCGCCCGCTTCAACCGCGAGTGGGACGCCGAGGTGGAGCGTCTCTATAACCTGAATCATGGCCCGCTGCCCAGCCAGAGTGAGGTCATTGGCGCGGTGAATGCGTTTAGCCGGCCGCAAGACGTGGTGCTGTGCGCGGCCGGCAGCCTGCCCGGTGACTTGCACAAGCTGTGGCGCACCCGCGACCCCAAAGGTTATCACCTGGAATACGGTTACTCCTGCATGGGTTATGAGATTGCCGGTGGATTGGGGGCCAAGCTGGCCGCCCCGGAGCGCGAGGTTTACGTGATGGTGGGCGATGGTTCGTACCTGATGATGGCCCAGGAGATCGTGACGGCCGTCCAGGAGGGGATTAAACTGACTATCATCCTTATAAACAATCACGGCTTCGCCAGCATCGGCGGCCTGTCGCAGTCCGTCGGCAGTCAGGGCTTTGGTACCCGTTACCGCTACCGCAACCCGACCTCCGGCCAATTGGATGGCGAGACGTTGCCGGTGGACCTGGCGGCCAACGCCCGCAGCCTGGGGGCTTACGTCATCGGGGCCAGGGACATCGCCAGCTTCAAGCAAGCTCTCGACGAGGCCAAACAGCAGAGGCGCACAACGGTTATCTACGTTGAGACTGACCGCGAACAGCGCGTGCCTGGCTACGAATCCTGGTGGGACGTAGCCGTGGCCGAGGTGTCTGAATTGGACTCCACCCAGGCGGCTTATGAGCGGTACCGGGTGGAAAGAGAAAGGGAAAGGTACTTTCTTTAATGCGTAATCCGTCTCTTCTTACGCCTTACGCCTTACGCCTTACGCATCTGGAATACCGAACAGGAGAACAGACCCGTGACAGTACGCATTGGACTCATTGGGGCCGGCCGCATGGGTGAGACGCTGGCCTATCACCTGGCTTTTGGCATGGAGACGGCCGACTTCGTGGCTGTTGCCGATCCCAACCCGGAACGGGCGCAGAAGGTGGCCCGGCGCTTTGGCGTGGCCGACAGCTATACCCACTACGAGGAGTTGTTGGCCCGTGACGACCTGCAAGCTGTCGTGGTCGTCACCTCTACCAACGCCCACGTGGAGGTGATTCAGGCAGCGGCGGCGGCCGGCAAGCACATCTTCACCGAGAAACCACTGGCCCTGACTTTAGAGGGCTGCGACCAGGCCATCGCCGCGGTCGAAGCGGCCGGGGTCAAATTGCAGGTTGGTTTTATGCGCCGCTTCGACCCGGCTTACCTGGCGGCCAAAGAGAAGAT
>JBFMFT010000541.1:0-3012 GCA_040751925.1 Chloroflexota bacterium
CCCTCCTCTCCCTCAGAGGGAGAGGGAACACGTATCTCCCCTCTCCCTCTGAGGGAGAGGGCCAGGGTGAGGGTTCACCTGCCGGCGGTAGATTGGCGATTGCAGTGGCAGATGATCGGCCGCAGCTATCCCCTGATGCTCAACCATCTGTTCGCGGTTATCTTCTTCCAAATTGACGTGCCGCTGCTACGCCAGTTCAACGGCGAAACGGTGGTGGGTTGGTACAACAGCGCGTATAAATGGGTCAACGCCATCAACGTCATCCCTTCTTTTTTTACCTTTGCTCTGTTCCCGGTCATCTCGCGCCAGGTACAAAGCTCGCTGGACGATGCCCGGCGCACCTTTCGGATGGCGATTAAGGTGATGATTTTGGTGGCCCTGCCGGTGGCGGCCGTTACTACTTTACTGTCGCCCCTGCTCATTCGCGTTCTGGGCGGCCCGGCCTTCTTACCAGAGGGAGCGATTGCCCTGCAAATTGTGATTTGGTCTATCCCCTTCGGCTGGCTGAATAGCGTGACCAATTACGTTCTCATTGCGCTGGGCCAGGAGCGGATGCAGACGCGAGCTTTTCTGATTGGCGTGGCCTTCAACGTGACGGCCAACCTGATCTTCTTGCCGCGCTATAGCTACGTGGCGGCGGCCGTCATCACTATTCTCTCGGAAGTGGTCTTGCTGGTGGTATTTGATTATTACCTGCGCCAGCGGATGCCAGATGTGCAATGGCGGCGGATTGTGGCCCGGCCGGCGGCCGTCACGGTCTCAACGGTGGCGGCGATGGGGTTGGGCTACCTGGTTCACCCGTTGTTGGCGTTGGCGTTGGCGTTGGTGACGTATCCGGCCGGGTTGTGGCTGCTGCGCGTCTTTGGCGAGGAGGAGCGGCGAATTGTGTTGGCGTTGCTGCCGGCCCGGCTTAGGGTGGTGATTGGCAAGTAGCTATCCAGCCAGAAACCAGGTTTTACGGGCAAAAAACCTGGTTTCTACTCTTGCCTTCACTTGTTATTCACAGTTCGGCCGACTTATCCACAGCTTTTTCCGAGTTATCCACAGTCTCGGCCAAAACTCTTAGCCAGTCTACAAAGTAGAGAACGTCTGTTTTGACCTGGCCCCATATTTGGGGGTAGCTTTCCAACAGGCTGTTTAAGGTGGGGAGGTCTAATTCCAGGCCGTCGCTGTCGCGCACAAAGTGGCGATAGGTCAGGAAGTCGCGCATGAGGCGCAGGGATTCGAGGGAAAGAACGGCCGGTTGATTCTCCCAAGCGGCCCCCATGCGTTCGAGTAGCTGCTGATGCCAGCCGGAGCCGATGACCAACCCCTGCTCTAGTTGGCTGACGACTATCTGAAAGATGTATTCGCAGTTGGTGTAGAAGTTGTGCAGATGCAGGGAGAGCGCGCTGTAATAGGACCAGGCCTGGTCGGGGTCGTGGGCGAGGTCGGCCTGGGTTTGTTGGATGTCGGCCTCTAGTTGAGAGAGGTGGCTTAACTGGGTCTGGATTTCGAGAATTAACTCGCGCAGGGCAGCGGCCGATAGTTGCTTCACTGGATAGCCTGAATCTGTAAATGGAGGCGGCCGGCCGGTGTGTGGGCGACGACGGTCTGGCCGACTTTGGCTCCCAGGAGGGCGCGGCCGATGGGCGATTGGTTGGAGATGCGGCCGTTGCGGGGGTCGGCTTCGTGCGCGCCGACGATGTGATAGGTTTCCGGTTCGTCCTCACCATCCACCACGACGCTTACCACGCTGCCCACGTGTACTTCCTCTGCGCCACGGCGGTCCTCAATGATTTTCGCCCGGCGTAAGGAATCTTCCAGAGTTTTGATGCGCCCTTCGACGAAGCCTTGCTCTTGTTTGGCGTAGTGGTAATCGGCGTTTTCGCTGAGGTCGCCCATGGCGACGGCCGCCGCCAGGCGGTGCGATAGTTCGACCCGTTTGTGGGTCTTGAGGTGTTCCAGTTCTTCCTTGATTTTCTGGAGACCTTCTTGGGTCAAATAGACAATGCTATCGTCACTCATCGTTGTTCCTGATTGCTCACCGCAGAGACGCGGCGAACGCGGAGGCTTTTCTCTTTCTTCTTCTCAGCGCTCTCAGCGTCTCGGCGGTGGAGCTCCTATCGTCTAGCGGACGTGGTTGGGGTCAATCACGTATTGCCACCAATTGTAGGAGATGCCGGCCGAGGCCCCGGTGCGGTGGGGGAAGTGGCGGAACCACCAGACGTGATGGAGGCGGGTGTCGCCGTCGCCCCATTCGCGGCAATCCACGATCCGTTTCTTGCCCGTAAAATCCGGGAAGTCATACCAGTCGTCGCACAAGCTGGGGACTTTGGTCTTGTTGCCCCAGTCGTAATCTTTGAGGCTGTTGGGGGCGAAGTGGACGATGCCTACCTCGGCCCGGCCGGGGTGGGTCTTATCGTAGCGGGTGAAGCGTTCCCAGAGATTGGTGTCGCCCTTCTTCTTGCGGAAGACGTGGCGTAGGATGGATTCGGCGCGGTGGCCCATGTTTTCTAACATCTGGCCGGCGCCGCGTTCGTAGTTGTAGCCCATGATGACGAAGCGGCGTTGGGCCTCGGCCGTGCCTTCTAGCTCTGGGGCGTTGCACCAGAACGCGCCGGGGCCGGCCATAATAGATTCGTAGAAGCCAGCGTAGGGGAAGGCGAACAGCCACACTTCGTCAATCTCGCCGCTGTTGACGCGGGGAATGATCTTGAATTCCTGGAGGATGCGGTGGTAATCTACGGCATCGGGGTCGTGGAAGCCTTTACGCTCGTGCCAGCTTTTGAGGAAGGAGTCGCCGGTGTACTGGAAGCCGTCTACTTTGGTGGGGAAGCCGTCTACGTCTATGGTTTGGACGACTTCGTAGTTGGCGTAGCCGTAGCTGCAATGGCGCAGGTCTTCGATGTGCTTGGGCATCAGTTGGCGAGGGTCGTTCCACTTGAGGACGTCGGCCAGTTGGCGACCGCCCTGGGACGGTACGTGGGGATTGAAGATGATGCTCAAGACGCGGCGGGTGATGGGGGTGGG
>JBFMFT010000542.1:0-3005 GCA_040751925.1 Chloroflexota bacterium
CCAGGGGGGAGAGGGGAGACAACCTGACGCGCTATTGCTGGCGACGGGCAGTGAGGTATCGTTGTGTATACAGGCTTACGAACAGTTGGCGGCCGAGGGTATCCGGGCCAGAGTAGTCAGTATGCCCTCCTGGGAGTTGTTCGAGCAGCAGAGCCAGGAGTACAAAGATAGTGTACTGCCGCCGGCCGTGACCGCCCGTATTTCGGTGGAGAAAGGTTCGACGCTGGGCTGGGAACGGTACGTGGGGCCGGGCGGCCGGCGGATTGGCATGAGGACTTTTGGCGCGTCCGCCCCGTTGAAGGAATTGCAGAAGAAGTTTGGCTTCACGGCCGAGAACGTCGTCGCCACGGCCAAAGAGCTTTTAGGGATTGGCAATTAGAATCAGGTACAATGAGGGCTGGAGGCGATAACGTTATGAACGAACGGCCATTGCTAGAACGCATCACTGTCAATCCCAGAGTCATGGCTGGTAAGCCGGTCATCAAAGGCACACGATTGACAGTGCAATATATCCTGGGCTTGTTGGCCCATGGGGCCACCACTGCCGAAATTTTGCAGGAATATGAGGGGCTAACCCCTGAAGATATTCAGGCTTGTTTGCTCTTTGCCACTGAATCGCTCGAGAAGACAGATTTTATGCCTTTGGCTTTGGAGCCGGCTTAGATGCGCTCAAGGGAGTTGTTCTCATGCGCCTCAAGAACGAGCGGGCGGCCAATAAAGTGGCGGCCCTACGGCGGCTTCTCACGAGTCACGCTGATAAACTTGCTGACCGTTTTGTAGTAGTAACAGAAACAAGTATTCGCATCCGCCGGTAAGGGTGAACGCGCCCCCAAATTTATTGCGATTCCTTCAGGGGCAACCTGAAACCACCGATTTAGAGACATCACGCCGTTGAGTAAGCACTTATGTCCAAAACGAGAAAACAACAAAAAGCAGTCTCCAGAAAGCTGGCGAGAAGGAAAGCCCGGCCGGGCCGGGGCCTGTTCGCCACGCCTCCTAAACAGCCCTCCGTGGAGCGGGCCAAAGAGTGGCCGGTGTTGGAATGTCTCATCGCGGCCGAATGGCAGCGGCCGGCCGCATTGTCTCAGATCGTTGTGGCTCGCCGGTCGCCCCTGGGCGAAGTGGCGATGGCCTCATTCCTGGTTGACCTGGGCTGCCTGGGAGTGAAAGACGCTATGACCCGCTACTTTCCTTCTGAGGCTGCTTACCGGCAGACCTTTCTGACCAAACTAAAGAGCGTTCAGAAGATGCAGAAGTGCAGTCTCGACCTGGCGGCTAAAGTGATTGGTGAAGCAATCCAATACGCTCGCGATCTGGGCTTTGAACCCCATCCCGACAGCCAGGTGGCCTTGCCAATTTTGGAGGGGACCCACCCCGAGGATTGCCCAGATAGAGTACCTCTGGGTGGTGAGAACGGTAAACCCCTCTTTTTTGCCGGGCCTTACGATGATCCGCAACGAATCATACGCACCCTGGAGCGTACCGTTGGGCCAGGCAATTTTGATTATATGGTTGCCATTGGCGGGCCTGATGATTTTTTCGATGAAGTACCGTAGGCTACCACCCTCACCCCTGCCCCTCTCCCTGGGTGGGAGAGGGGAATAAAGGAGGCTAAATGTCGAAATTACACGAACTGGCTCAGTTAGGGCAATCTATCTGGTACGACAATATCCGGCGAGCGCTGCTGGATCATGGGGAGATGCGGTCACTGATTGAGCAAGGGGTGACGGGCGTCACTTCCAACCCCACCATTTTCGAGAAGGCTATCGCCGGCAGCGCGGATTACGACCAGGCTCTCCGACAGTTGGTGGACAAGGGTCAATCGGTCAGCCAGATTTACGAGACGTTGGCCCTGGAAGACATCGGCCGCACGGCCGACCTCCTCCGCCCCATCTACAACCAAACAGATGGACGGGATGGGTACGTTAGCCTGGAAGTCAGCCCAACGCTGGCCCACGACACGGCCGGCACGGTAGCCGAGGCCCGGCGGCTCTTTGCCACGTTGGGCCGCCCCAACGTGATGATCAAGGTGCCGGCCACGCCGGCCGGCATTCCGGCTATCGAGACCCTCATCGGTGAGGGTATCAACGTGAACGTCACCCTCATCTTTTCCGTAAGCCAGTATGAAGCCGTCAGCAACGCCTATTTGAGTGGGCTGGAAAAGTGGGTGGCGGCCGGCGGCGACCCCGGCCGGGTGGCCTCCGTCGCCTCCTTCTTCATCAGCCGGGTAGACTCCACCATTGACGACGCCCTCTCATCACTCATCACTCATCACTCATCACTCGAACTGCGGGGCAAAATCGCCATCGCTAACGCCAAAGTGGCCTACGGCCGCTTTCGACAACTGTTTAGCGGCGAGCGGTGGGAACGATTAGCGGCGAAAGGGGCCAGGGCGCAACGGCCGTTGTGGGCCAGCACCGGCACGAAGAATCCTCTCTACCCGGACACCCTTTACCTGGATACCCTGATTGGCCCCGACACCGTCAACACCGTGCCGCCGGCGACGCTGGCCGCCTTCCTCGATCACGGCGCGGTGGCTTCGACATTGGCCGATGGCCTCGACGCAGCCCTGACCCAGTTAGATAGACTGGCTGACCTGGGGATAGACCTGGCGGCCGTTACCCAACGGCTGCAAGACGAGGGTGTGGCTTCGTTTGCCAAGTCGTTTGAGTCGTTGATGAAGAGCATCGCCGACAAGCAGGCGCGTTTGCTGGCCGGCCGGCCGCGCCAGGTGGCCAACGTGGGTCGCTATCAGGCGGCCGTTGACCGCGCCCTGACCGAGATGCGCGACCAGAAAATCATGGGACGTATTTGGGCGCATGACTACACGATATGGAAGCCCGAACCCACCGAGATCACGAATCGCCTGGGTTGGCTGCACAGCCCGGAGAACATGGCCGATAGCGTGACCCGCTTGAAGGCTTTTGTGGAGGAGGTAACGGCCGATGGCTATACAGACGCTTTACTGCTAGGGATGGGCGGTTCCAGCCTGGCCCCCGAACTCT
>JBFMFT010000543.1:0-2995 GCA_040751925.1 Chloroflexota bacterium
GTGAAACGTGAAACGTGATACGCATCACGTTTCACGTTTCACGCTACACCGGATAGTAGTTCCTGCCGGCCGTTAAAGGCCACGTTCGCTTCCTGGCTGGCGGCGTCCAGGCTACGCAGGCTGCCGCCAACGTCGCCGTCCTCGCGCACCGCTTTGTCCAGAGCGGCGACGGCCGTTTCGATCTGGTCAACGTAGCCTAGCATCTGCTCGTCAAAAGCGTAAATGTTCGCCAGGTCTTCTTCTTTGATTTTGACAGCGTCGAAGAAGCCGGTGTAGCCCTGGGGGGCTGCGCTGACCTTGCCGGCCAGCCCGCCCAGCCGTGTGTCCGTATAGCCCATTGGCTCGGCGTAATCTATGGCCTTGATAATGTCGCGGCTCAACGCCTGCTGGACGCTGGCTAGTTGGAGGCGGGCGGCTTCGAGACGGCCGGCGATGGTCTGGCGCAACAACTGGTCAGCCTCGCGGCGGCGGCTGCGCTCCACGTAGCCGCTAAAGCCCGGTATCTTGCTCGCCAGCTTGCCCAGGATGGTAGATTCATCGGTTATCTTCTGATACAGGTCTGGAATAGGTGAATCCTTCATTGAGTGGTCTCCTTCGACTAATCCAAAAAATACTCGGTACCGCAGAAGGGGCAGCGAATGACCCCTTTGCCGGCCAATTCCAATTGGCCGCCGCAGTGTTGGCATTTGGTCTCCTGGCGCATCTGGCTGGCTTGGCGGGAGTACAGCACGCCTTCTTGCCAGTTGACGTAGCCAGAGAATAGCCCTTTACCCACCAGGTCGTAAATCATTTGCTGCACAGCCTCGCGGCCGCTGTTCAGTTCCAAAGCCAGGTCGCTAATCGCCACCTGGCCGCGTGTTTTGACCATATCCAGCAACTTGCGCTGCTGCTGGACGGCGGCCATCGCCTTTGCCTCTTGCCCGCCCCGCCACAGTAAGAACGCGCCCACGCCGGTCAGGGGCAGGACGATGACGGCCGCCCCCAAGCCAAAACCCAACGTGGCCGCCCCGGCCGAGCGGCTGCCCTCCACTGTCGGCACGTACATTACCAACGCCAGGATCAGGCAGGCCACCACGCTGCCCGCCAATAGAATAATGCCCAGTGTTCGACCCATAGATTCTCCTGGACTGGTAAAGCAATTCGCCGAATTGCTTTACTAGCCAAAGCCGCGGCTGCCGCCGCCGCCACTAAAGCCACCGCTAAAGCCGCCACTAAAGCCACCTCCTGCCCGGCCGCCACTACTACTGCTCGGCGGTGTACTCTTGAGAATGGTGGCCGTGGAGGACAACATGCGGGTCAGCCCGGCCGACATGTTTTCCAATCCGCCGGTGAGGCCACGCGACATGCCTTCGAGGGACGGCCGTTCGCCCGCACCGATGGGGCCACTGGCGCGCCCTAATGGCCCTCCACCCAAGCCGCCGCCATAGTAAGGATGGGGATAGGGGATGTACCAGGGCGGGATGGGCGTGCTGGGCAGGCTGGCGAATTTGCGAATCCAACTGCGCTCCAGGCCAAAGGCAATGGCGTAAGCCAGAAACTTCTCGAAGATGTCACCGGCCTCTTCTAACTTGGTGTGGCGTTCGACTTCCTGCAAGTATTTCTTGAACGCCTGCCATTTGGCAGCCGCTTCCGCCCCCTTCGTGGTCTTGGCGGGCATGAAGTTGGCGGTGATGAGCAGGGCCACACCCGTCAGGCCGAGGGCCAGGGCCGGGCAAACGGCCGTCGCCACCAACTCCCCCAATACGGCCGGCAGGGCCACGAAGCCAAAGCCGGCTACGACCAGCAGGGCCACCCCCAGGGCCAGGTAACTGTTACGAACACCCTGGGGCGAGCGGCCGAACAATCCTTCGCGCTTCAATTCTTCGTACATCGCGCTGCGAATCCCCGGCAGGTGTTGGGCAAATTTGTACTTCAAGTCGTTCAGTTCACGACTCTGGTGGCGGCCGAAGAGGTGAGTGAGAAATTGCTGCTCGAACGACCGCAGATCGTTGGTCGGCTTGTCGGTGCGGCTGAACTCGTACTCTGCCCCTTTTTCTTCGGTCATGGTCAGGTAGCCGCGCCGGGCCAGGTCAACCAGTGTAGAAACCACGTCTTGCATATCGGCCCGTTCGTCTATTAGTGTCCCCACAACGGCCGGCGGCAGGCTGTCTGGCGGCTCGGCCAGAATGTCAGCCATTGGCCCCACCTCTGGGTCACGGCCGCGCAGATACCATAACAGCAGCACGGCCAACGGCCCGCCGATGGTGAGGAGGATGGCGACGGCCAGGACAACCAGCCCCATCGCGTCGGCTATCTGTTCCTGTCGCTGCCAGTTGGCGGTCTCGACGGGCAATTGGCCGTGTGGGAACTGTACCCGCACTTCCATCATCTCGCCGATGGCTAACCCTTCGGTCAATTCGTAGGTGATGCGGCGGCCGTCTTCACTAAGGGTCGTTGTTACCCCTTCACCCTCGGCCCCGTTCACGTAACCCGCGATGAGCGGCTGGCCGGTGTCTACGTGGCGTTGGGGCTGTACCTCTGGCGGCAAATGGATGACCACGCGGCTATTCTGCACGGCGGCCGGGTGGTCGGCCGGAATCGCTTTCCAGAAAACCTGGTCGCCTTCTTCGCCGACGCGCACCGCGCCTTTGGCCGTGTAGCTAAAGGTATAGGTGCGCTGGCCGACGGCCGGTGGAAAATACCAGTAAATCACCACCTGGCCGGATTCCTCCACCACCTCGAAGGTGTGCATAGAATTGCTGCGCGATTCGGTATAGAGGGTATCCCCTTCGCTAACGGTTATGTTCTCGATACCGTCATTGGCTCCGTCGCCGCCGGTGGGGATGGTGGCATAGCCAAAGGTGAAGGGGTCGCCGGAGAAATTGAGCGTTTGCTGTTCGACCACCCGCAGGTCGCCATTCTCCAGGAGGGTGATCTCTACGTCATATCGCTCCCAATAGAAGCTTTTGCTTTGGGCATAGGCCCCTGGCTGAAAAATAAGAGCCAGAGCTAGGAG
>JBFMFT010000544.1:0-2989 GCA_040751925.1 Chloroflexota bacterium
CGAGCAATGGCTGGCTATCGCCGAAATGACCACCGACGGTGGCTTGACCTGGACGACGATTTTCCAGCAGGAAGGCTTCGCCCTCACCGACATTGACTTCGTCAACCGCAATGAAGGCTGGGTATCCGGCTATTACGCCACCGGCTGCTGCCAGGCCAATAGCTGGATTTACCACACCACCGACGGCGGTCTCACCTGGGAGCAGCAGTTTTTTGGCAAAGAGGGCGTGGCGGCCGTCCAGGCCATCCACTTCTTCAACCGGCGCGAAGGCTGGCTGGCCGGCTACGAAGCGCCCCAGGCCCTCAACCGCACCCTGCTCTACCACACCACCGACGGTGGGGCGACCTGGGTGGAAATGGACTTCCACCCCTTTGCCGACCCCTTCGACCTCTTCTTCTTTGACGAGAGCGAAGGCTGGGCTGTCGGCCCCAACAGCGCGCAGCAGGGCAAGTTCCTCCACTACACCGACCCCACCCGCCAGCCGAAGGTCAATCTGGAAGTGACCACCCACCCCGACAGTTACACCCCCGGTACACAACTGGCCTGGACGCTGCACATCGAGAACGTCAGCGGCGAGGCCCAGACAACCGACGTATGGGTTTATTTGTCCAGTCCGGCTATTGGGGCTAACTCGCCCTACCCCATTCGGCTGGCGCAAGGCGTGACCTTACCGGCCGACCTAGACACCACCCGCACCCTGCGCCTGACTTTACCGGGCTGGCTGCCGGCCGGCTTCTACAACGTCGAAACGATTATCGGCCCCTTTGCCAGCGACGATCCCTTACAACACCTGGCTTATGACAGCTTTGACGTGGAGTTTCTAACTTCCCGCTAGAGTTAGACATCGGATGTCACCGAGACATCCGATGTCTTAAATCCGACGACCTGCAACCAGGGTGGGTCGGGATAGGGATTCGTTTCGATCCACATTCCCAGGCGGCGCATGACCGCCTGGGAAGCGGCATTGTCATAAGAGGTAGTGGCGATAATCCTTTTCAGGCGAAGTGTCTGAAAAGCGAACTCAATCAAGGCCCCGGCCGCCTCCGTCGCGTACCCCTGTCTTTGCTCGGCCGGTGAAATGGCATAGAACAGGCCCACCTCGGCCGTAAACCGTCGGCCGTTCACCCCGGCCGGGGCGAACGAAGGCAACTGCTCGTAGGGAGCCAGGCAAGGTACCAGACCAACCAGACCGATGAAACGGCCGCCATTCTTGTCTATAACAGCCCGCTCCCCATAAGGCGGCTGGTAGAGCCGGGCCAATTGCTCATACCCCAGCACCGTCCACTCCAGCCATTGCCGCCGCTCCTCGCGCCCTTTGGCTTTCTCACTGCCAAAGTTCCCGGCCAGGTCTACGTCCAGCAGTTGGTACACGTCCTCCAGGTCGCCCAGGATGAGCGGCCGGATCACCAGTCGTCGAGTTTCCAAAACCGGAATCCGAAGAGCCATGCCTAATGATCGGGCAAGTATTGAATCAAAAATTCGGTAGCGGTCAGAATCGGAATACCGGCAAATATGCCCAAACTCAACAAATGCCGATCACCCGATACAATTGCCTGTGCGCCAGCAGTGGCAGCGCAAGCCAACACTACATTATCGTCTGGGTCTTTCCTTATGACAGATGGGATTTGTACTGGCTCGACAGTAGAAGCAAGCGCCGTATAGCCCAAAAACAAAGTCTCACGTGTAACACTAGCGCGGGCCATGCGAACGGCGAATTTTTCTCGGCCGAGTACCTCGTCCAGTTCGTCCAGAAGGGCCTTGCTGGTAAAGATCTGGATTTCGCCGCGTTGGGCAGCATTCAGCACCCGGCGCGGGTTTCCGTACCACAAAAGGCCAGAGATGACCGTATTAGTGTCCAATACGACGCGCACGGCGAGCAGCCTCAATTTCGGCGTCTATCTCGGCTTCGGTCAAGGGAGGTATGTCCAGAGCAGCTAACCGATCGGCCGCCGCAAATAACGCGCTGACACGCTGACGACGCTGAACCTCGCCTTCAATCAGATTAACAATAACCTCGGGGGTCAGTAGTCCGGCCGCCCTGGCCTGGCGGGCAAGATCATCTGGTAGAGTTAACGTCAACTCAAGAGAAGTCATAGTTTGCACCAATGGACAAGTTTCTTGAACCGGCTGGGATAATAGCAGACGTGTTGCCATTTTTCAAGACAGACCTGTTAAGGTGGGTACACGCATGTTTGCCTCTTTACAAGCGGCCGGAATGACTTATAATCATTTTTATCATATAAACGCGAAGGCGTCAGGCGCCTCGGCGGCATCCGATGCCTGAATGCAAGGGGGATTGGCAATATGTTAAAGAATCGCGCTTTCTGGTTGCTTCTCGTCCTCGTTTTAATAGCCACCTTTGCCGCCACCCGGCCGGCGACGGCCGGCCCGGACACAATGACCCCACGTAGAGTGGCGATTCGGGATGCTTCGTTTGCTCCGCAATTGCGCTACGCTATCTTCCCTGGCGATACCATTGTCTGGAAGAATACGAGCCAATTAGAACATACCGTGACGAGCGAAGCTGGCCTTTTTGACTCTGGTATCCTGTATGTGGGGGACACCTTCACCTGGCGGCCGTGGGACGTTGGTACCTACTTCTACCGCTGTGTCATTCACGATGGGATGCGCGGGGCGATCTATGTACAGATAGGCCAGTAGGCGCCCTCCTTAGTGACCGTCCGCAAACAACTCTGTGCTTTGAGTTCCCTCCGTTCCTTGAGTTCCCTGGGAACTAAGGGAACTTGGGGAACTTGTAAGTGGACGATTACTTAGAACTGCCAGCGCGTTGCGCTGCCGGGGAAGTCGCGCTCTAGCCAGCCGAAGGCTTGCTGCGGCCGGACGGCATAGAGAGGGTTGTCGCCTACCTCCCATTCGTCCATGTTGTACTTGGTCGCATAAACCCGGCCGACGTGCGCCAGTCGTTCGGGGTCGGAAATGACCTCTACCGCCCCTTCCAGAATTACCACATCGTCGCCGCTTTCCAGGT
>JBFMFT010000545.1:0-2988 GCA_040751925.1 Chloroflexota bacterium
TAGCGTGAAACGTGAAACGTGATTCGTATCACGTTTCACGTTTCACGCCACCCTGCCCATTCATTCATAAGGAGATTACTATCATGGCTCAAGTATTTGACCGTGTAGCCATCGAATCATGGCTAACCGACGAAGTGGTACAAAAATTCCCGCGTGGGGGACTGGGTGACATCAAGCTAGGTTCGCCCTGTATTGTCAACCCCGGCGAAACGGCCGTTTTCGTTCGCAGTGGCGAATCGCTGGGGACGCTCAACCCTGGTACACACGTCTTGACCTCGGCCAACGTGCCTTTCTTGACCGACCTGGTGGAGCGGGGGCTGTTTGGCGGCAAGAACGTCTTTACGGCCGACGTATATTTTCTCAAAACTACCGATCTGACCATGAAGTGGGGGACGGCCTCGCCGATTATTGTGGAACACGCCAACCGGCCGCCGGGGGCCAGCGCCATCGTCGGCAATGGCACCTACGTCGTCAAGGTCAAAGACCCCTGGCGTTTTCTGACGGCGATGGACGCCTTCCGTGACAGCGTGCGCCTGCCCCACCTCAAGGAACGGCTAGACCCCTTGCTGGCCGTCAGGATTCAGGACAAGTTGAGTGAACTGGCTATTGCTAAGAACCTCGGCCCGGCCCAATTGCAATCCTTTTCCCAGGACTTGAACGACCTGCTGGCCGGCCTGCTGCAATCGGACTATGATGCGGTGGGCCTGACCCTGGTGGATTTCAACATTCGCCTGGGGCTGCACCCCGATTCGCTGGAAGTGGTGACGCGCATGGGTTATGGCACCAGCTATGCCCAGGTGAAGACGCTGGACGTGGGGATGGCCGCCGCCCAAAACCAGGCTGGTGGTGGGTTGGCTGAACTGGGTCTGGGGATGATGGGCATGGCCGCCATTCAGCAACAGCAAGCCCAGCAACAGATGATGCAGCAGCCGGCGGCCGCGCCACCTCAACCAGCACAAGCGGCTGGCGGGGCCATGCCCGACGTGATGACCCCGGCGCAGGCGGCCACTTTTGTGCAGGTGACGGAGGCGGACATCCTGGCGGCCGTCGAAGCGGGTGACTTGAAGGCCCGCAAAATTGGCAATGCGTATCGCATCACGAAGGCCAGCCTGGAGGCGTTTCTGCACGGGTAAGGGAGATTGATAGCATGAAAGCCTACGAATTTCCGGTACAAGTGACACCAGAGGGTGAATTTGCCATTCCCAATGAGTTTAGGACCATCCTCCCTCGCGGCGAAATCGTCCGCTTGATTATTCTGGTGCAAGAACCTACAGACGCCGATGAGCAAAAAGCCTGGGCGCGCCTGACGGCCGAGCAGTTTCTAACCGGCTATAGTGAAGCTGACTCGGTTTATGATTCGTTGAATTAAGCTAGGGCGCACTATCAATCTGGTGAACTTGTCTTGTTGCTGTTTCCCTTTACAAGCGGAACTGGGGCGAAACAACGTCCCGCGCTCGTGCTGTTAGATACAGGCGATACCGATCTGGTTGTAGCGCGAGTGACCAGTCAGACAGTTCAATCTAGCCTTGGCGTTGAAATCGTCGAATGGCAGCAAGCAGGGCTAGTGCTTCCATCTGTAGTGCGTGTACACAAGCTGGCTACCCTAGAAAAAAGCCTCGTCCAGCGAAAACTCGGTCAGTTGACGACCCGTGATTGGACAATGGTTCGTAGGCAAATTCAACAACTCTGGGCGTCTATTTAGACTGGCGCCAGCCGTGGCCGGTCCAAAACCACGCTCCGTTTCTCGGAGAAACAGAGTAATGAACAATGAGCAATCGCTCATTGTCCATTGCTCATTGATAGATGATGTAATCTACCGCCACCCAGCCCTCGTTGCCGGCCGGGGTGCGAACCTGCTGCCATTCCAGACCGTCGGCGGCCGTCTCGCGGCCGGGCAGCAGCGTCAGAACTGAGCCGTCGGGGATGAGTTCCACTTCCTGAACGCCGCCAGGGGCCTCACGCAACCACAAACCGTTCGGGCTATTGACGAGGGCGGTGGTAGGGGCAGAGGTGGCCGTCTCGGTTGGCGTGATAGTGGCCGTGGCCGTAGGGGCCAGCAGGGGATTGGTAGGAGTGGCCGGCGGAGTTATGGTCTCCTGAAGCGTGGGGGCCGGCCGGGTGGGAGTCGCCGTCGCCGGAGGTTGGGTGGCCGTTGGTGAAACAGTTGGGGTGATGGTGGGGGTGGGAGTGGGCAGCAGATCGGCCGGGCTCAGGTCTAAACCATAAATGCCCAACAAAATAAGCCCGACGAATAAGAGGCCCAGCCCGCGTACAAACTCAACCTGCATGGACTGGCGGGCCTCCTGCCGGCCGACGCCATAGGTCTGGTGAACGGAACGGCCGCGCGCCTGAAAACCCCGCCCAAAGAGAATGAGAGCACCTAACAGGCACAGCCCAGCCAGCGCGGGCAATGCAAGGTTCAAGACAGTCGTCACGCGCTCACCTCCCCCTGCTTCACTTCATCCCACAGGCGATCCAGAGCGGGTAAATCCATTTGGGCTATGTCCAGGCCGCGCTCGGCCGCTAATTGCTCCACCTGGCGAAAGCGGCGGCCGAAGCGCAGGTTGGATTCACGCAGGGCTGTTTCGGCGTCTACCCCCAGCCAGCGCGCCCAATTAACCAGGGCAAAGAACAGGTCGCCCATTTCGGCCGCCCTCTCCTCGGCCGAGGCCGCCCGCTTCAACTCCGCCATTTCCTCCTCCACCTTCGCCACCACGCCGCTGACGTCTGGCCAGTCAAAGCCGATCTTCCGCACCCGCTCCTGAATCTTTTGGGCGCGAGCCAACGCCGGCAGGGAGGAGGGGATATTGTCCAGGAGGGAATTTTGGATTTTGGATTTTGGATTTTGGATTTCTGCGCCAGGTCCCCTTTCTTTCTCTTTAAGTATCTCCCAGTTCCGCAAGACCTCCGCACTGGTGGACACTTGCCAATCGCCCCAGACGTGGGGGTGGCGTCGCTTGATTTTGGAGTCAATGCCGGCAATCACGT
>JBFMFT010000546.1:0-2981 GCA_040751925.1 Chloroflexota bacterium
GGCGATTGTGGCATCGAAGTATAGTTGTCCGTGGGAGGAGCAAAGTATGGCGTTGGTAACTCAGAATCACCGGAGACTGCAGAACTCCAGAAACTTCCTCCAACGACGTTTGTACTAACACCAATTCCTCGGGTGAATCCACTAGCTGCCGTGGCTGCGTCAGAGGCATCGGTGCTTGCGAGGGAAAACGATGCATCCCATCCCGCGTTGGGAGTCGAGGGACCGCTACAGAGACACGCTGCAGTTGCAAACGTATCACTCCCTAAGTGATAGTAGTTTAGGCCCTGAAGGTCTAACACGCCTGCACTTAGCTCAGCACCATCCACAACCAAATTTGGCGATGTAATGGGTCTTTGCGCTGCGTTACTTTCCAGATTCGCGGGTTCGACCCTGTTTACCTGATGGTCGATAGCTACTGTCAGCACAACAAGTGCAACGCAGACTATCGTATCAAAGGGAAAAGCCATCACGCAATGGCCGCTGGGATCAGTGTAGCGTAGTGGATTGTTGAGGCCATAGCTGTAGCGGTTGAATTGCTGCGGATTTTCTAGCTCAGGCACAATCGTATCCGCACTGGCGAACCGGCCGATCGAAGAATACTTATATTAACCACCCATTCGTCAACTCTTTGGTAAGGTGCAAGACCTCCTAAGGGTAGAATGGTTCCTCTCGACGGAACCCATTCTTTACCTTAGGAGGTACACCATGATTGACGAAATTGAACGGTTTGTCAACTGGATTCGCCGGCGGAATCCAGAGGCGCATACCTGGCGGGATTATCGCAGCGACTTGCAGCAGTTCTTGGCGGTGGTGGGGGAGAAGCCGGCCGGGGCCGTCACCTTTCACGACGTAGACAACTTCGTCACCAGTCAGGCGGAGCAGGGTTTCCGGCCGGCCACGATCAACCGGCGGCTGGCGGCGGTGATGTCGCTGTATACGTTCTTGGCCGACGAGGAGCCAGCGTTAGTTTGCCCAGTGCTGCCCCACCGCCACAATTTACGAGTGCGGCGGCGGTTGCCCCGGCCGGGGGCGGCTGAGGATTTGGCGCGGCTGTTTGCGGTTATCGAGAACGGCCGCGACCGGGCGATGTTCTTGCTCATGCTGCGCTGTGGGCTGCGGATAGGGGAGGTGGCCGGGCTGCGGCTGCGCGACCTCTACCTGGTGGAGTCGCCACCCCGCCTGCTGGTGCGGGGCAAGAACAGCAAGGAGCGCAGTGTTTACCTGTCGGCCCAGGCGGAGCAGGCGTTGAGGAACTACCTGTTGCAGCGGCCGGCCGGCGCAACGAGTGACTTTGTGTTTCTTAGCTACCAGGGGGAGGGGATGTCCACGACGGCGATTCACAAGCGGCTGATGCGCTATCGAGAGGCGGCCAGCTTGACCGTGACGGCCCACCAACTGCGCCATTCCTTTGCCAATGATTTGGTGTCGGCCGAGGTGCCGGTGACGAGCATTCAAAAACTGTTGGGCCATGCCTGGCTGATGACGACACAGAATTACGTGGCGGCCAACGACCCCCAGGTGAAGGCGGACTACGAAGCGGCGGCGCGGCAATTGGAGGGATGGCAATGAGCGCGTTCAGGTCGAAAGATAGCTCCTTACCGGCCGCTGCCCGCTATACCGCCAGCCTGCGCAACAGCCGCAAGTCGCGTTTGCCGGCCGGAGTAATCGTCCCACAGCCGCCGTCGGTGTGGCCAGCCGAGAATGTGGCCTTGTTGGAACGCTACCTGGTCTGGCTGGTTGAGGATGGGGCCGGCCAAAGCTGCATGGCGATGTACTACCTACCGATGGCCGGCCATGTGTTGGGGCTGAATCTTAAGCCCTACTCACAACTGGATTTGGCGGCTGACCTGGAACAAGCCATGGCCTACGTTGATGCCAAACGACCCAGCCCACGCTGGGCGCTGCTATGCCGCAACGCCCTCCACCGCTTTCGTCGCTTTCTGCGCCAGGAGCGTGGATTGGTGGAGGTGGCCTTCAGCGAGCCGGACGTGACCCGCTATCAGGTGGGCTTACCGGCCTGGTTGGTAGCGCAGTTGACCCAGTACCAGCATCTCCGCCAGGCTAACTGGCGGCCGAGGCGCCACCACCAGAGTATTTTAGGTTTCTGGAGCAAGCACAGCCGCCTCTTTGGCTGGCTCTTTGCCCAGGCGGACATTGCCGACTTGACAGACATCCAGCGAGCGCACATTTTCGCTTACATGGATGAACGGCTGGCGGCCGGGGCCAACCCCAAGACGATTAACCAGGAGTTGCGGGCTTTTCAAGCCTGTTTGCGTTTCTTGCAGGAGCGGGATTTTCGCATCCCCCAGGCCCTCCTCACCATCGCGGGACTGAAAGAGGCTGCCTGCCTGCCCCGCTTTCTGACCGATGAGCAGGTCAACCGGCTGCGGACGGACCTGGAACAGCGAGTGCGGGAGGCCACCATCCCCGTGCAAGAGCGCAACGCCTTGCTGGATAGAGCCGCCTTCTATCTACTCTGGCAGGGTGGCCTGCGCCTGGGCGACGTGGAGGAGTTGGGCCTGGCCGACTTGAACCTGGCCCAACGGCAAGTAATGGTGCGCCAGGGCAAGGGGTTGAAAGACCGGGTGGTTTATTTGACCGAGACGGCCGTGTCTGCTCTGCAAGCTTACCTGGCCGTGCGCGGCGACGGACCAGGTGACCTTGTCTTTCTCTACCGCCACCAACCATTGGACAAAGACTTCCTGCGCGGCCGGCTCAAGGCGGCCGGGGAACGAACGGGAGTGAAGGTCACCCCCCACCAGTTGCGCCACACCTTCGCCACCCAACTGGTCAACGCCGGCTGTCGTATCACCACCATCCAGGCCCTCCTGGGCCACCAAAGGCTGAACACGACCATGACCTATGCCCGTGTCCATGACCACACAGTGGCCGCGGACTATTGCAAGGCCATGGCCACCATTGAGAAGCGGCTGGAATTGAATGGGTCGCTACCGGCCGAGCCGGCGGCCGCGGCCGGGGAT
>JBFMFT010000547.1:0-2966 GCA_040751925.1 Chloroflexota bacterium
CGCGGGCATCCCGTTGAGCCAGAGCCACCAGCACCCGCCGCAGATTGTCACCCATCAGTTCCTTGATCCGGCCGACCATACCAAAGTCCACAAAGACCAATTGAAAAGAACGCGGGCCATTGCCATTGAGGGGGCCATCAACCGCCAACGGCCGCACAAACAGGTTACCGGGGTGGGGATCGGCGTGGAAAAAGCCCTCCTGGAAGATTTGCTGGAAGTAAGTATCCAGCAGGCGGGTGGCGACCTCTTTGGGCTCCACCCCGGCCGCCCGCATCGTCTCCACATCGGTAATCTTGATGCCGCCCACATCTTCCAGGACGAGGATGCGGCCGGTGGAATGAGCGCGATAAACGGCCGGAATGAGAACCCCCTCATCAGTAGCAAACATCTCGGCAAAGCGTTCGGCGTTGCTGGCCTCAGCCACGTAATCCAGTTCTTCCCACAGTGTGCGGGCGAATTCTTCCATGAGAGCCGGCACGTCGGCCCGGCGGCGGATCGGCCGGTAGTGGGCCACCCAGCGGGCCACCAGGCGCAAAACGGCCAGGTCGGTCTGGACAATCGCTACAATGTCCGGCCGCTGCACCTTGACGACGACTTCTGGCCCTTCCTCCGCTCCCTCGTCACGGCTCACCCTCTCCCCCAACCCCACTCCCTGGAAGGGAGAGGGGCGTTCCCTCTCCCTCCCAGGGGGAGGGTCAGGGAGGGGGCTGGGCAGGCGCAACCGGGCGCGATGAACCTGGCCCAACGAGGCGGCGGCCAGGGGGGGTTGCTCAAAGGTGATGAAGTGGGCTGACCAGTCCGCCAATTCCGCTCGTAGGACTGGCTCGATGAGCGCCCAGGGTACGGGAGCTACTTCGTCTTGCAGGCCAACCAATTCCTCGGTGATTTCTACCGGCAGCACGTCTACCCGCGCGCTCAGGAATTGGCCCAGCTTGATAAGGACACCCCCCATCTGCACGGCCAGTTCGCGGAAGCGGCGGGCGATGCGCCGGAAGCGGGCCGGCCGGGTGGCCCGTACCCGCTTCTTGAACACCCGTCCCACGAGCAAGTCCCACCAGACCAGGTGGACGATGACGCGGACAAAGAACCACAGAACGCGCCGGTAACGGCCGCGATCAATGGGGGAAGGGTTGTCAGCGTTGGGATTCATGGTTCTCAAACGTGAAACGTGAAACGTGAAAAGAGCCCCTTCACGTTTCACGCTTCACTTATCACCCCCCAAGTTTACCCGTCTCTGGTCAAAACAAAAAGGCGGAACTGATTGCCCACTCCGGCCGACCGCGATAGACTTCCAGCTGGTATGTTAGACAGGATTTACAAGATGGATAGGACGTAGCCCAATCCTGTAAATCCTGTTAATCCTGTCCATTCCATGTTGCTTACGATTACGACGACTCACCAGCCGGCTACTGACCTGGGCTATTTGTTGGGTAAGCACCCCCAGCGGACGCAGAGCTTCGAGTTGGCTTTCGGGCAGGCCCACGTCTTCTACCCGGAAGTGGGGCCAGAACGATGCACGGCCGCCCTCCTGCTCGACGTTGACCCGGTGGGGCTGGTGCGGCGGGAGAGCGGCGGCGGCTTTGCTCTGGCCCAATACGTGAATGACCGCCCTTACGTGGCTTCTTCCTTTCTGAGCGTAGCCATCGCCCAGGTCTTTCGTTCAGCCCTGGCGGGCCTCAGCAAAGACCGGCCGCAGCTGGCTGAGACTCCTATTCCGCTAGTGGCAACGCTGGCGGCCGTGCCCAGCCGGGGCGGTGAGAGCCTCTTGCGTCGCCTGTTCGAGCCGCTAGGTTACAGCCTGACGTTGCAGCGCCACCCGCTCGACGAGCAGTTTCCTGACTGGGGGCCAAGCCTCTATTACACGGTGACGCTGGCGGCGACGGTGCGCCTGAGCCAGTTGTTGTCTCACCTGTACGTCCTGATCCCCGTGCTGGACGACGATAAGCACTATTACGTCGGCCGCGACGAACTGGAAAAGCTGCTGCGACACGGCGAGGGCTGGTTGAACACTCACTCGGCCCGCGAACTCATCGTAGACCGCTACTTGCGCCACCGGCGGCGGCTCACCCGTGAAGCCCTGGCTCGCTTGATGGAGGAGGATAGCTTAGAGGCTGATCAGGCGGCCGTTGAACACAACCAGGAGGAGAACAACCTGGAGGAGCGGGTCAGCCTGAACCAGCAACGGTTGGGGGCGGTGGTGGCGGTTCTCAAGAGCAGCCAGGCCCGGCGGGTGCTTGACCTGGGCTGCGGTGAGGGCAACCTAATCAAACTGCTCTTGCAGGAGAAGGTGTTTGAGGAAATCGTGGGGCTGGATGTATCCCACCGCACGTTGGAGGTGGCGGCCGACGCTCTACACCTGGATCGCCTGCCACCAGCCCAACGCCAGCGCGTCCAACTCCGGCACGGTTCGCTCATCTACCGCGATGCGCGGCTGTCCGGCTACGACGCGGCGGCCGTCGTGGAAGTGATTGAACACCTGGACGCGCCCCGCCTGGCCGCCTTTGAGCGCGTTCTGTTTGAGTTTGCCCATCCTCGCACGGTGGTCATAACCACGCCCAACGTGGAGTATAACGTCCTCTGGCCCTCGTTGCCGGCCGATCGCTTCCGCCACCGCGATCACCGCTTCGAATGGACGCGGGCCGAATTTCAGACCTGGGCGACGGGGGTGGCCAGCCGCTACGGCTACCAGGTTCATTTTCTGCCGGTGGGGCCAGAAGACGCGGCCGTTGGCCCGCCGACGCAAATGGCTGTCTTTGGGGTAATTGGTTACTGGTAACTGGTAATTACCAGTTACCAGTTACCAATTACCTATTCGGACCATGAACATCATCCTACCCGAGTTTGCTCTCGTCGTCCTGATTGGCGTCTCCGGCTCTGGCAAGTCCACCTTTGCCCGCGCCCACTTCCGGCCGACCGAGGTTCTCTCGTCGGACTATTGCCGGGGGTTGGTTTCTGACGACGAAAAC
>JBFMFT010000548.1:0-2953 GCA_040751925.1 Chloroflexota bacterium
GACGCTCATGGCCGCGTCGAAGATGCCTCGTACCAATTCGGCCGAAGGTGTACGCCGCAAGCCCCGGTGGACGGCGTTGGCGAAGGTGAAGGTGTGCAGGGCGGTATCCCAATCGCTAAACTCGTTGCTGGTGTGGAAACGGGCGATCCGCAAGGCGGCCGTGTAGGCTACCACTCCCGCTAACTCCACCGGACTCACTCCCTCCCGCAAAGCCGCCAACAAAGCGTCGGCAATCGCCTGGGGGTCTTCCCCAAGCAAGACAGCTACCAGATCGGTTGATGGACGGCCGACGGCCGACGGCCGACCGCTTTCGACCACTTGCCACTTACCACCGGCCACCGGCCACCGGCTACCGGCCAGTACGGCCGGCAGTTGTTCGAAGGTGGTGTCCAAAATGGCGATCAGGTCAATCGGGTAGCGCCAGGCGTTCGACTCCTCCATACGGCTGGCCATGGCGTAGCCCGTGACCAGGCTGGTTAGGACTCGTTCGGCGTGCGACCAGCCGGCCGCGTCGAGGGCCTCGAACGCCTTGTTGGTGAAGTCGAGCGGATGACCAATCTGGATGTAGCGGTGGTCGGTGGCGGCGGCGAAGAGCATATCGGCCATCCGCTCGTTATCCGCGCCGGCGCGGATAGCCGAAATGATGCACCGTTCGGCCCCCTCGTCGTCGCGCACCTCGATAAATTGGCGGAACCATCGTTTGAGGACGGCCGGGTCGCTGGGGGTCGAGGGCAATGGGTTGACCATGAAACGGGGCGGCGCGCCGTCGCTGTCATTGGCGACGGCCGACAGACCGTGATAGAGGGCGCGCGGCCGGTCATCTGTCTGGAGATAAGGCAGCAAGTTGACCATGCAGGTCAGGATGGTCAGACCTTGCCCCCAACCATTGCGCCGGTAGCGCACGCCAAAATCCAGACCCAGGCGGAACGGCTCGGCCAGTTCGCTGCCCCCGTCCAGCAAGCCTATGATGGCCTTGGCCATGACCAGGGGGATGTTGCGCTCCAGACCGTCGTTGAGGCGTTGGCGCAGGTGGGTCTGGCGGCCGGCATGGGGGGCCAGGTCTACCCACACCTCGCCGTCGCGGAGCTCGACGGGGAAGGCGGCCACGTCGTCGGCCCACTGGTCGAATGTGCCGCCGCTCGCCAGGTCGAAACGGGCGTGATGCCAGTGGCAGGTCAGGATGCCGTCGCGCACCGTCCCGCGATGTAAGGGGAAGCCCATGTGGGGGCAGCGGTTGTCTACGGCAAACACGCGGCCGTCCTGGGCAAACAGGGCCAGGGTATGTCCATTCACCTGCACAGGCAGGCAGCCGGCCCTTTGCACGTCGGCCAGCCGCGCCGCCCGCACCAACTGGTTCGTATTGGTCGTCATGGTAACCTCCTCGGTACTACTCTACGGCCTCTTATGCTCAATCTGGCTGAACGTTCCGCCAAAGATGAGGTGGCGAACGCCCTCGGAAGCCAGGAAATCGTGGGGGAAGCCGGCGGCTAACGGCGCGAGTTGATCCAGTTGCCGCCATTGGGGTATCGTCAACTCAAAGTCCAGGCAGCTAAGGTTATCACGCAGTTGGGCGGCCGTGCGCGCCCCAAGGATCGGGATAATGTTAGCCCTCGTCTGCTGCCGCACCCAGTTGATGGCGACGGCGGCCGGCGGCCGGCCGATTTCCCCGGCTGTTCTCACGACTTGTTCAGCCAGGGCGGCAATTCGGGGATTGGCCTTCTCGTTGCGCCGGGGTTCTGTAGCCGGCTTACTGTACTTGCCCGTCAATTCGCCCGCCTCCAGGAGACCCCAGGCCAGTACGGCCATGTCCAGCGTGCGAGCCATCGGCAGCAGGTCACGCTCCACGGCCCGGTCGGCCAGGCTGTAAGAGAGTTGGGTAGCGACGGCCGGCGACCAACCGCGACACTCGGCCAGGGTATTGGCCTGGCTGATGATCCAGGCTGGCGTGTCCGAAATGCCCACGTACAACACCTTGCCGGCCCGCACCAGGTCATCCAGGCCGCGCATCACTTCCTCGACTGGTGTGGTGAAATCCCAGGCGTGCAGCCAGTACAGGTCAACGTACTCCGTGTTGAGCCGTTTCAGGCTGGCCTCTAAGGCCCGCACCATGTTCTTACGGTGGTTGCCGCCGGCGTTGGGGTCGCCCGGCCGGGTGGAAAGGGTGAACTTCGTACCCACCACAAAGTGGTCGCGGTCGGCGTGGATAAACTCGCCCACGTACCGTTCACTCGTCCCGTTGGTGTAGTTATTGGCGGTGTCAATGAAATTGCCCCCGGCCGCCGCGAACGTCTCAAAAATCTTCTGGCTCTCCTCCTTCGATGCGCCCCAGCCCCAATCTTCACCAAAGGTCATCGTACCCAAGCACAACTCGGATACCCGCAGCCCGCTTCTACCCAATAGCTTGTAACGCATCGTTTCTCCTTTTAGTGATGAGTGATGAGTTACTTATCACTCATCACTCCCTCAGCTTTTGGCGCACCTGGGGCAGCAGGTCGGCGATCTCCCCCGCCAGCAGGCCAGAATCTACCCCGGCCGACTGCCCGGCCGCCCCATGCAAATATCCCCCCAACACGGCCGCTTCGTAAGGCGGCAAGCCTTGGCCCAACAAAGCCACGATGACCCCGGCCAGCACGTCGCCACTGCCGGCCACCGCCAGAGCAGGATTGGCGAAGGGCAGCAGGGCGCAGCGGCCGTCCGGCGCGGCAATGACTGTGTACGCTCCCTTCAGGACCAAAACGTGACCCCAGGCGGCCGCTTTCTCCCGCGTCAATTCCACCCGGTCGGCCTCCTTGAGCGCGGCGATGTCCACGCCCACCAGGCGAGCCATCTCGCCAGGGTGGGGGGTCAGAATGGTCTGGGGTGGCAGGCGTTGCGGCCAGTTGGGTAAGCCGGCCAGCCAGTTCAGGCCGTCGGCGTCTACAACCAGGGGCAGGGAGGCAGAGATGGGGGGGTG
>JBFMFT010000549.1:0-2953 GCA_040751925.1 Chloroflexota bacterium
GGGGCCATTGACGGCCGCCTGGCCGAACTGCCCCAAACGCTGGAAGCGGTGCGGCAGCGCGGCTACGTCCACGGCGGCCACCTGGAAGATCGCCTGGCCGCCCTGGACGACCAGTGGGAGGATACCCGGCCGCGCCTGGAAGCCGCCCTGCAAGACCACACCCGCCGCCTGGATAGCGACCTGAACCGGACGAATTTGCTGGTAACTCGACTATCGGCCGCCACACCGGCCACCGTCGCCGCCGCTCGCACGGCCGTCGCGGGTCTCTCCCGCCAGGTTAATGCTGCCACTAGCAGCCTGACAGGGCTGTATGGTGGCGTGGAAAGTGAATTAGGTGAAGTGGCCGGGGCTATCAGTGGCGTTCAGGTCATGCTGGACACGTTGGAACAATCGCAGACCATCCAACTGGTGGAGACAGAGGGATTGCTGGCGGCCGTCAACGCCGAATGGCAACGCGACGGCGAAGACGGGCCAGAGGGTATCTTATTCCTGACCGACCAACGCCTGCTGTTTGAGCAGCGTGAAGAAGTCGTGACCAAGAAGTTTCTGGGCCTCTTCAAGAGCGACTCCGAGGTGCAGCAGCAGCTTCTCTTGGACGTGGCGGCCGGCCAGATTGAGACGGTCGAAAGCAGCGAGGAAGGGGGGTTCCTGGGCATGGGCAAAGCGGACATTCTGGAATTAGTTCTGGGCCCTGAAGCCCCGGTCAGTCGCGCCCGTTTCCATCTGAAGGGCCAGGAATCGGCCGAGTGGGCCACCCTTATCAAGCGGGTCAAGTCGGGCGAGATTGACGAAGACCGGGCGGACAGATACGTGGAAGAGGTGGAGGCGGCCGAAGCTGCCCTATCTACCTTCCCCACCACCTGCCCCAACTGCTTTTCCCCTCTCCCCCCGCCACCACGCGGCGTGACCAGCGTCACCTGCGAGTTCTGTGGGAGCGTCATCAATTCTTCGTGACAAATAGACATCCTTCTATGTGACAAACGTCACTGGTCAACCCACCCCCTGTGTGATAAGCTGCGCTCATAGAGTGAAACTATGAGCGCATCCGTTAAGTCTATCACCCAAACAGTTCCCAAAAACGTTATCGGTCGGCTCTCCTGGCTGGATCGTTTTCTGCCTCTGTGGATTTTCCTGGCGATGGCGGCCGGCGTCGGGCTGGGGGCCATTGCCCCGGGTATCAAAGACGTGTTCAATGCCCTCAGTATTGGCACAGTCTCTTTGCCCATCGCCATCGGCCTGCTGTGGATGATGTACCCCGTCTTGGCGCGGGTCAAGTACGAGGAACTCGGCCGCATCCGCGGGGCCTGGAAGCAATTCGGTGTTTCTCTGGCCCTCAACTGGCTCATTGGCCCGGCCGTCATGTTCGGCCTGGCCTGGCTCTTCCTGCCTGATGAACCAGGTTTCCGCACCGGCCTGATTATTACTGGCCTGGCCCGTTGCATTGCCATGGTCCTCATCTGGAATATGCTGGCCGGCGGCGACAGCGAATACTGCGCCGTCCTGGTGGCCCTCAATTCTGTTTTCCAGATCATCATGTATAGCCCCCTGGCCTATTTCTACTTGCGAATCGTGCCAGGCTGGTTTGGCGCGGCCGGCGCAGAAATCAACGTCACGATATGGGACATCGCCAGAAGCGTGCTGATTTTCCTGGGTATTCCCCTGGCGGCCGGAATCCTGACCCGTTTCTACTTCCGGCGACGCAAAGGGCCGGCCTGGTACGACACCCAGTTCATGCCCCGCCTGGCCCCGACGGCTCTGATCGGCCTCCTCTTTACCATCGTCGTCATGTTCTCTCTACAAGGCGACCGCATCCTGGCCCAGCCCTTCGACGTATTGAAGGTAGCCATTCCCCTGGCCGTTTACTTCGGCCTGATGTTCTTCTTGTCTTTTGGTCTTTCGCTGGCCTTCCGCTTCGATTACCAGATGGCCGCTACCCAATCATTCACGGCCGCCAGCAACAACTTTGAGCTGGCTATTGCCGTAGCCATCAGCACCTTTACCATCGCCTCCCCCGAAGCCCTGGCGACAGTCATTGGCCCACTCATCGAAGTCCCCGTCTTGATCGGTCTGGTTTACGTCTCCTTGTGGTTGGGCAAAGTTGCCTTCCGCCACCAGGCTCCGCCAGGCCTGGTAACCGCTCAATAGCCAAAAAGGAGTCTCACGCAAAGGTGCAAAGACAGCAGGAGAGAAAAACCCTGTGCCTTTGCGCCTTTGCATGATAGCCTCTAACGGCGCGGCTTCGGCTTGCCGGCCGGGGCGGCCGGCGGTTGCTCCGGCTTCAACAGATAGGTGTACAACAACGCCGCCAGCGCCCCACCAAGAACGGGGCCAACGAAATAGAGCCAGATGTCCGAGAAGTTACCGGCGGCAACGGCCGGGCCTAGCGTCCGCGCCGGATTCAACGACGCGCCGGTAAGCGGGCCACCCATCAGGATACAGAAAGCCAACGTCAGGCCAATTGCGCCCCCGGCCGCGTTACCGGCCTTGCCGCTGACGGCCGCATTGAGAATCGTATTGACCAGGAAGAAGGTCAAGATGGCTTCCAGGACTAATCCCTGCACAGGCGTCACCCCGGCCGCCAGGACGGTCGCCCCCAGGCCGCTATCCGAGCCGCCCAGGACAAAGCTGAGGACGAGACCAGCCACGATGCCCGCCACCAATTGGGTGACAATGTAAGCGGCGGCCGTCATCGCGTCAATTTGCTTCGCCACCCACAGGCCAACGGTTACGGCCGGGTTGACGTGCGTACCGGAGATGTGGCCGTAGGCGTAGGCGAAGATGGCTAAGACCAGACCATGGGCCAGGGCCACTCCCACCAGCCCGCCTACCCCCAACGCCCCCGCCCCCGCGCCAATAAAGACCAGGGCAAACGTGCCAATAAATTCTGCTACCAATGCTCGCGTATTCATCGAATCAACCTCCTCAACTGGCTATGTCATCTGGGCGATGACGC
>JBFMFT010000055.1:0-16927 GCA_040751925.1 Chloroflexota bacterium
GAAGGGGTGGCGGCCGGGCTGGGGCCGTTGCCTACGACGGCCATGTTGCCCAGGACGGCCCACGAAGTGAGGAAGTCGGCCAGACGGTAGGTATGGGTGCGGCCGTCGGCCGCGTCCACCAGCGTCACCGTCGTCGCGTCGTACCCCACCAGAATCATCGTATGTTCGTAGCGGGCGACGGTGACGACACTCCCATCTTGGGCCAGGTAGCTTTCTGGCGCGCCGGCCCAGATACGGCCGACGATCCACACAATGGCCGGTCGGCCGGCGGCAATCTCCGCTTGCAAGTCAGACCAGGCCAGGCCGTAACGGGCTTCGGCCGCCAGGCCATACTCCCGTAGCAGGGTCGCCACGGGCGCAGCGTGAACGCCGTAGCCTTCCGGCGGCAAGTGGCCCCAGGGGCCATGTACGTTGCCCACGAAGCCCACCTCTGGGTTGTCCGATTGAGGCAGGCGGTCAAAGAATTCAGTCTCACTGATGGGTACCCCCCAGAAGGCGGCCCAGTCGGCCGCCGAGCGCGATTCGCACGACAGCCGGTAGGTCTGGGGGTGGCCGACCAGCCCGCTAATAGACGCCGATTCCGGTGGGGTAGCTTGCGCCCAGGCGGCCGGGGCCAGGGCAAAACCAATCCTCACTCCTAAGACAAGTAAGAGTAGCTTAACTGAGTTGGGCATCTGAATACGGCTCTATTTACCCCCATACCGAAACGGTGTCTGTTCCTCGTTGCGGTCGGTGGCCGGTGGCGGCTCCGGCGAGAGGGCGGAGATGGCGGCCCGAAGTTCGGCCGTCATCTCTATCTCCATGGCTTTAAGCGAGCCTTCCAGTTGGGCCAGGTTGCGCGCGCCGATGATGGGGGCGGTCACGGCCGGGTGGCTGGCGACCCAGGCCACAGCCAGGGCGGCCGGTTCATAGCCATTCGTCTGGGCAAAGCGGCTGAAGTTGTCGGCCACCTCGTAAATCCAGGCTGCCCCGTAGCGCGTCTGGTACATCTTGTTTTCGACCAGGCGGCCGGCCGGCGGCCGTCTCTCTGGCCCGTATTTGCCGGTCAGCAATCCGCCACCCAGAGGGCTGTAGGGAATCACCCCCAGCCCTTCGGCTTGGGCCAGGGGCAGAATTTCGACCTCCGCCTGGCGTTTGACCAGGTTATACATGGGTTGCAGGCAGGCGAAGGCGGCCCAGTTGTGTAGAGCGGAGAGGCCGAGGGCTTTGGCGACCTGCCAGGCGGCAAAGTTGCTGGCGGCCGGATAGAGAATTTTGCCCTGCCGCACCAGGTCGTCCAGCCCGCGCAACGTTTCTTCGAGGGGCGTATTGTCGTCGAAGCGGTGGATGAAGTAGAAGTCTAGGCGGTCGGTTTGCAGCCGGCGCAGGCTGGCTTCGACGGCCGTCCGCAAATGTAAGCGCGACGCGCCTCTGGCGTTCACGTCCGGGCCGCTGGGGAAGTAGGCTTTGCTGGTGATCACTACGTCGTCGCGGATGGGGGCGATGAGGCGGCCGAGAATCTCCTCGGCCCGGCCGCTCTGGTATACGTCAGCGCAGTCGAAGAAGTTGATGCCGGCTTCGCGGCAGCGGTGGAAGAGAGCAGCGGCCGTCTCCTCATCGGCGTCACCGCCAAAGGACATCGTGCCGAAACAGAGAGCGGATACCTGGACACCTGTCTTACCTAAGAACCGATATTCCATCATCTATCCTCATCGCGGAACACTGGGTTTAGCGATCCAACGCGAACAGGCCGGGCTTTCCGGCTGAGAACGACTACTCCAACTCTTTCAGTACCGCCTGGTACAAGGTGTCGGCCCGCAGGTCTTCCAGGGTATGACAGGGCGCGCCCAATTTGCCGGCCAGCAGGCGAGCCAACCCCTGGTCAAAAGCGGCGTGTTCCATGTTGATCACCACCGAGCGCGCCTTTTCTTCGCGGATGAGGGCTGCAATACGGTGGGCCTCTTCTTGCGGCGGCAGGTCGGACATGCTGACGTTACCGGCCCCGTCAGTCAGTAATATCATCAAAGGCATGACGTCGGGGTGGAGGTTGGCCTCCTGGCGCAAGACGTTGTAGGCCAGCAGCAGCCCGGCCGAAAGCGGCGTTTTTCCCCCCACAGCAATATCCACCAGGGCTTTCTTGGCTAACTGCACCGAGTTGGTGGGGGCCAAGACCAGATGGGCCTCATTTTTGTTGAAAACCACCAGCCCCACGCGGTCGCGCCGTTGGTAAGCGTCGGTTAGCAGAGACATGATGGCCCCTTTGGTGGCTTCCATGCGTTCCGAGACTGCCATGCTCCAACTGGCGTCCACCACGAAAAGGATGAGATTGGCCGAACGGCGCACGCGCACCTTTTCGCGCAGGTCTTGTTTGGTCAGGGCCAGGGCCAGGTGGGAGCGGTCGCGGTGAAGTTGGTGGGGCGCGGCCGCCCGGAGGGTGGCGTCGAAGGCCAGGTCGGTTACTTTATCTTGGCGGGGGATGCGGGCCTGGATGTAACGGCCGCGCTTACGGTCCGTCCTGGTGCGCGAGCGGCGGCCGGCGGCGTTGCGGGTCAGCTTGTCCAGTTGGGTGTCCAGCCGGCGCGGGGTAAACTCCTTGTTGGCCTTGATCTTCTGGCCGCCTTCCCACCACTGGCCCGATTGCGGCGTTTGGGGAATGGATTGGGGCGCGGCCTCGGTGCGGCTCATTTCCGGCCCCTCGCTGAGTTCAGGGCCTAGGGCTTTTTTTTTACCGCGTTGGCGTTTCCCTCGGCCGGCTGCTCGCTTGGCTCCCCGGCTCCGTACTCACTCTGTGCCTGGTGCAGCCGGTCTTCCAGGTCAATCAGGGTGACGGTGTTGTCCTGGAACGGCCGGCCCTTGATGCGGTGGGGGAGGGCCAGTTCGGCCGCCAGCAAAATGTCCGGGTCGGTGATGTGGTCGCGCCCCTGGAAAGCAGCGTGGGCTTGCGCCCCCCGCAAAATGACCAGGTCGGCCCGGTGTCCATCCACCTTGATCGAGGAGGTGAGGCCGGCAATGGCCGCCAGGTCACGACGGCTGTAGCGGACGTGGCTGACCAGTTCGCGGCCGCGAGCAATCTGATCCGATAACTGTTTTTCCTGGGCCGCCCACTGGGCGGTAAAGGCGGCGGAGTCGGTCTCGAAGGCCAAGCGTCGCTCCATGATCTGGATACGCTGTTGAGGGTCGAGCAGGCCAGTGATTTGCACACAGAAGGCGAAACGGTCTAAGAGTTGCGGCCGTAAGTCCCCTTCCTCCGGGTTCATCGTGCCGACGAGGATAAACTTGGCCGGATGGCTGAAGCTAATCCCTTCCCGCTCGACCACGTTGACGCCCATTGCCGCCGAGTCCAGGAGCAAGTCCACTACGTGGTCGTCTAACAAATTCACTTCGTCCACGTAGAGCAGGCCGCGATTGGCCGAGGCCAGCACACCCGGCTCAAAGACTTTCTCGCCCTTTTGGATGGCCTTTTCGATGTCCAGCGTGCCGACCACTCGATCTTCGGTGGCGCTGACCGGCAAATCTACGAAGGCCGTGCGTCGCGTCGCCACCTGGAGATGGCTACCGTTGGCGTGACGCAGCCGGCAATCGTCGCACCATTCGTTGAGGTGGTGGGGGTCGCAACCAAAGCGACAATCCGAGACGACCTCGAGTTCGGGCAGAAGGGCGGCCAGGGCGCGGGCGGCCGTAGACTTGGCTGTGCCTCGTTCGCCGCGAATGAGGACGCCGCCGATTTGCGGGCTGACGGCGTTGAGGATGAGGGCGCGTTTCATGCGCTCCTGGCCGACGATAGCGGTGAAAGGAAAAACAGCTCGACGAGCCATACCAGAAATCTACTCCTTTTAGAAACCAGGGTTTTGTCAAAACCCTGGTTTCTCAGGATTATAGCACAAGATCGGCCGCCTCGTTAGCCATCTGCATCACGAAACGGGCGGCGGCCGTTTCCTGGGGAAAGACCTCGGCCGTGGAGTCTACGTCTTCTGGGTCGGGAGCAACCGGCCGATCCACGCCCAGCGTATCATTCAGCAGCAGGAGGAGGAAGATGCCCACGCGGACGACTACCGAGGCGGTGAGGCCCAGGCGTACAGCCCGCCAGTCGGCCGTCCAGCCACCTTCGCCCAGCCCGTCCAGGTAGCTATCGAATAGAAGGGCCTCTAATTGCGGCCGTTCGTAATCAGGCAGGTTCATGTAGGCCCCGAAACTGAGTTGGGCCAGGTCTTCGCCCACCGGCCCAACACCCGCCAGCCCCCAATCCAGGGCGACCGTTTGTTCTTGCCCATTTGGCCCCGGCCGGGACATCAGATTGGTCGGGTAGGCGTCGCGGTGGCAGAAGGTCTGCGGCAGATGGCTCAACGCCTGAGCGATCCGGTCGCGGCCGGCCAGGAATCGGCGCAGCCCATTGGCCTCTGGCATGGGGAAGCGGCGCAGGACGAACGGGTGATCCCAAAGGGTGGAGTGGCGGGAATCGAAGAAGCTGGGTAACAGGCGGGCAAAGCCGTTAAGCCACTGGTGGTGGAAGTCCCGACTGAGCCAGGGGAAGGTGGGCAGGGGTTGACCACCCAGGTAGGCCCCGTTGAAGCGGCCGAGGTGGCGGGCAGCCAGGGCATAACGCGCCAGCGGCCACTGGCCTTTGTAGGAGTCGGTAATCTCTTCCAGCCAGAGCCAGGCTAAGTCGCCAACCTGTTCTGTCAGGCCCAGGCAACGCGGGGCCACCAGGCCGTCGGCGAGTGATTCCAACCAACCGGATTGGTAGATCAAGAACTCCCGCCGCCAGTAATTCCAGTGGCTTTTGTGGCTATCGTCCTCCCCCATGTCTGTCTCGCCGACGTTGGCCGGCGATTGGATGGCCTTGAGGATGAGTGACCAGGCCACCGGCCGATCCCTGTCCATTCCCATCCCACTGAAGCGATATAGCCCCAGGCTGACGGGATTACCCATGCCACCGGCCAGTTGGCTCACCTGGTAGCGGCCGATCTCCACTGTCTCGCTCTGCACGGCCCGCCGCACCAGTTCGGTTAGGGTTTCTTTATCAATGGTCTGGAAGTTAGATAAGGGGTTCATACTTTGTTACGACGAGCGGCCGGCCACCACAGCGAAGTCCAGGTCTTCCGATTCATAAGGTCTCGTAAGCAGCTTCTTCAGAGTGAGCCAGGTTCACCACCCACTCGGCCGCCCGCTGCAACTTCGGCCGCTGCGTCTGGGCCGCCAGGTCTAATACACGTTCCGGGTTCAGTTGCTCCAGGTTTTGCAGCCTGAGTTCGCCCAGGTAAGCTGGCGAATCGCCCCCCGGCCGTAAGTAAACCAGATCGAGCAACGCCTTTTCGGGGGTGGCGACGAAAGCATGTTGGCGGGTCGCTACCTCTATATGCTGAAAACCGCCAAACAGGTTGACTTGCAAGTGATTAAACTCATAAACACCCAACGGGGTTTGCCAACACCGCGGCCGGGCAGTGGTGACGCTAGTCGTTACTGGCAGGTATTCAGGGATCAAACCATAGTAAGCCAGGGCTGATTGGCAACTGACGTAGGAGCCGCGCACGAGCCGATTGGCGACCAGAAAGGGGTGGGGCTTGACCTTTTGATAAGGTGGGGCCAGAGCATAGAGACCCCGCCGCAATTGGTGGACACGGCCGGCTTGTGTCCACCGCGACAACTGCCGTTGCACGTGCTGGGTATGTACCCCACCGGCCAGCAGTAGCCCCGTCTCGAAGACTGGCTCATCACCGACGATAGCCAGCAGTTGCTCGAAGTCCATGCCCGTAACTTACCATAATTGGCAAGTTATTACAATACTTTTCACTTCGGCTAAAGCCACTTCTCAGTTGCGAATAATCATGGAAACGAGTAAGATCAGCACAGTTCCGAAGACCACAAGGATCAAGGTAAAGTTGATAAAATACTTCGCAGTCGAAAATTTCCGATCGATAAAGGAAGAGAATGCACTGGAGTTTGACAGGCATTTGCCCGATCAACCCAACTTTGTTGCCCACCCAGTCATTGGTTTTGCTGGGGCTAATGCTTCAGGTAAGACCACAATTCTCCAGGCCATTACGTTTGCCTTGTGGTTTATGCAGGACTCGTTTTTTAAGATCGAGAAGGATGCGCCAATACCCATAGCTCCGTTCTGTACAAATAGTGATCACCCCACAAAGTTCCACATCATCTTTTCTCAAGAAATGCCTTCAGCAGGCGAAGAAAGGAGGGTTGATTTCGAATATGAATTAAGCCTCAACGAACATGAAGTGATCTACGAGACACTACACTATTACCCACTTGGGAGAAAGAGAATAGCGTATATACGGGATGGGCGTGAAATCAAGATAGGTAGCAGTTTGAGTCGCCCTGCGAATGACTTAAGGAGCTTTGCCCGAGACCTCCGCAGGAATAGTTCTATCATTTCGTATGCGGCTCAGTTTCCATCCCAAGAACTGGCGATTGCTTGCAAGAACTATCAAGTTTGGTCGAATGTTACTTATTCCGGCTTGAGAGAGCTTGAGTTCAATCCCGGGATTCTTGAAGATTTGTTACATGATGAGGAGACATACAGCCGCACTCGAGAGTTTCTCAAGATAGCCGATGTAGGAATTGAAGATATTCATTATGAACAACTACACGGTGAACCACTCGAACAAGCCATCCGCGAGTTGAAAGAGATGGGCGAGGAACAACGCCGCGCACTGCCACCGAGACTTATTGAAAACCTCGACAGAGTGCTTGAGCGGCAAGAGCTTGCTATCATCAATTTATGGTTTAGGCACAGCATTGACAGCGTGCTTGTGGATTTCGATCCGGACCAAGAAAGCTCTGGAACACAGAAATTTCTTACGATACTTCACCTAGTAATTCAGGCTCTGCAAGAGGGTTCTATACTGATTCTTGATGAAATCGAACTGAAACTCCACCAAAACCTGGTAGCCTATCTTATAGGGTTATTTGAGAATGCCCGTGAAAATCTGAAAGGGGCTCAATTGCTTTTCTCATTCCACAATACATCTCTTATGAAACTACTATTGCCTGAACAACTTTGGTTTACCGAGAAGAACGATAAAGGACAGACGGAGGTGTTTTCGGCATCTGACTTTGAGGACATTAAAGAAATACATGAAAAAGATCTCGAAAAACTCTACCGTATTGGTCGTTTTGGAGCTAAACCAAGGGGTATCTAGGTGGCACGCAAGCAGAGAGCCAAAAGGCAAAGCAAGAAAGTATTCCTATTCATAGTAGAGGGATCTACAGAAGAAAACTACCTCAGTTGCTTGAAGCGATTGTTCCGGAGAGACGCCGAAATTGAAAACTGTCGGGGCGGTAATGCCAGAGGTGTTATGATGAAAGCCAGGCAATTAATCTCAAAGCACGATGATTATTTCGCTGGTTACGTTGTCTGGTTTGATAGAGATCGTTATTCTTCCGAGCGGGATGCAGATCTAAAGCATAGTATTGAGGCGAAACCTCACGCCGAGATTGTTTTAAGTGAACCCTGTATCGAGAACTGGCTCCTTGCTCATTTTCAACCGACCCTGGACAGGTTTTCCTCTGAGTGCAGTCAATGTGGGGAGGCATTGAGGCGGTATGTACCCGATTACGTCAAGAATGACCTTGATATTCTTAAGAAGTTCATTGACCTAGACAGAGTTAGTGCTGCTATTATCCATTATCCAGAAGTTGGAAGGATTCCCCAACATTACTTCTCAACTTAAGCAGATGAGTCACTGCCTCAGGGTGGCCCTAAGCTGGCGTTCGAGTTGCTGCAAGATGCGCTGGCGGGCCTTGCTAACTTCCTTATCGGTCAGGGTCCTGGTAGGAGATTGGAAGGTGAGGTGGTAAGCCAGGCTCTTCTGGTTACCGGCCAACCGGCCGCCCTCGAACACATCAAATAGCTCGACGGCCGTCAGTAGCGGCCGGCCGGCTTGCCGGAGGGCGGCTGTTACCTCGGCCGCCGGCACGGGCTTATCCACCACCAGGGCCAGGTCTTCCATGACCGCCGGGAAGGGTGACGCCGGCTCGACCAGGTGGCTATCGGGGATGCGCGGCAGAATGAGTTCCAGGTCGAGGTCGGCGGCCAGGACGGGGCCGGCCGCCTGCACGTCGAAGGCCTCTACCACCAGGGGATGCAACTCGCCCAAGACGCCGACTTGCTGCTCGCCCAAGCGCAGGCGGGCGGTGCGGCCGGGGCGAAAGGTGGGATGGTTGGCGGCCTCGAAGTGGGTGCCTTCCAGGTGGAGGTCAGCCAGCAATGCTTCCACCACCCCTTTCAGGTCGTAGAAGTTGTAAAGCTGGGGATCAGACGGATCGCGCCAGTGGCGACGGCCGCGCGGCCCGCTCAGGAGAATAGCCAGGCGGCAAAGCTCGTCGGGCAGGTCGCTGCCCTCGGAGGCCAGGTAGACCGGCCCAATCTCAAAGAGGGCCAGGCGACTGGTGCTGTGAAAACGGCTGTTGCTGGCGGCAATTTCCAGGAGGGAAGCCAGCAGGCTGTGGCGCATCGCTACCCGCTCGACGGTGATCGGGTTGGTGAGGGTCACGTAAGGGCGGTCGTCGGGGCCAACACCCGTGGCCGCCGGTAGCAGACGCCGCTCGTACTCCGGGGTGGTTAGGCGGTAGGTGATGACTTCCTGCAAGCCCAATTTCACCAGGCTGTCCTTAATGACTTCCTCCCGTTCCAATTCGACGTTGCTGCGCTGGGGCGGCAAGACGTCGCTCATCTCGGTATTCGGAATCTTTTCGTAGCCGTAGATGCGGCAAACCTCTTCCACCAGGTCGTGCGGACCGGTAATGTCCAGGCGATGGTCGGGGGCCGTGACTAACAGGTGGTCGTTCTGGCCTTCGACCTGAAATTCCAGGGATTCCAGGATGTGCTGGATTTCGGCCGCACTGAGTTGTACGCCGCCAATGCGCTCCACTTCGGCCGCTGTCAACACGATTGGATAACTCTCTGGCGGATTGGGGTAATAATCCACAATCCCCTGGGCCACCCGGCCGCCGGCCAACTGGCGCAAGAGTTCGGCCGCCCGCTTCGCGCCCAGGAGGGCCTGGCTGGGGTGAACGCCCCGGCTGAAACGGAAGGCTGCTTCGCTCATCAGCTTGTGGGCGGTCGCGCTCTGGCGGATGTTGATGAAGTTCCAGCCGGCCGCCTCTAACAACACGTTGGTCGTCTGCGGATTGATTTCACTATCCCGGCCGCCCATAATCCCGCCCAGGCTGAGGCAGCCGGCCGGGTCTGTAACCAGGATATTAAAAGGGTGCAACTCGCGGGTGATCCCATCCAGGGTAGTCAACTTTTCGCCAGGGTGGGGTAAACGGGTAATGACGTGGATAGGCCCATCGGGGTCGTATGGGTCGGCCCGGCCGCGCAATACGTCGTAGTCAAAGGTGTGGTTGGGCTGGCCCATTTCCAGCATCACGTAGTTGCTCACGTCCACCACGACGTTGATCGGCCGTTGGCCGACCAGTTGCAGCCGTCGTTGCAGCCAGCGCGGGCTGGGCTTCTGCTCTACCCCTTCGATAAGCAGGGCCACGAAGCGAGGATTGAGGTCAGGATTTTCGGTGCTAATGGCTACCTTGCCCTCAATCGGCGGCCCTTCCTGGACGACTTCGTAAGAAGGGGGGCGCAACTTCTGGCCGGTGAGAGCCGCAACTTCGCGGGCTACGCCCACGATAGAGGCGCAGCGGGCCACGTTGGGGATGATGGCGATGTCCAGCACCACGTCACCCAATACGTCCTGGATGGGTGCGCCGGGGGTGGGGCGGCCGTCGAGCAGCAAAATCCCTTCGTGGTCTTCGCTCAGGCCCAGTTCTTTCTCTGAGCAAAGCATACAGCGATTATAGATGCCGCGCAGTTGGCGGCCCTTGAGGGTCATTTTGACTCGGCCGCTCTGGTGGCCGTCGTAGAGGATCGCTCCTTCCAGGGCAAAGGGGGAGTAGAGATGCAAGGGGCGGAGGTCGCCTTGCCCCACGTAGGGGAACAGGTTGGGTGCGCCGGTGACGACGACTTCCGTGTCGGGGCGGCCGAAGTCTACCGTGGCTAACACCAGGCGGTCGGCGGCCGGGTGGCGTTGCACTTCCAGGATTTGGCCGACCACGATCTTATCACGATGCCAGACCAGCCGTTCCGGGTCATTGCCGCCGGCTACGCCAATGTATTCTATCTGTTCGACTTCCAGGCCGGCGACGGTCAGCTTGTCGGCCAATTCGGTCACGGGCAGGGTTACATCCACATATTCCTTTAACCAGGATAACGGTACGCGCATCAAACACTCCTCGATTCTACTCAAACCCCGTAGGTCTCCGAGACCTACGGGGTTTTGTTAGCTCTAGTATACCAGATTGCGTATCAGAGGGTACTATGTTACACTTGCTCCTGTAGCGGTCACAGTTTCCGGCATTGGTGGACTCCCATTATGATAGAGCAGGTAGACGGCCGTCTGCGAGCCTGGGTGCAAAGTGTTCTCGATGGAGTGGATTGCACATTGTCTGCGCCAGGTGCGGAAAAAAGCGGCCGGGGCGTCTCCCTTTACCTACTAGAATTAGCGGCCATGCCCCCGTTGCGGGAGCGTAAACGGCCGCCCCTGCAATTCATGGCCCATTACCTGGTGACGACCTGGGCCGACGAACCCGAAGAGGCCCACCGGCTGTTGGGCCGGCTGGTCTTTGCGGCGATGGATAGCCCAGATATGGACGTGGCGTTTGATCCCTTGCCGCCGGCCGCCTGGCAAGCCTTTGGCCTCCCCCCTCAACCCTCGTTCATCCTGCACGCGCCGGTGCGCCTGGAGCGGCCGGACGCGGCCGTGCCTCTCGTGCGGCAACCTCTGGTGCTGCAAACGTCCCCCCTGGTTGAACTGCAAGGTGTGGTCATCGGGCCGGATGATTTGCCCATCGCTGGGGCCAGAGTTGAGTTGCCTGCCCTTCAGCGCGTCACCTACGCCGGCCCTAAAGGAGAGTTTCGCTTTACTGGCCTTCCCGGCGAAGGCCAACTGCGCCAGGTGCGGATCGTAGCCAAGGGCAAGACGCTGGACGTAACGTTAGGCCAGCTGGCCATCTCTGAGCCTCTCGTTATCCGCTTTGATCCATTTCCCAATCCCCCAATCCCCTAATCCCCGCCCAGATAAAGGAGGTATGACATGGCCTTGACTTACATGGCTCCAGATATTTACATCGAAGAAGTGCCTGGTGGCGCACGGCCGATCCAGGCGGTCGGCACGAGTACGGCCGCCTTCGTGGGCAAAGCCCCCCAGGCTAGCGCCCGTGTGAATGAGGTAGTCGCTGTCAACAACTGGTCGCAGTTCGTCCGCGAGTTCGCGGCCGAGGGCAGCCAGAGCACCCCCCTCTCGCACGCTATCTATGGGTTTTTCCAGAATGGCGGCGGCCGTTGCTTCGTAGTCAACGTGGGCGAAGGGGCGGGCATCGTGGGCAGCGGCCGCAAGCGGGCCGGCCTGGACCTGCTTGAACAGGTGGACGAGGTGGCAATCGTGGCCGCGCCCGGCTACACCGACGCTGCCTCTTACGAGGCCATTCTGGCCCACTGCGAGAAGCTCAAGGATCGGGTGGGCATCCTCGAAGCGCCGGAAGATGTAGCGGACATCCGCTTCTTGACTCAGGTGGCGACGGTGGCTAAAGAAGGAGCAGCGGCCGGTGGCGGCTTGCGGCCGCGCCAATCACCGGGCGGCTATGCGGCTTTCTATTTCCCCTGGATTGTAGCGAGAGACCCGCTGGCGCCAGATAACCTGGTGTCCATGCCCCCGGCCGGGCACCTGGCCGGTATTTGGGCCCGCTCAGATGCGGCCCGCGGTGTCCACAAGGCCCCGGCCAATGAGCCAGTGCGCGGCGCGTTAAACCTCACTTACCGCCTGACCCGTGAGGAGCAGGGTGAGTTGAACCAGAATGGGGTCAACTGCCTGCGCTTCTTCTTGGGCCAGGGTATCCAGGTGTGGGGGGCGCGCACGGTTGCCAGTGGCAGCAGCGAATGGCGCTACCTGAATGTGCGCCGCCTGTTCAACATGATAGAAGAATCCATTGCCACTAGCACGCGCTGGATTGTCTTTGAGCCGAACGACCGGCCGCTCTGGAAGGCCATCCGCCGCGACGTGACGGCTTTCTTGACCCGCCTGTGGCGCGAAGGGGCGTTGATGGGCAGTACACCGGAGGAGGCGTTCTTTGTCAAGTGTGACGAGGAGACCAACACGCCAGAGAACATCCAGGCGGGGATGGTCGTCACACTGATTGGCATTGCGCCGGTGCTGCCGGCCGAATTTATCGTCTTTCGCATTAGCCAGTACGAGGGCGGCACGGAAGTCGCCGTCCAGGGCTAACCCCAAACGAGGAGGATCATCATGCCTGATACCACGACCGATCCCTTTCGCGCCTATAATTTCAAGTTGGACATCGCCGGCGTCACCGAAGGCCACTTTACCGAGTGCACCGGCCTGGGCGTCAAAGTCGAATCCATCCGCTACCGGGAAGCGGGTAACAACCAGGTGGTGCGCCACGTGCCAGGGCCGGTAGACTACGCCAGTGTGACCCTGCGCTATGGGCTGACTTCCTCCCGCGAGTTATGGGAGTGGTTGCTGACCGGTGTGCGCGGCCGGGTGGAGCGCAAGAACGTCTCGATTATCATGCTGGATAGTGAAGGCTCGAATGAGGTGACGCGCTGGAACCTGACCGACGCCTGGCCCAGCGAGTGGCGCGGCGCACCTCTGGACGCCTTGAACCGCGAGATCGCTATCGAAAGCCTCACTCTGGTCTTTGACTCTCTGGAAAGGGCTTAGTGGCTTTGTGGCTCACTCAGAGGAGACTTCACGCGCCACAGCGCGCCACGAAGAATGAAAATCAGCGTTGATCCGCGTCCATCCGCGTCATCAGCGTCCTATTTTCGAAGGAGAGGTGCGCCCACGTGCCGGACGGACGGCATCTGGGGATGCCTTGCTCCTCCTGATTCATCGCGGGGGTAAATGAGGCGACCACGCTGGCAGACACGCATCTTGGCAAGTTTGGGGGGCCTGCTGCAAAACTGGGCTAACCGGGCCTTGCGGCCGGCGGCCGGGATCTTGCCTGGTCTGGAGAAGCCACCAGAAATGTCCCAGCCATTAGAGAATGTCACCGAGGAACCCCCACCGAATATCGCGCCAGGGGAAGCGGCCGGGCCGCCGGCTCATTGGTTAGCCAAAGTGCGGCCGGCCGGCCCGCCGGCTCACTGGCTGGCGAAAGTGCGGGCCGGCGCGCCCCACCTGTTGGCCGGTGGGCAGAGGGCGGAGGACGAAGGACGGAGGACGGATGCAGCCACTGTGAGCGAGCGGCCTATAAAAAGGGCTGTTACCCTAAGCAATCCGGCCGCGCCGGTTGAAGAAGTCCCGGCCGCGCGGTTGGCCGCCGGGCGGCCGGCTGCGCCAATGGCACCGAAGACCAGGAGCCGGCCACCCACTGCCGAGCCGCCGACGACCAGACAGAGTGAAGCGGATAACGAGGCGGCGAATGAGGTTATTGCCCAGGTTGGTGTGGCGACCAAGACGCCCTCGCTACCCGCTTTCTCCCCATTAGTGGTCAAACCACGCCCATGGCCAAACCAGCCCGTTCCGGCCGCGCCCAGGCGTCGCCCGACGGCCGCCTTGCCCTTATTCCCTACGCCCCAACGCATGGTACCTGTTGGCCCGGCCGCTCAATCCTTGAGCTGGCCGGACACCGCCACCAGAGAGGCGAGGCGGACGATGGAGGCGAGTAGCCCGGCCGCTCAGACTGTAGCTGCGCCTTCCCCAACGCCCTTGCCGCTCGAACGGGTATCTGCGCCAACGCCGGCGGCCGGCCCAGAATCGGATGACGAGGTCAGGGCCGAGATGGGAGGCAATCGCCAATTACCATTTACCAATTACCCATATCCTGCTTTTGCGCGGCAGCGGATAGAAGCGGATAAGCGGATGGATGGGTTGCGTATCCGCTTATCCGTTGTCCATCCGCTGCCAGAAGGCCAACCGCCAGCACCCAGACCTGAACAAAGTCACGGGTTGAAACCCGTGCCTGATGAGAAAAGTGCGCTAAAGCGCACTATAGCCGAACCCAACCTCGGCCGCCTTGAGAACGATAAGGAGGGGTCTCAACCAACGCCACCACTATCAATTGCCGATCACCCATTGCCGCTCCCCACTGACCGCTGGCCGACCCTCCCAGAGCAAGCGACGGCCGTCCCGCCCGACGGCGAGGCTGCGGCGCGGGAGTGGGAGCGGCGGCGGCGGTTGGAGCGGGAACAGCGAGGCCAGGTGTGGAACGAGTAGCCTTTTTGATGGAGGAGACCAACGAGCGGCTGCGCTGCCTGTTGAACCCGGAGACGCTGGTCATCCGCCGGACGGCCGGCGTCCGTTCTCACCCGGCCATCAGTGGGCAATTGACGCGAACCGGGTTGGCCGAAGACCCCTTGCTCTACACGGGTGGCGGCCGGACGGAATTGCAGCTTGATTTGCTCTTTGACGTGGCCCTGGCTGGCTCCTCCATCACCACTGAGGACGTGCGCGAACTGACCGCTCCCTTGTGGCGGCTGGCCGAGAATACGGCCGACGCAAGTGGTCAGCGACGGCCGCCCCAGGTGCGCTTTCTGTGGGGCAAGGCCTGGGACATCCCGGCCGTCGTGGTGGCTGTGGCCGAACAATTCGAGCAGTTCTTACCGAGCGGTATCCCCCAACGCTCCTGGCTGCGCCTGCGTTTGTGGCGGGTGGACGAAGCGGCCGAGCCGTCAGCCGTCGGCGGCCAGCCGCCGCTAGTCAGTGACCAATTGGCTGTGGTCAGTGAGACTATTAGCCTGGCGGAGACGTTGCCGGAGGAGTTGCCGGCCCCGGCCGAGGATTGGAGTGTCCACGAAGTGGTTGGCGGCGGCGCGGCGACGGAGACGGCCGAGACAGAGGCAGCGGCCGTTGGTGAACGCCTCGACCAATTGGCTTATGACTATTATGGCGACGCGGCCCTCTGGCGGTTATTGGCTGTAGCCAATGATTTGGCGGATCCGTTGCGCCTGGCGGCCGGGACCCTGCTGCGGATTCCGCCGCTAACTGTTTTGGGAGGGCGGCCGTGAGCGGAGTGACGACGCTGCCCGCCCTGGTGTTGGAAGTGGATGGCGCGCCGTTGGCGGCCGAGGACGGCCGGGCATTGGGCGCGGTGCAGGTTGTTCAACGATTATCGCTACCCACCCTGTGTGAACTGGTCTATTATGACCCACCCGCCTCGTCAACGATTGCCGACCGTTTGCAACCGGGCGCAGCCTTGCGGGTGCTGTTCGAGGATGGCTCCTTGCCTCTGTTCGTGGGGCAGGTGACGGCCGTCGAACACGTCTACGGGCCAACGGCCGGCTACGAGGTGCGGGTAAGAGGGTATGACCTGCTCCACCGGCTGCGGAAACGCCAGCCGGTGCGCGCCCACGTCCAGGTGACGGTGCGCGATTTGGCCCAGGAGTTAGTGGCCGACGTGGGGCTGCGGGTTCAGGCGGCCGAGAATGGCCCCCTGTGGCCGCGACTTTACCAGCATCGCCAGTCCGATTTGGAATTATTGGTTGAGGCCACCGAGCTGTGCGGGCTATATTTCACGGCGCGCGAGAACGAGTTGCACCTGTGTACTCTGGCCGGAGTGGAAAGTGACGCCCCCTTGCCGTTGGAATTGGGCGCGTCGCTATTGGAGGCCCGCCTGGAAGTGAATGGCGATCCGGCCGCCCGTTCAGTGACAGCCACCGGCTGGAATCCACTGCGGGTAGAAGTGGTTAGTGAGCAGACAGAGGCGGCCAGGAGCGGCCGGGCGGTGGCGGCGGCCGTATTGCCAGACTTGCTGGGCAGCATGGGACACCGCGAGTTGGTGGATGAGCGAACGCCGGCCGCCGACCACGCCGAGGGATTGGCTCAGGCCGAACTAGACCGCCGCTGGGCGGGTGAAGTGACCTTGTGGGGGGTGGCCCAGGGTGATCCCCGCTTGCGGCCGGGGGCCATTGTCGAGGTGACAGGTGTGGCGGCGTCTCTGGCCGGCCGTTACGTTTTGACTGAAGTCACTCACACCATTGACGCCCGGCGGGGTTATTTGTCGGAGTTGTCTAGCGCGCCACCCCCACCCCGGCGGCGGCCGGTGGGGGCAGTGGCGACGCTGGGCGTGGTGACCCAGGTCAATGACCCGGACAATCTCGGCCGCATCCAGGTTCGTCTACCCACTTATGGAGACGTGGAGAGCGACTGGCTGGGTGTGTTGGCCCCGGCCGGCGGCAAGGGTAAAGGTCTAATTGCCTTACCCGACGTAAACGATCACGTTTTGGTATTGCTCACCCACGAAGACCCCGGCTCTGGCCTGGTCTTGGGCGGCCTGTACGGGATGGAAGGGCCGCCTGACAGTGGCGTAGAGAATGGCGCGGTGAGACGATACACCTTCCTGACCCCTGGCGGCCAGCGCGTCCAGCTTAACGATGCAGCCAATACCCTGCGTCTGCAAAACAGCGCGGGCAGCTTCGTCGAACTATCGCCGGAGAAAGTTCACCTGCACGCGGTCACGGCCCTGGAAATCGAAGCCCCCGGCCAGCCCATCGTGATTCGCGGCCAGGCGATTGACTTTCAGAAAGGGTAAGATGAGATTCTTGACCGAAGACGCCAAACTGATCTGCAAACACATCGGCGGTAAGGTGGCGATTCAGGCCACGCAGGAGTGGGTGACGATCAACGGCCGCAAAGTGCTGGTGGAAATTGACCCAGAGGGCCGGCCGATTTCCGGCTGCCCCAACGTCGGCGCGGCCATCAAACCCTGCACCAATACGCTGAAGGTGAAGGAGGGCTACTCGGACTGGCTGCGGATTGACGGCCGGCGCATCTGCCTGGACACCGTGACGGGCCTGACCGACGGCACGCCGCCAGGTGTCGTGAAGTACCTGGTGCAAGACCCCGGCCAAAGACTGGTATCGGAGGCCGGATAGAGGGGCGGGGATTGGGGGATTAAGAGATAAAAAAGAATCCCCTAA
>JBFMFT010000550.1:0-2939 GCA_040751925.1 Chloroflexota bacterium
CTGTTACGCAATGCGCTTGACCATAACCAGAGTGTTGCCATGATTCTCGTTAAAAGAAAAGGAGACCTGATCCATGACCTGCCGCATGAAGTGCAGACCTAGCCCGCCAATTTTCAGATCGTCCGGGTCTATGTGAGGCGTAGCGACTCCATCTGGGTTGAAAGGACGGCCGCGATCCCGCACGGTTATGACGAAGCTCTGATCCTGCACCTGCCAGCTCACTTCGATAGGGCCTCGACCTTCGCCCTCATAGGCATGTTCAATGACGTTGGAGCAAGCCTCATCGCAAGCCAATTCGACGTCGTCAATGGCTTTCTGATCGAGGCCCGCTTTTTTGGCCCCGGCCACCACAAACGCGCAAGCCCGGCGGATTTTGTTATAACGGCCGGGAATCGTTAATCGGCGTGGGCGACCCATTCACACGTGAAACGTGAGGCGTGAAACGTGAAATGTGACCGCTCCTATCACGTTTGACGTTTCACGCTTCACGCACCTAGAAGCTACCAACGGCCGAAACCGTATCCCCAAAGACTTGAAAAACCGCGTCGAGGCCGGCCAGCTTCAACACGTCGGCCACACGCTCGGAAGGGGTAGCGATGACCACCTCGCCCCCATGCTTCTTGCACTCCCGCAGCGCGCCGACCAGGGCGCGCAACCCTGCGCTGCTCATGTAGGAGACGCCTGAAAGTTCAGCTACAATACGATGGCGGCCGTTATCCGTCAACTGCCGCAAGCTCTCCTCCAGCTGGGGAGCCGTGCCGCTGTCAATCCGGCCGGAAACGCTCAGTAACTCGACGCGCTTAAATGATTGTACGGAAATTTCCATGATCCAGCCTCCTGAATGGGTATCGGTAAGAATGGGGACATTATAGCACAGGCCCGTGAAACGTGAAACGTGAAGCGCGATAGGTCTACGACTGTGAACTGGTCAGAATGGGGTCGGATTCATACAGAACCATCCCGCTATTAAACCCGCAAAATCCCGCTGACCCAGCGGGATGTTCACCGCCTTGCATGTCAATTATCTGGTTGAAGTCCCATCAAATCGTTCTCCGGTCTGCTCGCCAATCGCCAATCTCCAATTTGGACAGCGATGCCAGAACCAGGTAAGAGAGAGTGAGTATGACTCCCAACACGGCCGAGACCAGGTAAAGCGAACGGTGAGCCGTTGGGTTGAGCAACACGTCCAGCAGGTCGTAAAGAATCTGGAGGGGATTAAAGAACACGTCCCAACTGTTCCAGCGCAGGAAGCGGCCGATGTACACCCCCACACTGCCCAGCCCCAAGCTGAATAGGACAAACAGCCAGCCCACCAGCCGGCCGTACTGTTGGCTGACTAGCCCTTGCATCACCGCCAGCGAGATGAAGCCTAACAGCAGGCCGGTCAAGGCAAAGGAGAAGATCATCAAGCCATCATACCACAAGGGGACGTGGCCCAATGGTTTCAGGTGAATCACGTCAGTCACAATGTACGGGGCGTTGGGGAAGAAGAGCAGCCACAGGAAGCCTAAACCGAGGGCGATGAGCGGCCGTCGCCGGTGGCGAAAGGCCGCCAGAGCCAGGCAGAAGGGCAGCCAGGCCAGGAATAGATTCCAGACCAGGAAGCGGTAGACCGCCTGGCCGCTAAAGGCGTAGCGGACGATGACCATGCTGGTCGAGGCGGCCGAGGCCAGCCCCAAAGCCAGGGTCATCCATAATTTCTGATTAGTAGCAAGTCTTTGTGAGCGCATCGTGAAACCTGATATTTATAGAATAGCCACCCTCACCCTAACCCTCGCCCTCCCAGGGAGAGGGAACAAGCCCTCCCCTCGCCCTCCCAGGGAGAGGGGCCGGGGGTGAGGGTCATTAATCTCCATCGGCCAATATCCAGTAAGCCGACCAGTGGGCCAAGTGGAACGACTGCCAGCGTTGCCAGCCCGTGTCCTTTTGCAGAGCCTTGTGCCGATCATACAGTGCTCTTCTGATGATAAGCGTTGGCTGTACAGTAGTTGGTAGTTGGCTCAAAGCTTCCTGCAAGGCAGGCACAGCGTCGTCAGAAAGCGTCGTTAGATAATCCGCGTCCAGGTCGCCGGTGGCCTGGTAACGGGCCAGGTTTTGCCGCACGATGAAGGCATCTGGGTTGATGACGTCCAGAGTCGCCAGAAAGCCCATCGCCGCTACCATCAGGCCGATGGCAAACAGGCCCGGCCGCCACCACAACGTCACCAGGAACCAGGCCAGGGTGAGGGCCAGCCAGCCCATAAAGACGTAGACGTACAGGCGCAGTTCCGTGTAACCGTATGTCGCTTCGTACAGCCGTAGCCGCTGAAAGGCCGAAGCGAGAATCACCAACACCAGGCTCACCATCACGCTGCCCAGGCCATTGAACCCGTAAACGTGCTGAGGCAACGGCCGCCGCGTCAGCCAGTTTAACGTCAGGATGAGAGCCAGGGTCAGAGCAGCTACCGCAACCAACTCAAAAAAGCCCCGCCGGGCGTATTCGGCGTAGGTGTAACCATCCAGGCGGATATTCGTCTGCCCGCCAAACAGGTAGGTGAACTGGATAGTCACAAAAGAGAGAAAGAGGAGGTTGACCAGCGAAAGGACAGTGGCCGCTTCGACAAAGCCAATGGCGAAGGCCCGGCCCAGGTTGCCGACGGCGGTTTCCAGCGCGCCCGGCCCGGCCGCCGACGCCGGCCGCCCAAAGGCGTAGACCAGGCCACCAGCCATAAACCAGCCGGCCGCCACAATGAGCAGTCCGCGCCAGGCCCATTCGGCCAGGTTGGGCAGCAGGTCTAGGTTGAGCAGACGTTCGACCGAATCAGCGAAGATGGGGTCGGCCGAGGCCAATAGAATCGTAAAGACCAGCAACACAGGCGCAGCCAGCAACAACCCTCGCAGAATGGGCAAGAGGCTGCGCCGGCCGTGCGCCTGGGCCGCCTTCACGTCCACCGAGGCCG
>JBFMFT010000551.1:0-2926 GCA_040751925.1 Chloroflexota bacterium
GCCATCAGACTTCATAAGCTACACCGGCCGCCTCCAGTTTGCGTAGCCGCTCCCAGGCCGGTAGGTCATCCCCCTTGCCGGCCGCCTTCAGGGCCAACGTCTGGCGCAGCTCGATGATCTGGTCGCGCAGGACGGCCGCCTTCTCAAACTCCAACGCCTGGGCGGCCTCCTTCATCTGCTTTTCTAGCTCGTTGATCAAGCGGTTCAGTTCGGCTTTGGGCAGTTCGGCCGTCGTCACGTAGGGCGACTTCTCCTCGGCCAACGCCAGTTCCTTCTGGGCCAACTGGCCGGTCAACTCGCGTACCGCCTTGATAATGCTGCGTGGCTCGATGTTGTGGGCCTTGTTATAAGCAACTTGCCTGGCCCGTCGCTCAGTCGTGGTGGTGATGGCCCGCTTCATCGAGTCGGTGATCAGGTCGGCATACATGATCACCTTGCCCTCCACGTGGCGGGCGGCGCGGCCGATGGTCTGGATGAGGGCCGTCTCCGAGCGCAAGAAGCCCTCCTTGTCGGCGTCTAGGATGGCGACCATGGAGACTTCTGGTAAGTCCAGCCCTTCGCGCAGCAGGTTGATCCCCACCACCACGTCAAAGACCCCCATCCGCAGGTCGCGCAGAATCTCCGTGCGCTCCAGGGTGTGGATTTCCGAGTGCAGGTAGTGGACTTTGACCCCCATCTCTAACAGGTAGTCGCTGAGGTCTTCGGCCATGCGCTTGGTGAGGGTGGTGACCAGGACGCGCTGGCCGTTCTGCACCCGCTTCTTGATTTCACCCAACAAGTCGTCCACCTGCCCTCTGGTCGGCCGCACCTCGATCTCTGGGTCGGTGATGCCCGTCGGCCGGATGACCTGGTGAACGACGGCCGCCGATTTCTCTAGCTCGTAGGGGCCAGGGGTCGCGCTGGTGAAGATGACCTGGTTGACCCGTTGCGTGAACTCGTCGAAGTTGAGCGGCCGGTTGTCCAGCGCGCTGGGCAGCCGGAAACCGTACTCCACCAGCGTTTGCTTGCGGCTGCGGTCACCCGCCCACATCCCCCGCAGTTGGGGGATGGTCATGTGGCTTTCGTCAATAATCAAGAGGTAGTTGCGCGGGAAGTAATCGAGCAGCGTCCAGGGCGGCTCGCCAGCCTGTCGCTGATCCAGGTGGCGGCTGTAGTTCTCGATGCCGGCCGTATAGCCCACCTCACGCAGCATTTCCAGGTCATAGAGCGTGCGCTGCTCGATGCGCTGCGCTTCCAGGAGCATCTTCTTCTCCTTGAAGAAGGCGATCTGCTCGTTCAATTCCGTCTCGATGTCATTGATGGCCTGGGCCAACTTCTGCTCGTCGGTGATGAACTGCTTGGCCGGGAAGACTTCGATTTGCAGGTGTTCCACCAGCACTTCGCCGGTTAGCGGATCAAACTCGGTGACCCGCTCCACTTCGTCGCCCCAAAACTCGACGGCGTAGGCTGTTTCGCCGTAGGCCGGCATGACCTGTAAGGTGTCGCCGCGCACGCGGAAGACACCGCGCCGGATTTCCAGGTCGTTGCGCTCGTATTGAATAGCCACCAACTGGCGCAGTACCGTGTCGCGCCGGTAGGTCTCGCCCCGCTTGACCTTGACCGTTACCTTGCCCCAGGCTTCGGGATTGCCGATGCCATAGATGCAGGAAACGGAGGCCACAATGATCACGTCGTTGCGGCTCAATAGATTAGTAGTCGCTTCCAGCCGTAGCCGCTCGATTTCGTCGTTGATCTCCGTCTCTTTTTCGATGTAGAGGTCGTGGCGGGGAACGTAGGCTTCCGGTTGGTAATAGTCGTAGTAGCTGACGAAGTAGGAGACGGCGTTCCTGGGGAAGAACTCCTTGAACTCCATGTACAGTTGGGCGGCCAGAGTTTTGTTGTGGGAGATGACCAGGGTCGGCCGTTGGGTAGCCTGAATAACCTGGGCCATTGAAAAAGTCTTGCCGGTGCCGGTGGCCCCCAGCAACGTCTGGTAACGGTGGTTCTTATTCAGTCCATCCACTAATTGGGCAATGGCTTCGGGCTGGTCGCCCGTCGGCCGGAAATCCGAAACAAGTTCTAGTTTTGGCATAGACCCCTCGCAGAATGGAACTGAGGGAACTGGGGGGAACTGAGTTCCTCGAGTTCCTCCCGCCCCTGAGTTTCCTGGTTTTTAGAACGAAAGTTCTCTATTCTACCACATTTTGCCTGTAATACGCCAAAACGTATTATAATGTGCAGAGACGTTCCGGTGGAACGTCTCTGCACGTGACCCATGCCCACCACTGAACACCCCCTGCGCCAGGAGATCGTGCGGATCGGCCGCCTGCTGTACGACAAGGGCTTCATCGCCGCCAGCGACGGGAATATCTCGGCGCGGCTGGGGCCCGGCCGCCTGCTCATCACCCCCTCTGGCCTGCACAAAGGGTTTTTGCAGCCGGAGCATTTGCTGATCGTGGATGAGGACGGCCGTGTGCTGGCCCCAGGCACGGCCGCCGGCCGCCATCTCAAACCCACCAGTGAAATGCCCATGCACCTGGAAGCCTATCGCCGGCGGCCGGACGTGCAGGCGGTCATCCACGCCCACCCCCCCACCACGATTGCCCTCTCCATCGCCGGCATCCCCCTGGCCGATTGCCTGTTGCCGGAGGTCATCGTCTTTCTGGGCCTCATTCCCACCACCCAATACGCCACCCCGTCCAGCCAGGAAAACGCGCAAGCCGTCCATGACCTCATCGCTAACCATGATGCAATTGTGCTGCAGCGACATGGCACGCTGACCGTCGGCCGCGACCTCATGGAAGCCTTTATGCGTCTGGAAACGGTGGAGCAGAACGCCCGTATCGGCCTCATGCTGGCCCAACTCGGCGTTCACAATCCCCTACCGGCCGGGGAAGTCCGTAAGCTGCTGGCCCAACGCGCCCAATTGGGCCTGAGCCGCCCCGGC
>JBFMFT010000552.1:0-2924 GCA_040751925.1 Chloroflexota bacterium
CGTCGGTTCGGCCGGGGGTTCGGTGGCTGCCGGTTGTTCGGTTGTTGTCCCCCCGCCACAGGCTACCAGGGCCGTCAACAACAGAACAAGCAGTAACAATCGTATCGTCATGGCTTTCATTTCTTAATCTCCTCTTGATTCTTGTTCAGTAAGTGGTGAAAATGAATAGGGGTTGCTTCACTCTACTTCAATAGGCGCCTCCTTCCTCTCCCATGATGATTTCGACGAAATGTGTCTGTCCGTCCTGAAAGGCTGGGATCAAATGGCCTTCGTGGGGTTTCCCGTCAACGGTCACGGACTGAACCCCTTTGCTGACGTTCTGGGGATTCTTTACCTCAATCTTGTACCAGGCAGCGCGGAATTTCCGGGTCACGGTGTAGCCCGGCCAATGGGCGGGAATGGACGGCTCTACCCATAAACCATCCTCCTGCGGCCGGATACCCAAAATCCAGTGGGTGGCGACGCGATGCAACCATTGGGCCGAGCCGGTGTACCACGTCCATCCTCCCCGGCCGTAATACTCGGAAAGCGGCCCATCAATGTTGCCGGGGGTCACGTAAGGTTCAGCCTTGTACGTCTCAATGTCCGCGCTGCGGTTTGGCGGGCAAATTCGCTGGTAAGCTGCGTAGGCCAATTCCGGCTGATTAACAAGGGTGTAAGCCCAAACCGACCACGTAGCGGCGTGGGTATACACACCGCCATTTTCCCGCAAGCCCGGCGCGTAGCGGGTCACGTAGCCCACATCCGGCCGGGGTTTGGTGAAAGCCGGATAATTCAACAGCGTGCCGTAATCTTTCAGTAAATACTGGGTGACAGACTCCATCGCTACTTTGGCGCGCTCATCATCGGCCGCTCCACTGATCACCGCCCAGACATTGGGCATCAGAAATATCTTGCCTTCCTCATTCCCTTTTGACCCCAATAACAACCCATCATCAGTCGTGGCCTGCAAATACCACTCACCATCCCAGCCGTGACTGTTCAGGGCCTCTTTGAGACTCTGGCGGACGGTATCGCACCTTTGGGCAAAGCGTTCGTCTCCCCGCCGCCTGGCAATGGGACTGAAATGACCGAGGATCATGTACAAGAACTCGGCCACCCAAAAACTCTCCCCCTTTAACAACGTCCCGACCGCGCTCAACCCATCATTCCAGTCGTGATCGCCCATTAAGGGGATCCCCCTGGGCGAAAAGCGGGAGAAGGATCGTTCGATGGCCCGTTTGCAGTGGTCATACAGGGATTCGGCCGGCCCGTTCAGATAAGGAATCTTTTCATCCAGGATGGTGAAATCATGAGTCTCTTTCAGGTAGGCGTCCAGGATAAAGGGTAGCCAGAGCAAGTCGTCCGAACAATTGGTGCGCGGCCCTCCCCCGCGGATCGAGAACCACCAATGCAACACGTCCCCTTCAATGAATTGCTGGGCGGCGTGCATCAATAACTGCTTCCTGGTGTATTCTGGTTCGCTGACCAGGAAAATCTGGCTGTCCTGCAACTGATCGCGGAAGCCATAGCCGGCCGACACCTGATAAAAGGCAGACTTCCCCCACAGCCGGCAGGAGATGGACTGGTACTTTAACCAGTAGTTGGTCATCAAGTTAAACGCTTCGTCCGGCGTCTCCACCTTTTCGCTATTAATGAAGCGCGACCAGAAATCGTTGACTACCTGGAGGGCCTGCTCGCTTTTCTCGACGCTCGTATAACGGCCGATCAGTTCAGTCACCTCCTCCCGCCCATCTTCGGCCGCCCCCAGCGTAAACACCACCGTCTTTGATTCGTAGGGTGGCAGGTTTACCTGGACCTGCAAGGCGGCAATGGCGTCGGTAAATCGTCCGCTCCGGCCGGCCAGCACGCTCTCAGTCATCGCCAGGGGCTTATCGTCGTTGCGGTAAAGACCGATGAACGACTCCTTATCACAGTCAAAGGACTTGAGAGGCATACTGACGGACATGAAGGCCGTGAAGGGCCAGTCGGTGTTGTTGTGGCGACCCATATCGTCGGGGAAACCCCATAGGCACTTGCGCGCGTAGACCGTGCGGCTGGCGACGTCGGCCGAGGTCTCGATAAACAACTTGTGAAACTCGCGGTGCTCGTCCGGCGCAAACCCCAACAGCCACTCTGCGTAAGAGGTAACATCCAGTTCCCGCGCCTCGTGGCTCTGGTTGGTAAGTTTTAACTGAAATACCTCCACCGGATCATGCGCCGCCACAAAGACGGTCAGTTGGCTATCAATTTCCTCAATTCGCTGGCTGAATTGGGAATAACCCATGCCGTGTACAACCGAAAAAGAGGTATACGGGCGCATCACCGGCTTATAGGCGGCCGACCAGTAGACGTTTCTTTGCAGGTCACGGATGTAGAAATACTTCCCCCAATTGTCCTTGATCAAATCCTGGAAGGAGCGGGTAATTCGATTTTGGCCGGCGTTCCCCCGCCAACTGAAACCAGAACCGTTCTGGGAAACCACCATACCATAATCACCGTTGCTGATGACGTTTCCCCACGGCCTCGGCGTTAGTGGCGTCGTAATGACGTACTCTTTCCCATCATCGGAAAAATAGCCGTAGGCGCTTCTGAATTTCTGATTCATCTTGCTCTCTAACGGTCTATCACAGAAAAGTGAAACGTTTCACTTCCATCAAAAAAAGATTATCATTATCTTTTTGATTTGTCAAGAAGATGCGGGCAGGTTTTTTCCCTCACTTACCACAAATCACAAAGATCGTGTACCATTGGCGATTGTGCGGTTAGCGCAAGATGATGACTTCCACAAAACCCTACCCCCTGGTCTTGAACGGCGACCCCCTACACGGTGGCATTCGTCTGTTGGTGCCGCTCATCCTCGTCGCCGCCGCCGTCGCCAGTTACTTTCTGCTCAGATTCGCCCTGCGAGCGGTGTACCCACCGGAGTGGCCGGATTACGTGGG
>JBFMFT010000553.1:0-2895 GCA_040751925.1 Chloroflexota bacterium
GCGGCCGAGGTGCTGTCTACCAGCTATAGCTATGGTAGCGACCCCGAACTCGATGAGTTTGTGCCGCAAGACCTGGCGGAGTTGATGTGCGCGGCCGGCGATTGTGTCGTAACCCGCGAGTTCACTCCCATTGAGCCGGGCGCGTATGGTCGCAAATACTATGCGCGAGGGATTGGGCTGTTCCTGGAAGTGTATCCAGAGACAGGGGACATCGTTCAGTTGGTTGACTGCAATTTCAATTCGATTTGTGCCGAGTTGCCAGCCCCGTGAGCTGGATTACCCACCCTCACCCCAACCCCTCTCCCTCTGAGGGAGAGGGGGCAGGCCCTCCCCTCGCCCTGCCTGGGAGAGGGGCCGGGGGTGAGGGTGATCAGTGAGGCGCGCAGCCAATCCGCCAGGAACGGCCGTCGTGGGCAATAAACTCGTCCGCCTCGGCCGGGCCCCACGTCCCCGGCTCGTAGAACGCCAGTGGTGGCGCGTAGCCGGAATTCCAACCCTCCAGGATCGGATCAATGAGCTGCCAGGCCCTTTCAATCTCATCGCTGCGAGTGAACAACGAAGCGTCGCCCAATAAAGCGTCCAACTGCAATCGCTCGTAAGCGTCGGGTAAGGCGTCGTCACCAAAAGAGGTGCTAAAGTGGAAGTCCATATTGACCGAACGAGTCTCTTGCAAGGAGTCCGGTACTTTCGTCTCGAAACGCAGGTGAATCCCCTCGTCCGGCTGGATGCACAGGGAGAGGATGTTGGAAGTGAGCTTGTGGCCGGGCGGCAGGTTGAACAGAATGTGGGGCGGCCGGCGAAATTGGATGATGATCTCCGAGGCCTTCGAAGCCAGGGCCTTCCCTGACCGCAAATAGAAGGGGACGCCCTGCCAACGCCAGTTGTTGATATAGAGCCGTAGGGCGGCGTAAGTGGGTGTTTGGGATTCGGCCGCCACGCCGGGGGCCTGGCGATAGCCCTTGTACTGCGCCCTGACGGTGTGCGCCCGCACCGCCTCCGCTTCGTGGGGGGGAATCGAGGCCAACACCTTGACCTTCTCGTTTCGCACGGCGTCGGCGTTAAACGAAGCCGGCGGTTCCATAGCCACCAGGGTCAGCAATTGCAGCAGGTGGTTCTGGAACATATCGCGCAGCACACCAGCCTGGTCGTAATAACCGGCCCGGTGACCCACGTCTACGTTTTCAGCCACCGTGATCTGCACGTTGTCCACGTAATTCCGGTTCCACACCGGCTCGAAAATGGTGTTGGCGAAGCGGAAGAACAAGATATTTTGGGCAGTCTCTTTGCCCAGGTAATGGTCAATGCGGTAGACCTGGCTTTCCTGAAAAGCGGTGTGGACGGCGTGATTGAGGGCGACGGCCGAAGCCAAATCACGACCGAACGGCTTCTCGATGATGATCCGCCGCCAGCCTTCGTCTTCACCGGACATCCCGGCCGCGCCCAGGTGTCCGCAAATCGCCCCGTAGTATTCCGGTGAAGTCGCCAGATAATAAAGGCGGTTGGCCGGCCCGCCCTCCAACTCGTGCAGGAAGGCGTCTAGCTGGGGGTAGTCGGCGGCCGTGTCCAGGTCGCCCTTGTAATACCACAAATTGGACACGAAGCGCTCCCATACCTCGCTCCGATACACCTTAGCCGCGAATTTCTGCACCCCCTGGTTCATCAAGGCGCGAAACTCCTCGTGGCTGTAAGGGCGGCGAGCGTAACCCACGATGCGGGTGACGGCCGGTAACCGCCCCTTGCGGAACTGGTTGTAGAGGGCGGGAATCAACTTGCGCTGGGTCAGGTCGCCCGACGCGCCGAAAATGACAATAGTGGTGGGGAGTGTGTTGGTCATAGGTGAATTTCCTTCTCTAGTAATTGGTAACTGGTATTTACCAGTTACCAATTACCTGCCTACAAGCTGCTGTAAACCACCGGTTACGTCCGCGCCCAGGTGGACACGAATGACCCGACGGCCGTTGTCCAGCAAGGCCTGGCGGTCGCCCAACGCCTGGGCTGCCTTCAGAACGCCAAAGGTCATCGAAGAAGCAGGGTGACCTGGCTCATCAGGAATGGGCGCGTCTTCGGCGTTGTCGGCCGTAAATTGGATAAACAGCCCGTTCCCTCCGTCGCCCTTGTGCAATTGGCCGGTCGAGTGCAGGAAGCGCGGCCCATAGCCCACCGTCGTCGCCAGGTGGGTCTGGTCGCGCAGGCGCGTCCGCAAAGCCAACAGGGCGGCGTCGGCCTCCGGCGTGGGCTGCACGTAGGCTTGCAGGGCAATGTAGTCGCCCGGCCGGGCCTGGGCCAGAAAGTCGCTCAAGGCGGCCGGGGTCAAGGGAGCGGCTTCGACGGCCGGCAACCGCCCGGTTTCCTTGTAGGCAGCCACCAGTTGGCGGGCCAGGACTTTGGCTGACTCCACGTTGGGCTGGTCGAAGGGGTTGATGCCCAGGCGATAGCCGGCCACGGCCGTAGCCATCTCCCACAGGAAGAAGTGCGCGCCCAGGTCGTACACATCCTTTAAGTGGATGCCGACGGCCGGGTGGCCGGCTTCTTCCAATGCCTGAATTACCTGTAGGGGCGAGGCAGGTGGGTGAGGGTGTAGAGGATGGCCAAGGAGTTGTCTCCCACCTGCCTCGCCCGTACCTTCGTCCAGGTGCAAATAAACGAACAGGCGATCCGGCCCGTAGTCGGCCGGTGAACCCAGCGGTTCACCCACCACCGGCAAGATACCCTTCCCCTCCTTGCCGGTACTCTCGGCGATTAACTGCTCCACCCAATCGCCAAAGCTGGCAATTTCCGGCGACGTGACCAGGGTCACTTTGTCGCGGCCGTTCTTCGCCAACTCACCCATCACCGCCCCCAGGCGAGCGGCCAGGTTGTCGCCCCCCACCGGGCAGTTGCCGCTTTCGGCGTTGC
>JBFMFT010000554.1:0-2880 GCA_040751925.1 Chloroflexota bacterium
CGCCACTTTGATCCACACCATTTGGGATCGGCCGTTTTGCCCCGGCCCGGCGCTAACGACCACTTGCCCTCCTTCCGGGGTGTAAGCGAGGGCATTGGCTACCAGATTGGTCAACACCTGATCGAGTTGGCCGGCGTCGGCCAGGGCGGCCGGCGGTGGTGAACCGATTTGCGCTTGTAGGGTGATACGTTTGGCCTCGGCTCTGGCGGCAAAGATTTGGGTGGTCTCGTAGACAATCGAGCTGACATCAGTCGGGGCCAGGTTTAGCGAGTTGGCCTTGTCATCCAGGCGGGACAGCAGCAGCAGGTCTTCTATCAAACGGCCGAGCCGCTGCGTTTCCTTATTGACTACCAAAAGATAGTGGTCCCAGCGCTCCCGCCGGCCGCGATCCAATAGGGTCAAATAAGTCTTGATATTGGTAATAGGCGTGCGGAGTTCGTGGGAAACGTTGGAAACAAAGAGGCTTTTGAGGCGGTCTAGCTCTTTGAGGCGGCTGATGTCAGATAGAATGCCCACGTAGCCCGCCAGGCGGCCGTCAGGGGCGTGGCAGGGGGCGACGGTCAGGTGCAAATCGAAGGACGAGCCGTTGCGCCGGCGGCCGGCCAATTCACCGCTCCATTGCTGGTCATTTCGCAGGGCCGTCCACATCTTCTCTAACGTCTCTGGCAAAGAATCCCCCTCCAGCCAGAGGGTCACGGTCTGGCCCATTGCTTCGGCCATTGTATAGCCGGTCAATCTGGTCATGGCCGGATTCAGGTACAGGACGCGCCCTTCAGGATCGGTGTAGAAGACCCCCTCGCCGGCCCCGTCCAGAATGGCCTGTGTGCGGTCGCGTTCGGCGCGTAGTTCGGCCGTGCGCCGGGCCACTTCGTCGGCCAGCCGGCCAGCCTCCTTTTGCAGCAGTTCATAGAGGCGAATGTTCTCAATCGCTGGGGCGATCTGGTTGGCTAAGGTTTGCAGGAGGTGAATGTCCGGTTGGGGATAAAAGTCGTCGGGGTCGCGCCGGCCGAAAAGCCAGAGGCCAATGGTGCGCTCGCGAGTCTTCAGGGGCATCACCAGGCGCACCCATTCCAGGCCGCCCGGCCGCCGGCGATGGGGGGGCTGGTAAACGGCCGCTTCTAATAATAACTGCGGCAGGTGGGCTTTGACGGCGGCCGTCGTTTCCTCTCCCAGTCCGTGACTGTACCAGGTATCCAACTCCCCATCCACAAAGAGATAGAGGGCAGACTGGCGGATGAGCAAACTAGGCCCAAACTCCTTGCTCAATAGATAGACCAGGGCTTCGCGGGTCAAGGCCGTTGGCACCCGGTTGGCGAAGACCCGTACAATGTCGTCTGGATTATGTTCCGTTCCATACGCCAGGCGGTCAACCATACGCCGGAATTGCGTTAGCAGAGGCGGGGTAGCGATCACAAAGGCGCTGGAAATCGCCAGGTTGAATAAAGTGCGTCCCTCCGACGAGTCAATCGTTTCTCCACCAATAATGAAGAGCAAAAGGTAAAGGGGCGGATAGATCAGGATGAAAGTGTACAGACTCAGCAAGCGATTAGCCCGAAATTCTAACACGCCTAACTGGCGCTTGTAGATCGCATACAGGTAGAACAGGGGCAAGACCGGAATTGCCAGCAAGACCACGCCACCCAAAAGCAACCCTGGCGCGGCCGAGTTGGACTGAAAAAGCACCCAGAAAATGCCGGGGCCAAAGGCAAAGCCGATACCGGCCAGCATGAGACGGGTGGCAATGCGGGTGGCCGGCGGGGACGAGCGGCTGACCAGGCGATATAGCAACAGGCTGAAGCTGACCACAATCGCCAAGACCAGGGCCAACAAGGGCAGGCTAGTGGGTGCTGGGGCCAGGAGCTGGGCAAAGGCCAAGAGCGTTCCCGCCGTGTAGAGGAAGGGCATGAATATCCGCGCCAGGCGATCAAAAAGGGATGAAGGGACAATGAGGTGGAGGTGAAGATAGACGGGGACCATCAGCCACATCGTTGACCGAAGAGCCTGGCGCGAACCGCCGATTTGCCATTCGGCCACACTTCCCGTCACAAACCAGATAGCTGTCAGGTAGTGAAAGGCCGCAAACAAAGCCCAGCGACGGTCGCGCGGCCGCAAGAACAACAGCACGGCCGTACCCGCCAACCAAAACGGGAGAAAGGTAACGGTATTGATGAGACGGCGCACACGGCTCGAAAGGTCCGGCGGTGGCAGTCGCCACTCTAGCTCCGATTGGTCATTGAACAGGAGAGTTACCTTATCGCCTGGCTCAAATCCCTGAAAGGGCACCTTATCCCAACTGCGCTCGTATTCGCCAAAGGTCAGCTTTCCAATGGCGACAATTAGCCCATCGTGTCCTTCTAAATCAGGATCCCAGCCACCCTGGCCGGCCACCGTCCGCATATCAAAGCCCGGATAAGGGGTTTGGAACAGGTAGATGAAGGTGTAGAAGAAATACACCAGCAGCACAGAAACGGCCAGCAATCCCAGCGGCCAATCTGACTTGCGTAGTCGGTAGGTAGGTGAGCGACGTGTCATCCGCAACCAGTGATCGGGCGATCACAAACATGGGCGGTTTAGCCCGTGTATGAAAACAGAGGTGATCCTCGCCACTGGCGGAATTGTAGCCTTTTTAGGAAGATAATACCAGCAGGAAAAGGGTCAGGATTTGTGGTGGTTCGTAATGCGTCATCATCTCCGATTAGGCATTACGTCCTACGCACGACATCCGCCCCCTGAGGTGTAGAAGAGGCAAAGAGGGGAGCGCGAAGGCGATCGGCCGTCAGTTTTGCGCCGCCGATTTGCAGGAATTCGGCCAGCGATTGCCCATAGTTGGTCAGAATATCCAGGAGCGGCTGCGGGTTGGGTAGGGGCAGCTTTTCGACC
>JBFMFT010000555.1:0-2875 GCA_040751925.1 Chloroflexota bacterium
TGACCGCGCATCGCCAGGGCTTGCACGTCGGTCAAGCACACGGCCGCCGAGGTGTAGCGCGCCCGGCCGAGGGCCGCCGACCAACCGCACACCCCACCCGGCCGCACAGTGGCGATAGTCAAGTAGCCGCCACCATCCTCCGGGCGATAGCGAATGGCAACCTCCCCACCTTCCACCACGTAAAGCCGTTCGGCCCGCTCACGCTCGTTGAAAATCGTTTCGCCGGCGGCGAAGCTCGCCGGCTCAAGCCAGGCCGCCAGCTTCGTCACCTGAGCGGGGGTCAGTCCATCGAAAAGAGGGCCTTTCATCGCCTCGACTGGTAACATAGCCGTCATTGTAAAGAACGGCCGTCATTTCGTCTAATGGCGAATGTCACCCCCTTGCGTGACATTTATCACAGGTAAAAAAGAGCCAGGTTCCGTACGGGAACCTGACTCTTTACCTTATGAACTATTGCATGGTGTATTCCGTGTTGCGTGTACGCCTCGAACGCAATACGCAATACGCTCCTTACCGCCCACGCTCGACGGTGCGGAGGAAATTGATGAAGATCAGGTCAATGTCAATGCCGCCGGCTACGAACATGAAGGGGCCAACGGTTGCGTAGGCCGGGGTGGTGCGCTCGCCAATCATGCTCTGTGAACTAACCCAGCTAGAGCAGGCGGGCAACGCGCAGCCCAGGCTCGTCTTGAGGGGGGTCAGCACGCCGCCACCGGCGATGATCAACTGGGTGTTGTTGCGGTAGGTGAACAGGGCTGAACCGGTACGAGCGGCCGGCAGGTCGGCCGGCGTGTCATCCCAGCCAGTCAATGGGTCGAAGACTTCCACGTAGGGCAACTGGTTGGGGATGCCGCCAGGATAGGCGTCGGTGCCGCCGGCCGTATAGATCTTCCGGTTGACCGTATCAGTGGCGTAGCCAAAGCCGGCCCGCCCATGCACCATGTTGAAGCTGAGTTGCGTCCACTGGCTGCCGGCCGGAGCGGCCGGATTGAAAGTAAAGGTATAGGGGTAGGGCAGCAGATTGACCGGGTCGCCGCCGCCATAAACGTAAATGAGATTATTCAGGACACTACAACCATGCGTAGCCAGGCCGGTAGCAATAGCGCTGGGGAAGCCGTCAAAGGTTGTATTCCAGGTAAGCGTATCGGTGTTGAGGGCCTGAACGCCGACGGCCGACTGTAGAACGTCGGTGCCGCCAATGACGTAGATGGTGCGGCCGATAGCCACCGCGCAATGGCCGCCGGCCGGAGTCGGCATAGTGGCCACGTCGGCCGTCCAGGTGTTACTCTGGGCGGCGTACTTATGCACCGACCCATCCACATTACCATCCAGGTCTACGATGCCGCCGATGTACCAGACGTTGTGCTGGCCGGCCGCATCGCGCACGTAAGTCAGCGTGCCGCCGGCCCGCGCCTCTGGAGCCTGGGCCATGTTCTGCCAGGTCACTAACACACCTCCCCCATCGTCCGTGACCGCCGGGGCCGGCGCGGCCACCCCTCGGTTTTCGGCCATCGCCCGCAGTCCATACATGACAGCCAGACCGCCAGGCTGCTTGGCCCCACTGTCGGCCGGGGCCGAGCCCATACCAAACAGAACTACCAGAATGGTAAGTACCAACACGATTCGGAATTTCATTTTGTCGCTCCTTGTGAACTGAAATATGAAACTATATCTGGACGAGCGCCCCAATTATAACGAAGGCTGGGCGTAAGACAAACTGAAAGTGTGTTTTACCGGCGTAGCGCACGCTTCCAGCTTGCGCGGACAAACTCGACGTAGCGCACGCTTCCAGCTTGCGCGGGCATTTGGACGATTTGGAAAATCGCCCTACCTCGCTATACTGTCAAGGACTGTTCGTAGTAGGCGATTCATCGCCTGGGGTGCTAAAGCACCCACTCCGAACGAAAACCACGAAGTTGTTTATGGACCGTCACATTGGATCGCGTTTTTCATTCCCGAAAGGGAATCTCCGCCACAACCCTGGGTAAAACGTTGGCTGTGGCCCTGGCCTTTGGGGTGGGGGCGGCGGCCGTCACCCGCCTCTTCTACGAAGGGTTCTTCCCAGACCTGCTGGTTCTCGGCCGGCCGCTGCCCATCCTGGTGGTGGCGCTGGTAACGTCCGCTATTGGCGCGTGGTTCTGGCATCGCCACAGCGCTTCCTCACCCCCTCACCCCCTCATCCTCACACCCCTGCTCCCCCTTTTCTTAAACCTGCTCTACCTCTTCGACCCGGCCGTAGACCTGGTACGCAGCCGCTTTCTCTTCCTCGCCAGCTTGTGGCTGACGGCCGCCCTGGCGGTAGGTGGTCGGCCGTCAGCGGTCGGCCGTCGGCGGTCACTACCTGTCCTGGCCTTGCTCTTACTGGGTTTGCTCCCCATCTACCTGCTCACCATGGGCCGCACCGTCGGCCGGGCTGATACCTTCGAGTTTCAGGTCGTCGTTCCCAAATTGGGCATCGTCCACCCCACTGGCTACCCCCTCTATTTACTCCTGGCGAAAGTCTTTACCTTCCTGCCCATTGGCTCCATCGCCTGGCGAGTCAACCTGGCCTCCGTCGTCTTTGGCCTGGCCGCCCTCTACCTGGTCTATTGGCTGGCCTGGCGCATCACTAACCATCGCCTACCGGCCCTCCTGGCGGCCGTCACTCTGGGCCTCACCCCCACCTTCTGGAGCCAGGCCATCGAAGCCGAAGTGTACACCCTGCACGCACTAATCGTGATCGGCACGCTGCTGTTATTTTGGATTTTGGATTTTGGATTTTGGCAGGGACTGCCAATCCAAAATCCAAAATCCAAAATCCAAAATCTGTCAGCTTTTCTTCTGGGCCTGGGCCTGACCAACCACCTGACCACCGTTTTTCTATTGCCCCCGGCCG
>JBFMFT010000556.1:0-2867 GCA_040751925.1 Chloroflexota bacterium
TTGTGCAGGAGTTCGACGGCGGCGGCGGCCGGGACAGCTTGCCGCCAATCGCCCCCGGCCGCCTGACAACTAAGCAGGCACAGGAGCGGCCGGATGCGCTTGCCGCCGTTGCCGGGCGTCGGCCGGAATTGAGCGTCCACCCAGCCCAGGTGGTAGTGCATCATGGCAAACAGCGGGTCGCCGTCTGCTTCGTCGGCTCGTAACACCAGCCGCATCTCGTGTTCGACGGCCGGGATCATAGATTGAGCAAAAGTGTGGAGGGTATTGGACATGGGGAAACTTGAAGCGTGAAGCGTGAAACGTGAAACCTGAGCAGGGTGGCAAGTGGCAGGTGGCATTTCTTACCTGCTACTTGCTACCTGCTACCTGCCACTTCGTCAAACTTTGTGTGTAGGAGCGTGCGGGCTAAGGCAGCCAGGTCGCCGGCCCCAGCGCAGAACATGGCCACCCGCAATTGGGCGGTGAGCGTTTCGGCCAGGGCCATGGCGGCTTCGACTCCCTGGACGGCCGCCCGCAGGAAGTCACCGGCCAAACCAGCGGCCGTCGCCCCCAGGGCCAGGCATTTAGCTACGTCAATGCCATCTTTGACGCCGCCGCTGGCAATAACGGGCAGTTGGGGGGCAGCCCGGCGGCAGTATTGGATGGAGACGGCCGTCGGAATCCCCCAATCAATAAAAGCGGCGGCGACGCGGGCGTGGCGGGCGGTGGGAGCGCGGTGCATCTCCACCTGGCTCCAGGAGGTGCCGCCCGAACCGGCCACGTCCAGAGCGGCCACGCCAGCCTCGGCCAGTTGGCGGGCCACCCGCTCGGAGAAGCCCCAGCCGACTTCCTTGGCAATGACCGGCACAGACAGCCGGCGACAGACTGCCTCAATCTTGCCCAGTAGTCCGGCAAAGTTACCATCCCCCTCTGGTTGTACCGCCTCTTGCAGCGGATTCAGATGCAGTACCAGGGCGTCCGCGCCACACAGTTCCACCGCTCGCTGGCACTCGGCCAGGCCATAGCGATAATTGAGCTGCACCGCCCCCAAATTGGCGAAAAGGAGTATATCGGGAGCTATGTCGCGCACCTGGTAGGTGTAGGCCAGGCGCGGGTCTTCGACGGCCGCCCGCACCGACCCCAGGCCCATAGCCAGACCGAGGGCTTGAGCGGCCGTCGCCAGCGTGCGGTTAATCTGGCGGGCTTCCTCTGTGCCGCCGGTCATCGAAGAAACCAGTAGGGGGGTGCGTAATTCCTTACCTAGAAGATGCGTGCGGGTATCCACGTCGGCCAGGTTCAGTTCCGGTAGAGCCTGGTGCATGAAGAAGTATCGCTCCAGGCCAGTCGTCAGACCCTTGAAGGTCACGTCTTCTTCCAGGTTGATACGAATGTGGTCTGCTTTGCGCCGTTCGTGTTGGCCGGCGGCCGGGGCAGTGGTCATAGAGAAACTCCGTTACAAAGATTGGGCGGGAGTATACTACGTGAGGCGTGAAACGTGAAACGTGTTGCGTATTGCGTAGTCCGTATTGAGGATTCGTGTACGGAATACGCGCTAGGCACTGCGTTCTCACGTTTCACGTTTCACGTTTCAGGCTACAATACGCGCTATCTCAATATAAGGAGCGGCTATGCGTCTCTTGATTACCGGCGGGGCCGGCTTTCTCGGCTCCCATTTGTGCGAGCGTTTTTTGACTGAAGGCCACACGGTGGTGGCCATGGATAATTTGATTACCGGCTCGACCGATAACATTGCCCACCTGATGGGCCACGAGCGGTTTACTTTTATCAAGCACAACGTCGTCAATTACATCTACCTGGCCGGCCGCCTGGATGCCGTCCTCCACTTCGCTTCCCCCGCCAGCCCCAACGACTACCTGGAACATCCCATCCATACCCTCAAGGTCGGCTCTATAGGCACGTTGAACGCGATTGGCCTGGCGAAAGCCAAAGATGCGCGCTTCTTGTTGGCCTCCACCTCAGAGGTCTACGGCGACCCACAGGTGAATCCGCAGCCGGAAAGCTATTGGGGTCACGTCAATCCCATTGGCCCGCGTGGGGTCTACGACGAGGCCAAGCGGTTCGCCGAAGCCTTGACGATGGCCTACCATCGCTATCATGGGGTAGATACACGCATCGTTCGCATCTTCAATACCTTTGGCCCACGTATGAGATTGAACGACGGCCGCGTTGTCCCCAACTTCATTCACCAGGCTCTCACCGGGCAACCATTGACCGTCTATGGCGATGGCAGTCGCACCCGCTCGTTCCAATACGTCAGCGACCTGGTGGAAGGGGTGTACCGGCTGCTCCTATCCGACGAAACCTCGCCGGTCAACATTGGCAATCCTAACGAAATGACCATCCTGGAGTTTGCCCAGGCGGTGCAGGAGATCGCCCGCAGTGAGTCGCCTATCGTTCACGTGCAACCCACCGACGACCGCACAACCGACGACCCCAAAGTGCGCCGGCCGGACATCAGCAAGGCGCGCGCCGTCTTGAATTGGGAACCGCAAGTCAGCCTGGCCGACGGTCTGGCCCGCACAATTGACTATTTCCGTAGTCGCGTGCGGAAGGAGTAATTGCCAATCTCCTGATGTTTTCGTCGTCCTTCCGCCTTCATCCTTCCGCCTTCTGGGCTACAGCGGCCGCCGTCTTGGTGGGTGTGATCATCACCCAACTCCCTCTGCCGGCGGCGGCCGGCCTGGTGGGTGGGGCGGCCGTATTGCTGTTGGTCTTCATCCAACCATTATGCGGCCTGGCCCTGGCCTTGCTGGCCGGGCCGTGGGGGGCTTACGAAAATATCATTCTAGGTAACACCTTACTGGACAGCGGCCAGGCTCTTTTGTTGTTGACGCTGGTAGCCTGGATCGGCCGGGGGGCCCTGCGCC
>JBFMFT010000557.1:0-2866 GCA_040751925.1 Chloroflexota bacterium
GTCGCCCTTGCGGAAGGGCGACCCGCCTCATAGATTGACCATCTTTTTATGGCTGACGGTAGCCGCGTATGCCATCTATGCCTTTGGCTACCGGACGGCCGACGCTCATCTCTACTTTCTGCCTGGCTTGCTGATATTGAGTCTATTGTTAAGATGTGGGTTGCGTCTGGTGGGTGATTGGGCCTTACTCTTGCCTCTCCTTTCGCTTACGTTAAACTTTGGGCAGCTTCGCCTGGCCGGGATGGAGGCCATACGGCCGCTGGCCCAGGCCGCGCTGCAAGAGGCCCCGCCGGCGGCGATGATCTTGACGCCAGGAGACTCAACGATTTTTGCGCTATGGTACTTTCAGCAGGTGGAGGGGCAACGGCCGGATTTGATCTTGGTAGATAGCAACCTATTCGCCTTTGACTGGTACCGGCAGCGTCTCGGCCGTCGCTATCCGACCCTACACGGTTTAGAGAAAGACGACCTGGACGGTTTCGAGGAAGGCAATCTACCCTCCCACCCCCTCTGCCGGGTGAGCCTGGCGTGGCGCGGCCAGAGACCGGCCGCAGCCAACGAACTTTACGCCTGCCATTCCTGTCCACTTCCAAAGGAGACAATATGAGTGGGCACACCACCGCCCATAAAAATCTGCGTTCATCCGCGTTCATCCGCGTTTTATTCTCAGCGGGTATACTCCTGCTGGTGGCCTGGCTGGTCGTCAAAAGCTGGCGCATCGGCCGCGCCGTCCAGTCGCTACAAGCCCGCCAGGAAGAAGCGGCCGGCCTGCTGGCTGGGGGAATCAGTACGGCCGACCCAGATGGTATCGAAAGACTGGTACTAGGAGCGCGGGGGGACGTGGTGACCTTAGTGGGGGAAAGCCGGCCGTTCATCACCGTCGCCCCGTCCCTAAAATGGCTGCCCGAGATCGGCCCCAGCCTGGCCGCCGCTCCGGTCCTGCTGGAGATGGCCGACGCCGGCACATTGGCCGTCGTACACGGCTGGCAGGCCATTAGACCAGCCTGGCAAGCCATCCAGAGCGGCCAGGGCGGATTGACCGGCTCACTACCGGCCCTCCTTGAGCAGCTCGACCGCGCCCAGCCCGACTTGGCCCTGGCCGGGCTGGCCCTGCAACGGGTGGCGGCGGCGCGGGCCAGCCTGACCAACGTGGAGCAGTTACCCGGCCGTCTCCAATCGCTGCTGGGGCCACTGGATGAGTGGTTGCCCTTCGCCCAGCAGGCGCTCAGGGCCGCCCCGTCCTTGCCGGCCATTCTGGGGCGAGACGGGCCGCGCACCTATCTGATCATTGCTCAGAACGAAGACGAAGTCCGGCCGACAGGTGGCTTCATTAGCGGCGTGGGCTTGCTGGTGTTGGATCGCGGGCAAATCGCCTCCTTGGAGTTCCGCGACGCCTACACCGTAGATAACTGGCGCAACCAGCCGTATGATTTGCCGCCGGAGCCGATGTTCAACTTCATGGGCCTGGAGTTGTTCACCTTTCGTGACAGCAACTTTTGGCCGGATTTTCCCACCTCGGCCGAGAAAGCTATTGAGCTTTACGAATACGGCCAGGGGGTGCGGGCCGATGGGGTGCTGGCCCTCGACCAACAATTCCTGGTTTTGCTCATCAGCGCCATTGGGCCATTGCCGGTCGCCGAACTCGAAACAACTTTGACCGGCGACACGGTGATACCAGCCCTGCGCCAGGCCTGGCGTGAACCAGTCGAGGAAGGCGGCCGTAGCTGGATTCAGACCCGCAAGTCGTTCATGGGACCAGTGGCGGCGGCCATTCGCGGCCGGCTAGAGAGCGACCTGGCCTCACTCGATCTGGTCAACCTGGCCCGAACCCTGCTTTATGCCCTGGACACCAAGCATTTGCAACTGTACGTGCGAGAGCCGGCGGCCGCCGCAGTCCTTAGCGAACTGGGTTGGGACGGCCGCCTGGCGAACCCAGGCCCCCAGGATGTCCTGATGGTCGTGGAGACCAACATGGGCTATAACAAGACCAACGCCGTCGTTGGTAGCAGCTTGAATTATGATGTGACCCTGACCGCTGACGGCAGCGGTCGGGCCAGCTTGTTCGCTCACTATCTGAACAGCGCTACCGGCGACGGCCGGCCTTGCCAGCAAGGGACGCTTTACACGCCCGACGTGACTTACGAGACGCTCACCCAGGGCTGTTACTGGAATTACCTGCGCGTCTACGCTCCGGCCGGTAGCCAACTTCTGGAAGCCAGCAACCATCCAGCCCCGGCCGACGCTTTTCTGAACGGCCGGGCCTGGGCTGGCCTGGCCCAAACGGAATCCGATTCGAGCGGGTTGGCGGTCTTCAGCAATTTCCTGCTGTTGCCAATGGGCGAAAGCGCATCGGCCACCTTCACCTACCAATTGCCCGAAACTATCGTTCAACCGATTGGCGACCAGTGGCAATACCAGTTAACCGTTCACAAACAGGCCGGCCTACGGCCGCAGCCGACGGTCATTACCGTTCAATTGCCGGCCGGGGCCCAATTCGTCGCGGCCACGCCCGACCCGGCCGCCGCCAGCGGCCAGCAGGTAACTTTCCAGACCTGGCTGGAACAGGATACGTCGTTCTCGCTCGTCTATGCGTTGCCTTGAGCTAGATCCAGCCAGAAACCAGGTTTTTCTCTAGAAACCTGGTTTCTGCGGATTGTTGAAAAGGTTGCTCATGCCTAAAGGTGTCATTATCCGAGTTGTCGGTTTAACACTGCTGATCCTGGCTTTGCGCGCAGGGCTGGTGGCCTCGGGCGACGGCCGCCCCCAACAACCCAATCCTCTAGGCAGTAACCAAACCGTGCCTAGCCGCACACCCACGCCAGCCCCGGTTACGCCAACGGCCACGCCGCCGCCACCCACCAACACC
>JBFMFT010000558.1:0-2842 GCA_040751925.1 Chloroflexota bacterium
GCCCCTCTGCCCCCGGCCACTTACACCGTGCGGCCGGGCGAATACCTGACCCAGATTGCCCAAAACCTGGGACTGGACTGGCAAGAGATAGCCCGTTTGAATGGACTGGCCTGGCCCTACGTCGTCCACCCCGGTCAGGTATTGCAGTTGCCGGCGGCCGGAACGGTGGAGGTAGTGATCGGAGCCGGGCCGGAGACCTACGTCACCCAACCCGGTGACACACTGGCCAGCATTGCCCAACAGTTCGGCCTCCACTGGCCCACCCTGGCCGCCCTGAATAACCTCTGGTATCCCTACACCATCTACCCCGGCCAGGTCATCCACTTGCGGTGAGCGGGGATTAGGGGATTGGGGGATTACAGCAAAAAATCCCCTAATCCCCCAATCCCCGCGAAGGAACTCTGAACATGGACAGAACGTGGTGGAAAGAAAGCGTCGTCTATCAAATCTATCCGCGCAGCTTCATGGATAGCAACGGCGATGGGATTGGCGACCTGCCCGGCATTATCGCCAAACTGGATTACCTGAAGCTGCTGGGGGTGGGCGTGGTCTGGTTATGCCCAGTCTACCGCTCGCCCAACGACGATAACGGCTACGACATCAGCGACTACCAGGACATTATGCCGGAGTTTGGCACGTTGGCCGATTGGGAGCGGCTGCGCGATGGCCTGCATGAGCGGGGGATGAAGCTCATCATGGATTTGGTCGTCAACCACACCTCTGACGAACACCCCTGGTTTATCCAGTCGCGCCAGTCTAAAGATAATCCCTACCGCGACTATTACATCTGGCGGCCGGGGCGGGGTGGCGGTGAACCCAATAACTGGGTCTCCTTCTTCAGTGGCTCGGCCTGGCAGTATGACCCCCTAACGGATGAGTATTACCTGCACCTCTTTTCGCGCAAACAGCCCGATCTCAACTGGGAGAACCCGGCCGTGCGCCAATCAGTCTACGACATGATGCGTTGGTGGCTGGACAAAGGCGTGGACGGCTTTCGCATGGACGTGATCAATCTGATCTCTAAAGTACCAGGGCTGCCCGACGCGCCTATCACCGGCCCCGGCCGCTACCAGTGGGCCGGCCCCTACTTCGCCAATGGCCCGCGCATCCACGAACTCTTACAGGAGATGAACACAGCCGTCCTCTCTAACTACGACGTGATGACCGTCGGCGAAATGCCCATGGTCTCGCCAGAGCAGGCCCTCCTCTACGTGGCCCCCGAACGGCGCGAAGTCAACATGATCTTCCAGTTTGACCATACGGATTTGGACTCCGGGCCGGGCGGCAAGTGGGACGTAAAACCCTGGAAGCTGACCGACCTCAAGCGGGTGTTGAGTCGCTGGCAGGTGGAACTGCACGGCCGGGGCTGGAACAGCCTTTACCTGAACAACCACGACCAGCCGCGCCAGGTTTCCCGCTTTGGCAACGGTACCACCTATCGGGTAGAATCGGCTAAACTACTGGCGACCCTGTTGCACACCCTCCCTGGCACACCCTACATCTACCAGGGTGAAGAAATCGGCATGACTAACGTAGCCTTTGATAGCATCGAAGAATACCGCGACGTGGAGACACTCAATATGTACCGCGAGCGGGTTGTCGCCAGTGGGGCCGATCCCCAGGCGGTACTGGCCGCCATTCACGCCAAAGGGCGGGACAATGCCCGTACTCCCATGCAGTGGGACGATACGCCGCAAGCGGGTTTCACCACCGGCGTTCCCTGGATCGGTGTCAACCCCAATTACGGCCGGATCAACGTGGCCCAAGCCCTGGCCGACCCTCACTCCATCTTCCACTATTACCGCCGCCTGATCCAGCTTCGCCGCCAACTGCCCATCATCGTCTATGGCGATTACCAACTCCTGCTGCCCGACGACGAGCAGCTTTACGCTTACCTGCGCCGCCTGGGCAATGAGCGTCTGCTGATCGTCCTCAATTTCAGCGACCAAGAGGTAATGTGCAGCCTGCCGGCCGCAGGGGTGGGCGGTCACTGGCAATTAGTCATTGGCAATTACGAAGTGGAGGATCGGCCGGAACAATTGGCCGAACTACAGTTGAAACCCTACGAGGCCAGGGTCTATCAGGTTGTACCTGATGCAGCGGTATGAGTAGGACGGCGGTTTCTGCGTAGAGGGTTAGGAACGGCTGTTCCGCTTCGGCCCGTGCCCTATAGTGTTTATCGAAACAAAGTCAAGGCAGAATGGAGAACCTTGCTGATTTCTTCAGAAACCTGCCTCTCCGATAAATCCATAACGCCTGTCTTACGAATAGCTTCAGCCCTGTTTCTTATTTCTAACTCAACCTGATTGTCGTTTTCGTAGCCAACAGGGGAGATAGCGGCCATACTATGTGCGACGCAGCGAACCGGTAAAAGATAATAGTACCAAAAGGCCTTGTCCATTCTATCAACGCCCCAGTGAATAGCTTGAGAAAGCATCCCAAATGATAGGGGTAAATCTGAATCCTCCTCAATCAAGTGATTGTCTTTCAGTAGTTTGGTAATTAGGATGACGAGTCCGCTACTCACATGTCTGAGGGGATAACTAAGGTCTCTAATGCTTTTTATCGCCTTGTGAAGCGGGCCCCGGCTTGAGCGACTCAACTGCGGCAAAGGCATTTCGAATTGTAATGGTGTCCCCTCTTGGGTTTCCAAGCTCTCAGGCGCAAGGACCCCTACAGCTATTTTGGCAAAAGACTCTCCTCGCATCCAACGGCGTACCAATTCAAAAACGATTCTCCACTGCGCTTCCCAAGCGGGTTTGTTTTCCCTGTATGTCTCGGTGGTCCAGTCGAATTTTCGCCCGCCGATCTCAGCAGGCAGTCCCTTGAATATTAATGTCCC
>JBFMFT010000559.1:0-2840 GCA_040751925.1 Chloroflexota bacterium
CGGTTCTGGTCGTGCAATGTGACCTGGCTAATGATCGGATTCCCTCAGTGACAATTGTTCCCCTAACGTCCAACTTGCGGACGCGGAGGTTTCTCTTTACCACAGCGGTTCCAACTACCAAGTCGGGTCTACCGGCCGAGTCAGTTGTCCTGGCTTTTCACATCCGAACGATAGACAAGTCCCGCCTCATTCGTAAACTGGGCCACCTGGACGCGCCGACGATGGCGAAAGTAGACGAGGCGTTAGCCCTTCATCTTGACTTATCCAAGCCTTAGCCTTACGCGCCACACACCATGCATTCTCACACTCACCAACACGGTATCGTTGATCCCTCGCTCTTTAGCACGGAGCGGGGGATTTGGGCGGTCAAGTGGTCGCTGGTGGGGTTGTCGGTGACGGCCGTCCTCCAGGTTATAGTGGTCTGGCTGTCGGGGAGCGTGGGGCTGCTGGCCGATACCATCCACAACTTTGGCGACGCCACGACGGCTATACCCCTATGGATTGCTTTTAGCCTGTCGCGCCGCCGGCCGGACAGCCGCTTTACATACGGCTACCACCGCCTGGAAGACCTGGCTGGGGTGGCCATCGTCCTGACCATCCTGTTCAGCGCGGTGGTGGCCGGCTACCAATCCATTGACCGCCTGCTCCATCCCCGGCCGGTCTATTACCTGGGGGCGGTGGCGGCGGCCTCGATTATTGGCTTCCTAGGCAATGAGGCAGTAGCCCTCTTTCGGACGCGGGTCGGCCGGGAGATTGGCAGCGCGGCCCTGGTGGCCGACGGCCAGCACGCCCGCGTGGATGGCCTGACTAGCCTGGCCGTCCTGGTGGGGGCGGTGGGGGTCTGGTTGGGTTTTCCGCTGGCTGACCCGATTGTGGGGTTGGTGATCACGGCCGTCATCCTGCGGATTGTGTGGGACTCCGGCCGGGCCATCTTTACCCGCCTCCTGGATGGGGTGGGGCCGGAGGTGATCGAGGAAATCCGCCACGCGGCCGGCCACGCGCCAGGGGTGGTGGACGTATCCGAACTACGGGTGCGCTGGCTGGGCCACCGGCTGCACGCCGAGGTGAACGTGGCAGTGGCGGCCGACCTGACGGTGGAGCAGGGACACCGGATTGCGGCCGAAGTCCGCCACCAGTTGTTGCACCACCTCCACTACCTATCCCATGTGACCGTCCACGTGGACCCGTCCCACGCTTCTGGTGAAGCCCACCACCGGATAGATAGGCACATCCACGACGACCTGCCCGTGCATACCCACACGTAGTCGCCTGCGAAAATAGGACGCTGATAACGCGGATGGACGCGGATCAACGCTGATTTTCATTCATCGTGGTGCGCTTGAAGTGAAGGCGGAAGGATGAAGGCGGAAGGATGAATCAGAAAGTTCTTCTTCCCTTCATCCTTCATCCTTCATCCTTTATCGTGGTGCGCTGCGGCGCGTGAAGTTTACTAAGGGCGAGGCAACGCGGAGAGGATGCCGCGCAGAGAGACGAATAGCCACCGCGTTGCCTCGCCCCTACAGTTTGCCAAATTTAACATCGCCAAGGTAGGTAAGTCACGTTGCCAATGTGTTTGCCTGGATGACAACTTGAGAGTATAATTAAGTGTACTTTTAAGATGGGAGATAAGGTATGACAGAACAAGTGATGGTGGGTCTGGTTGAGGCCCGCAAGAACATGGGCGTACTATTGGAGAGAGCGCGGAAGGGAGAAGCGGTTCTCATCCTCAATCGGTCATCCCCGGCCGCTTACCTGGTCAATTACGAGCATTACAACCGGATGCGGGAACGGCTAGAGGAGTATGAATTTCGTGAACTGGCGACTCAAGCCGCAGCAGATGAGGAGGCCGGCCGCGTTGTTGAGCTAGCAGAAGTGATGGCGAGCTTGCGAGCGAAATGGGCCAGCGAGAGCCAGTGAAAATCCTTCTGACGGCAACCGCCCTGGAAAACCTGGCCCAAATGCCGCCCAAGGCTGGTACGCTGCTTCTCGAGCGCATTCAGCGGCTAACCACTTTCCCCGAATCGGGTAGCCCGGTTACTTACGCCGGCTTTGAACATCTCCGTCAGGTCATCTTTGACCGATGGCAAGCCGTGTACCGCTACGATAAAGCTGGCCAGACCATCACGATCTTGTTTGTCAAGCACCAGCGCCAACAGTGGCCGAGGACGATCCCCTAGCAGCCTGTTGGAAAAGTGGCCGTCGGCGCGGTTTCCCAACCGCGCATCACTTCGCCGGAGGAGTAAGACATGTCCATCCAAACGCCTGATTGGGTTAAAGACGCGGTTTTTTACCAGATTTTTCCGGATCGTTTTGCCAGAAGTGAACAGGTGGTCAAGCCGAATAACCTGGTGGCCTGGGACGCGCCGCCGCCGGCCGAAGGCTACCAGGGAGGCGATTTGTTGGGGGTGGTCGAACACCTGGATTACCTGGCTGACCTGGGCATCACCGCCCTGTACCTGAATCCCATCTTCCAATCGGCTTGTAATCATCGCTATCATACCCACGACTACGAAAAAGTAGACCCTCTCCTGGGCGGTAATGCGGCTTTGCGGACGCTGGTAACAGAAGCCCATAAACGGAACATCCGCATCGTACTGGATGGGGTGTTCAACCACGCCAGCCGCGGCTTCTTCCAGTTCAACGACATCCTGGAAAACGGCCGCCATTCGGCCTGGCTGGACTGGTTCATCGTCGAGAAGTGGCCGCTCCATCCCTACGACAGCCGCCGGCCGGCCAACTACGTCGGTTGGGTCGGTCTGCGCGCCCTGCCCAAGTTCAATACGGACAACCCCCAGGTGCGGGAGTTCATCATGCAGATCGCCGAGTTCTGGCTGCGCGAG
>JBFMFT010000056.1:0-16782 GCA_040751925.1 Chloroflexota bacterium
CCTCTCCCTCAGAGGGCGAGGGAACGAACGCTCCCCTCTCCCTGGTAGGGAGAGGGGGTAGGGGGTGAGGGTGAGCCGACCAGCACATGGGCGTACCTCCCTCTGCCTCCTCAATTATCCGCGTTCATCCGCGTCATCCGCGTCCCATCCTACGCGTTGCAGCCGGCGTAGGTGAAGGAGCCGATGTACGTCCCCCACCGGCCGAGCGCATTGCCCGTAATCTTACTATATTCACCCAAATACCAGAACGTCCGTCCATCCGGGTCAATCGTCATGCCCGTGTAATCCCCCCAGCGGTGGGGCGGGGGGTCGAAGGCATCGTAGCTGATTTCTCCCCCTCTCAACAGACCCTCACTGCTGGTCTCTAATTCTCCTTCGGCCGTCGCCCGGCGGCGGCCGGCCGTCCAGATGCCCGGGTAGGTGCTGCTGCTGGTGCGGGTGTAGCCAATCAACACGTCGTCACAGTGATTCACGGCCACGTCGGGAAAGATGCGGTAGTGGCCGTTGCTGGAAAAGACGCCGGCCTGCGTCACCTCGGCCGAATCCAGGTCAATCTGCGCCCAGCGCACGCAATCCACCGTGCCGCTGCCGGGGTTGCAGGCCACGTTCATCACCGTCCAGCCATAGCCATTGCGGTACTCAAAGTCCAACGGCCGCCAGTCGTTGGCCGTAATGTTCCCTCCGCCCGATTGGTCGGCGTCCACGGGAAAACCGGCCGTCACCCCTGTCGCCACATTCAAGTCCACCGTGCCGACCGTCACCAGCGTATTGGCCCCAAAGGGATCGCTCCAGGAGAGGACGCTGACGTCGTCGCCGGCCGAACCCGATTGGGCCAGGAAGTAGTGGGGGCCGCTGGTGGGCCAGGTGCCCTGGTCGTAGCCGTGCAGGTTGGCCGGCTGCGGCGTGGATTTACTAGAGCCTAAGCCCCGCTCAATCAGGGTGGTGGTCGCCCCCGCGTACAAATCATTCTTGTCCAGGGCCCACACCCGCCCCTCGCTAAACCAGTTGCCCCAGAAAGTGAACATATTGCCGCCCACGTAGATGGCGTCACGGCCGATACCCGCGTGCGGGTAATCCATCCACAGCGACGAATTAGATTGGTTCATGGAGAACTCGTACAGCCACCACTGGCCGGTGGGGTTGTTCGTCCGCGACACCCCAACGCAATAAATGGACAGGTTGCTGCTGAAGTCATAGTAATCCATGGCCAGGAAGTAGCGATCCTCTTCCTCGTCGTAGAGGACGTTGGGATCGAAGAGGAAGGAATCGTAGCCAAAATCATTCTGGCAATTGGGCAGCGCGCTGAAAAAGCTGGCGAAGGTCAACGGGCCATAGACCAGGCCGCCTGTCTTGTTATAGATGGCAAAAGCGACGTTGGTGACGGCAATCAAGTGGCTGGGCCCGGCCGCCAGTTGGGGATCGGGTGGCACGACCGCCCCCGCCCCGCCGCAGCAGTCGTCAATATCCAGGGCGTCGAAAGCCACGCCTGGGATGGGGACGGCCGAATAGCGGGTGACGGTGGGCAGGTAGACCAGGCTACCACCGGCCGGGGGCAGTGGTGGGGCCATTGGTTGAAGGTTGAAGGTTGAAGGTTGAAGGTAGACCAGGCTGCTGCCGGCCGGCTCTGGCATGATCTGGATGTCCGGGTCCGGGGCCAGTTGGTAAGACGCTGCTTGTAAGGCGGCAATCTCGGCCGGAGTGTAGAGGCTCTCCATGCCTTCCAGGTCGGCCGCGCCCCGCTGCCACCGCTCGTACAGATTGTGGTCGTCGTAGACGCCCACCGGAATATCGGCCAGGTCAATCAAGACGGGCGCGATTGGCCCTGGCGGAATGGCCTGGCCCTCCCTCTGGTCGTCGGCCCATTCGCTCAGGGTGGAGCGGAGCGCCTGGCTATGGTAGGGAGATTCGGCGGCCGGAGCGGCCGGGCGGCCGAGCAGCCACACACCCAGAGTCAGCAGGGCCAGGGGCAGGCCGGCCCGCCAGAGGACGGAGAGCGCAAGACGAGAGGCAGAGAGACGAACGTCTCCCCTCGCCCTGGTAGGGAGAAGGGGTAGGGGGTGAGGGTGAGTTGTTTTCATAGCTGAGACGAGTAGTGAACAACAAATGAACAGGGAATGGTCTGGAAGGCAGCCAATGGGCATAGTATGATGCAATGGCTCAATCGCCCAGCCGATTATACCCAAATTCTGCTAGAATTGTAACGGAGGCAATCGAATGAAAAAAGTGACTTTGGTTGGAATTTTGTTTGTCTGGCTGTTGTTGGCGGCTTGTAACCAGACCGAACCAGCGACGACCACCATCACCTACCAGCGCAGCGGCGGCTTTGCCGGGGTCATGGAGGAATACACCATCCAATCAGACGGGACAGTGGCGACCAAAGATGGCCGCACCTTCCAGGTCGAAGCAGCCCAGGTCGCACAATTGGTCGAGGACATTGAAGCATTGGGCTTCTTTGACCTGACCGGCGACTACCTGCCCGATGACACCTGCTGCGACCGCTTTGAGTACATCCTGACCGTGACCAAAGGCGACCAGAGCAATACGGTGATGACGGTGGACGCGGCCGAGGAAGCCCCGGCCGAGCTGTTCCAGATTATAGACAAGGTCAACGCCTTCATCGCTACTTTACCCGCCTCGTCGTAGGGGAGAGTGATGAGTGACGAGTGAAAAGTGCATTTCACTCATCACTCATCACTTTTCACTCATCACTGCTTATGCACAAACTCCGCGTCTTTCTGGACATGATTCGCTTCGAGCATACGATTTTTGCCCTGCCCTTTGCCTACCTGGGCATGGTGCTGGCCTGGGGCGACTGGAAGCGGGCCAACTGGTGGGACTTCGTGTGGATTACGGTGGCGATGGCGGCGGCGCGCACGGCCGCCATGTCCCTCAACCGCCTTATTGACCAGCGCATAGACGCCCAAAACCCGCGCACCGCCCGCCGGCCGATCCAGACCGGGGCCATCGAGGCCCGCACGGTCTTATTCTACGCTGTCCTCTCCCTGGTTATCCTGGGTGGGGCCGCCTGGCTGCTCGACCCCCTGGCCTTCTACCTCTTTCCGGGCGCGCTAGTCTTTCTGGTCGGCTACGCCTACACCAAACGCTTCACCTGGCTCTGCCACTATATTCTGGGCTTCACCGACGGCCTGGCGCCGATGGGGGCGTGGGCGGCCGTGCGCGGCTCGCTATTTACGGCCGCCGACCTACCCGCCTGGCTGCTCATGGCCGTCGTCACCTTCTGGATTGGCGGCTTCGACGTGATCTACGGCTGCCAGGACGTGGAGTTTGACCGGCGGGTTGGTTTGCACTCCATTCCGGCCCGTTTCGGCCTCAAAACAGGGTTAAGGGTGGCGGCCGCCAGCCACGTCTTGACTGTCCTGCTCTTGATCGGCCTGGGCCTGCTCCTACAGCTACAGTGGCCTTATTGGGTAGGAGTGGCGGCCGTAGCCGGGCTGCTCCTCTACGAACACTCCCTGGTCAGCCCCACTGACCTGAGCAAACTGGGTATCGCCTTCTTCAACGTCAACGGCTACATCAGTGTCACCATCTTCGTGGCGACGTTGGCGGCCGTCGTAATAGCTTGAAACGTGGGATGTTCTTCTCACGTTTCACTCCTCACCATCCGTTGACAGATTCCTTTCTTTGGTTTATAATCTTGATTGAACATTCAATCAATGATGAGTTATGAACGAGGAAAGTGACCGCCGGCAGGAAATACTAGAGGCTGCCTTTGAGGAGTTCTCGCGCAAGGGCTTCAAGGGCGCGACGATTAAGAGCATCGCCCAGGCGGCCGGGCTGCAATCCCCCTCCCTCATCTACTGGTACTTCCCCACCAAAGAAGAGTTATTTGAGGCGGTGGTGGAGGCGCGTTCGCCATTCTTCAGGACGGCCCTCGATCCCAGGCCGTTTTTCGACCGGCCGCCTGATCAGGTGTTGCCCCTACTGGCCCGCGCCTATTTGGCTGGCGCGCTACAACCAGCCAACCAAAAGCTGGTCCGTCTCATTCTGGCCGAGGCCATCAGTCGGCCGGAAATTGCCCAGATGGTCGGTGAGCGGTTGATGCTGCGCGTTCTGGAGTTCCTGAAAGCCTACCTAGCCCGCCAGGTGGAATTGGGCCGGCTGCGGCCGCACGACACACGGGCCAGCGCGCGCCTGTTCGTTGGCGCCCTCGTACCCGTCGTCTTTGGGCAGGCTCTCTTTCCTATCCTGCAAGCCGATGGCCTGACGGCCGAGGAACAGGTGCAGACGGCTATGGACGTGTTTTTGCATGGACTGACGGAGACGTAATGCGTATTTCCCTGAGTACCCGCAGTTCCCACAAGTTCCCCTGGTTCCCAGGGAACTCGAGGAACTCAAGGAACTACGTATTACGCACTACGCAATACGCTTCAGGGACTCAATGTTCAATTCCCGCCTCCTCTCCCTCATCCGCAAAGAGTTCATTCAGATTCGGCGCGACCCGCGCACGTTGGCCCTGACCTTCGTGATTCCGGTGGTGCAGCTTTTCCTATTGGGTTACGCAGCTACCAACGATGTGCGGAATGTGCCTCTAGCTGTCTTCGACCAGGATAAGAGCGCAGCTTCGCGGGAGTTGCTGGATACTTACCGGGCGGCCGATTATTTCCAGTTGAGTTACGACGTGCAATCCACCGAGGAAATGCAGCGGCTCATCGAGAACAACTCGGCCCGCGCCGGGTTGATCATCCCACCGGAGTACGGCCGCCAGATTGCCAGCGGTGAGCCAGCCCACATCGCCTTTATCATTGACGGCTCCGACCCCACCGTCGCCAATACCGCTCTGGCCGCCGCCACCCTCATTGCCCAGGCCAAAGCCATTGACATCACCGTGGCGCGACTGGAAGCGCGAGGGCAGGCCAATCTCTTCAGCCCGGCCATCGAGGCCCGCACTCAGGTCTGGTACAACCCTGACCTGGTCAGCGCGTTCTACATGATCCCGGCCCTTATCGGCATCATCCTCCAATTCATGGCGACGCTTCTAACGGCGACGGCCATTGTGCGCGAACGGGAGCGAGGCACGATTGAGCAATTGATCGTGACCCCCATCCGGCCGTGGGAACTGATCGTTGGCAAAGTCACACCCTACGTCCTCATCGCCTTCTTTGATATGCTGGAAATCCTGATCGCCGGGGTCATCATCTTCGACGTGCCGATCAACGGCAGTATCAGCCTGCTGCTGGCTCTCTCGGCCCTGTTCATCGTGACCGCGTTAGGGATGGGTATTTTCATTTCGACACTGGCCCAAACGCAGCAGGAGGCCATGCTGCTCACCTGGTTTACCTTGCTGCCCACCATTTTTCTATCGGGCTTCTTTTTTCCGTTGGCAGCTATGCCTCGTGTGTTGCAATGGATTAGCTACGCCATCCCCCTGCGCTATTTTCTAATTGTCGTGCGAGGCATCATCTTGAAAGGGGCGGGCCTCGAAGCCTTGCAACCGGAAGTCATCGCCCTCACCATCTTTGGCGTGGTGGTGATGACGGCCGCCGCCCTGCGCTTTCGGAAGCGGTTGGATTAGGGTAATTGGTAATTGGTAACTGGTAATTACCAGTTACCAATTATCAATCACCTATCGAGGAAGTTCTTATGCGACACGGCCCACCGATTATCGTGCGAATCATTGTGATCGTAGCCCTATTGGGGGCGGCTGCTTACTGGTTTTTCTTCATGCGCCCGGCCGAGGCCGACGGCCGGCTGCTGGCCTCTGGCACGATTGAGGCGACCCAGGTGGTGGTCAGCCCGGAGATGGGCGGCCGGATCTCTAGCGTAACTGTACAGGCTGGCGACCCGGTGGCGGCCGGCCAACCACTCGCGCAACTGGACACGACTCTGCTGGAAGCGCAACTGGCCCAGACCCAGGCGGGGTTGCGGGCGGCCGAGGCCAGTTACGACCTGCTGGCGGCCGGCCCCTCAGCGGCCCAACTGGCGGCGGCCGAGGCGGCCGTCACCCGCGCCCAGGCTTCGTTGGATTCTCTGAATGAGCAACTGGCGACGGCCGAAGCCGACGAAGCAGAGGCCCGCGGCCAGGTGGAGGAATTGACCGAGCAGATCGCCGAGGCCAATGCCACCCCCACCAACCCGCAGAGCCAGGCCGCCTTGTCCGGCTTGAACGCCCAATTGACCCTGGCCCAACAAGCCCTGGCCGCTAAGGTGGCCCAGATCGCTCTGTTGGAGTCGCAGTTGAGTGTGGCTGAGGCCGGCCTGGACGCCAGCCAGGCTCAATTGACACTAGCCCAGGAGGGGCCGCGCCCACAGCAATTGGCGGCGGCCCAGGCCCAGGTGGAAACAGCAAGGGCGGCCGTCCATTTGTTGGAGACGCAGATTGGCCGCCAGACCCTCACTGCCCCCATAGATGGGGTCGTCCTGGGGCGAATGATTGAACCAGGGGAGGTCGTCGCGCCGGGGGCGACCTTGCTGGTGTTGGGCCAACTCGACCAGTTGACCATTACTGTCTACGTGCCAGAAGACCGCTATGGGGTTATTCGGGTGGGCCAGACTGCCAGCATTTTGGTAGATTCCTTTCCTGGCGAGGAATTTACTGGCACGGTACGCCACATTGCTGACCAGGCCGAGTTCACCCCGCGCAACGTGCAAACGGCCGAGGGTCGCTCCTCCACTGTTTTTGCCATTGAATTGTTCATTGGCGACGGCCGGGGCCAACTCAAGCCTGGGATGCCGGCCGACGTGGATTTTGGAAGAGGGAACTCAGGGAACTCAGGGAACTAAAGGAACTTGAGGTGAGTTCCCTGAGTTCCCTCAGTTCCTTTGGCTTCTGCAATCACGATGGGACCAATCTTGTCCGTCGAAGGTCTCACCCGTCGCTTTGGGCCAGTGACGGCCGTAGATAACCTCTCCCTGTATCTATCGCCCGGTGAGATTTACGGGCTGGTGGGGCCAGATGGAGCGGGCAAAACGACGACTTTTCGACTGCTGTGCGGGGTGTTGCGGCCGGACGCTGGTCATGGTACGATTGCCGGCTATGATTTGCGGACGGGCATTGACCGCGCCCGCGAGCAGATTGGCTACCTGCCCCAACGCTTTAGTCTCTACACCGACCTGACGGTGGCCGAAAATTTGCGTTTCTTCGCTCAGGTCAACGGCCTGCCGGCCGGCCAATGGCAGCCTCGTCAAAGGGAATTGCTGCAATTTGTCGGCCTGGACGAGTTTGCCAACCGCCTGGCCGGGCAACTTTCGGGCGGCATGAAGCAGAAGTTGGGGCTGGCGACCGCCTTGATTCACCGGCCGCGTCTCTTGCTCCTGGACGAACCAACCGGCGGGGTGGATCCGGTGACGCGGCAAGATTTCTGGCAATTGATTATCCGCGTCGTGGGGCAAGAAGGAGTGGCGGTGGTAGTGAGTACGCCGTACATGGACGAAGCGGCTCGCTGCACGCGGGTTGGCTTCCTGCACAATGGCCGCTTGCTCATCGAAGGCACGCCACGCCAGTTGACCAGGCGACTGGACGGCCGCATCCTGGAACTCATTGGCTCGCCTCGGGCCCTCTTGCGTCAGACGGCTCAGGCTGACCCAGACGTGGAGGAGGTTCACGCCTTTGGCAGTAAACTGCACCTGCGCGTGCGGCCAGGGGCGGCCGGCCGGGTTCTGGAGCGGCTGCCGCAGACTTTGGCGACGGCCGGGGCGTTGGTGGAGCGGCTGCGCCCCATCCCGCCCACACTGGAAGATACTTTTATTGAACTGTTGTAACTATTCAGGCTCTCTGAAGAAACCAGGTTTTGGGTTGCCAATAATCATGCTCTGCCAGGGAAAAACCTGGTTTCTTGCTGAAAAGTTACGAGCTGTTATCAAACAACTGAGGCACGGCATTAGCGTATTCTCATCTATCCGATAATCCTGCCTATTCGTGTCCATGCCCGTTATTCTTACCCACGACCTGACCAAACGCTTCGGCGACTTCACGGCCGTAGACCGCGTCACCTTCACCGTTGAGCCAGGTGAAATTGTAGGCTATTTAGGGCCGAACGGGTCCGGCAAAACCACCACAATTCGGATGTTGCTAGGCTTGTTGCGGCCGACGGCCGGCAGCGGCCAGGTGTTGGGGCTGGATGTGCATACCCAGGCCGAAGCGATCCGGCCGCGCGTGGGTTATATGTCGCAGAAGTTCGCCCTTTACGACGACCTGACGGCGGCCGAGAACCTGGCCTTCTACACCGGCATCTATGGCGTGACCAGGCCGGCGCAGCGAGTGGATGAAGTTTTAGAACTCGTTGGACTGGCCCAACGCGGGCGAGAACAGGCGGGTGTGCTGGCCGGTGGCTGGCGGCAGCGCCTGGCTCTGGGGGTGGCCCTGGTTCACCGGCCGAGCCTGATCTTTCTGGATGAGCCAACCAGTGGGGTTGACCCCAATGCCCGCCGCGCCTTCTGGGATTTGATTTATGACCTGGCCGACCAGGGGACGACAATTTTTGTGACCACCCATTACATGGATGAGGCGGAGTATTGCGGGCGGTTGGGGATCATGTATCGCGGCCGGCTGCTGGCGATGGATAGCCCTACCCACCTCAAGGAAAGTGTACTCAATGGAGCTACCTGGCACATTGCTGTCACACCGCTAATCGCGGCTCTGAATGTTCTGACGGCCGGGCCAGGGGTGCAACGGGTCAGCTTATCGGGGGATCGCCTACGGGTGGTGACGCCAACGGCCGTTCACACGGCCGCTTCCCTACACACCTGGCTAACCAGGCAGGGATTCACGGACGCGCAGGTAGAGGCGGCCGAGCCGACGTTGGAAGACGTTTTCATCGCCCTGGCCGGCAGATAAAGGCGCGTTGCCCTTGAGGCTGTGGGTGGTAGCGGGTGAGGTGAGCGATGATGCGTTCGACGCCTGGCCGCTTCTTCATGTCCTGGCCGAAGGCAGCGGTTTGGTACATCCCCGGCATATCTTTGGTACGTTTTTGGTACGTTTGTCTGCTACAATGAAAGTAGGAAAGAAGAAGTTAGGAGGGTAATTCTATGAACTCCCATCATACTTTCAGTAGCCTGGCCGGGAAGTTGTGGTGGCTTGGTCTGGTCTTGCTCAGTCTATCCTGGTCGGCCGTCGCCGGCGGGGCGAGCAGCCGCGAAGGGGGTGACCACGAAGGAAATGCCCCTACAGTCGCCTTCACCGTTGACAGCCCGGCCGACGCCGTGGATGCCAATCCGGGTAACGGGGTATGCGCCACAGCCACCGGAGAGTGTACGTTGCGGGCGGCCGTCCAGGAAACCAATGCCCTGCCAGGGGCGGATACGATTGTCGTACCGGCCGGTACGTACCGATTAACTATCGCCGGCGCGAACGAGGATGCGGCGGCGACGGGCGACCTGGACATCCGCGCCAACCTGAACCTGGTAGGGGCCGGCTCGCAGCAGACCATTATAGACGGCGACGGCCAGGTGACGGGCGACCGGGTCTTTCATCTCCTCTTCCAGGATATTTACGTCACGGTGAGCGACCTGACTGTGCGGGGCGGAGTGTCCGGCGCCAATGGCGGCGGCTTTTACAGCCGCAGCCACTTGACCTTGCAAAGTGTGCGCGTGCTGGCCAACCAGGCTAATTGGGGGGGCGGTATATGGAATACGGGCACACTGATTATCAATGACAGCCTCGTTCGAGACAATCATGCCACCGGCCGGGGCGGGGGTCTTTATACGGAGTATAACCCAGCGACAATCAACCATACAACGTTTGCAGTCAATACAGCCGACGATGGGGGCGGCCTCTTTAGCTTTTCCAGCGCCTTGACAATAGAAGACTGTCACTTGACTGGCAACACAGCCGTCGATCAAGGCGGTGGTCTCTACCAAGACCTTTCCGCAAGCGGCTTGAATAACACCTCTTTTGCCGGCAATGCGGCTGCCTACGGCGGTGCTCTTTACAACGAATCAGCCACCCTGACAATTAGCAATAGTTCCTTATATCAGAACACAGCAACGGGCGATGGCGGGGCTGTCTATGAAGGTGGCTACCCGAACTCACCCCACCTGATCTTAACCGCCAGCATGGTTGCCAGCAACACGGCCGGCGGCAGTGGCGGCGGCATCTTCAATGGAGGTGACTTTATTGACGCCATTCTGGAGGTGACTAACAGTACTATTTCCGGCAACACGGCCGGCAGCAACGGTGGCGGTATTTATCATTGGGGCGATCTCAAGGTGATTCACACCACCATTACCGGCAACACGGCCACCCTTGAAGGAGGTGGTTTCTATCGTTGGGACGGGCCGGTGAATTTCAAGGGCAACGTTATTGCCGGCAACACGGCCGCTACCTTCCCTGACTGCCGGGGCAGCGTCTACTCGGCCGGCTACAATCTCATTGGTATTCTCTCTGGCTGCGGCATCAACACCAACACTGGCGATCAGTACGGCAGCGAAAGCAACCCCATAGACCCACGCCTGGGACCGCTGGCCGACAACGGCGGCTTGACCCGAACGCACGCGCCTTATCACGATAGCCCGGCCGTGGACGCTGGTGACCCAGCCGGCTGTACTGACCTGGCGGGTAATCTGGTGGCGGCCGACCAGCGCGATTTCGTGCGGCCGGTGGACGGGAACGTGGACGGCAGTGAAGTCTGCGACCTGGGGGCGGTGGAGTTGGGGTCGGCCGCCAGCCGTGATTTTAGCCTCTACGCCAGCCCCGAGGAAGTAGAACTGTGCGCCCCCTCTCCGGCTGTCTACGACCTGCTGGTATTTTCTGTCTTGGGCTTCGACACGCCGGTTAATCTGGCGGCCAGCGGCCAGCCGGCCGGCACGACGGTTACTTTCGACCCCGATCCGATAACACCAGGCAGTGCGGCCAGCTTGACCGTTGGCAACACGAGTGCGGCCGAGGCCGGCAACTACACCATTTCCATTGGTGGGCAGGCCCTGACCCACACCCACACGATTGAGGTGGGATTGGCTTTACGCAACCAGACGCCGGGTAATGCTGAACTGCGCCGGCCGCCTGATGGGGCGAACCAGGTCTTGCTACGGCCGACCTTTGTCTGGTGGGCGGCCACCCAGGCTGATAGTTACACCCTGGAGGTAGCAACCGACGACGACTTCAACAACGTTGTCTACAGTGTTACAATGGACCTTACCCGGCACACGATGGCCACATCGCTGCTGCCCCAAACCCTCTATTTCTGGCGTGTGCGAACGCACAACGTTTGCGGCGACGACAGCCAGCCGGCCGTCTTCCGCTTCACCACTGACCGATTGCCCCCCTTCATTGTCAACAGTACGGCCGACGCGGTGGACAACGCCCCAGGTGACGGCGTGTGCGCGACGGCGACCAATGAATGTACCCTGCGGGCGGCCGTGCAGGAAGCCAATGCCGCCGCTACGTCGGATACGGTGGTGATCCGGCTACCATCAGGCACATATATCCTCACCCTGGTAGGGGCGGACGAAGACGCAGCGGCTACCGGCGATTTGGACATCACCGGCAAGGTCGCCATTCTCGGCGTGACGGAGCAAGGAGCGGCCGGCCATAGACAAGAGAGCCTTACCGTGGCTGGCAACCCAGTCATTATTGACGGCAATGGCTTGGTCACGGGTGACCGGGTCTTTCACATTCTGGACGGCGGCCGGGCCAGCCTGGATAGCTTGACGATCCAGGGCGGCCGGGGCAACAATGGTGGGGCTATCCTCAACAGCGGCGTGCTGACCCTGACGGCCGGCCTGTTGACAGTCAACGAGGCTACCGGCTATGGCTTCGTCGGTGGTGGGGCGCTGTATAGCAACGGCACGGCAACCATCATCAATACCACCCTGTCGGACAACACGGCCAGCGACCGGGCGGGGGCCATCTACAACGACACCGGTACCCTGACGTTAGACAGCAGTGTGATCACCGGCAATACCGCCGAATATGGCGGCGGCCTGTTCACTTTGTGGGGCATTACCACTATCACCAACAGCACGATTAGCTATAACAGTTCCAACCACACCGGCGGCGGTATCTACGCCGATAATGGCTCCTTCACCCTGGCCCAAAGTCTGCTCAACGGCAACACGGCCGTAACCGACGGCGGCGGCATCTGGGATTACAATGCCCCGGCTTACATTAACAACAGCACCGTAACGGCCAATAGCGCGAACGGCAATGGCGGTGGCATCTACGTCAACGGCCTCTATGGGCCTGGCGCAGCTATCCTCAACAATGCCACTGTTACCAATAACTGGGCCATCGGGGCCGGCGGCGGCACGTATAACTACTTTGGGACGGTATTACTGAAGAACTCCATCCTGGCCCTCAATACCACGCCAGAAGCGACACCGGATTGCGCCGGCGGCGTAACTTCGGAGGGCTACAACGTAGTGGGCGATAGCGATGGCTGCGGTTACATCGCCAGCGTGGGCGACCAGGTTGGCGACAGCGACAACCCACTTGACCCCCGGCTAGGTCCTTTGCAGGATAACGGCGGGCCAACCTTGACCCAGGCTCTCCTGGCGGACAGCCCGGCCGTAGACGCCGGCCGCCCTACTGGCTGCAAAGATTACTTCGGCCGCCGTTTACTCACCGACCAACGCGGCTACCAGCGGGTCATAGACGGTGACCTGGACGGTCAGGACGTTTGTGACGCTGGGGCCTACGAATATGGCTCGGCCGGGCAACCAGACTTCGGGCTATATACCATCCCCGACCTCGTAGATGTGTGTACACTCGCCGATGGAGCTGCCAGCGTTTACGCTACCTCCCTCCTCGGCTTTCACTCTCCGCTCACCTTGAGCGCGAGCGGTCAACCGGCCGGCAGCACCGTCTCCTTTGCACCCAACCCCCTCACGCCACCCGGCCCCAGTGCCATGACCATCAGCGACACGGGCAGCGCCCCGCCCGACCGCTACCTGGTTGAAGTCACAGCCGCCGCGCCCACCCGCACCCATTCCACTACCCTAACCCTGGACTTGAGCGCGGTTACTCCCAGCCAGCCTTTGCTCTTGACCCCGGCCGACAACGCCCTGGCTCAATCCGCCCGCCCCCTCTTCACCTGGCAAGCCGTAGAATCCTATGCCACTTATGACCTGGAAATCGCTCTCGACCCGGCCTTTAGCCAGATCGTGGAGAGCGCGTATGGGTTAGATAGCCCCAGCTATACCCCGGCCGCCGGTTTGCGCCTCTTGACCACTTATTATTGGCGGGTGCAAGCCCGCAACGGCTGTGGCGTTAGCCCTTACTCGGCCGTTTTTCACTTCACCACCTGGGACGGCCGCATGGGCGTTGACAGTACCCTGGACGCTGTAGATACTAGCCCGGGTGATGGGGTCTGTGCGGCCGGCGGTGTTTGTACCTTACGGGCGGCCGTCCAGGAAGCCAACGCCCAGAAGACGGCCGATCCCTTGACCATTACCTTACCGGCCGGCACCTACCGGCTGACCATCCCTGGCGAGTGGGAGAATGAAGCGGCCACTGGCGACCTGGATGTAACGTCGAATCTGGTTATTGAGGGGGCGGCCGAGCAGGGGAGCAAGGGGGCAGGGGAGAATTCCGCTCTCTCTATTATTGATGGCAACAACGCCGTCACGGGGGACCGTGTTTTCCACATCCCCGACGACGGCCGCCTGACCTTGCGTGGGGTGACGGTGCAGGGCGGCCGGACGTCAACCGGCGGTGGTATTTACAGCAACGGCACACTAACCATCACCCAGAGTACCGTCACGGGCAACACCAGCTATGGCCTCCTTTTTGCCGGTGGTGGCGGTATCTACAACACCGGCCAACTGATCGTTGAAGATAGCGTGATCACCACCAACCACGCTGACGACCGGGGTGGGGCGATCTACAGCATCGGCGCGGCGGCCGACACGACCCTGCGCCGGGTGGACGTGATTGACAACTCCAGCAACTACGGCGGGGCGTTTTTTATGGAACTGGGTGTGTTCACGATGGAGGATACAGTCATTGATGACAACGCCCTCGGCCGCGCTGGGGGTGGGTTCTACCTTTCCAGCACCAGTGGCGTCATCCGCCGCAGCACCGTTCGTAGCAATTTTTCCAACGATGAGGGTGGTGGTATGGCCGTTTACAACACGACCCTGACCATCGAAGACAGCACCCTCTCTGACAACGAGGCCTACGAAGATGGCGGAGCGATGGCCGTCTACAACAGCACCTTGACCATCATCAACAGCACGTTCTCCGGCAACCACGCCTATAACGACTGGGGTGGGGCGATCTACGCCTCTGGCAGCACCGTTGACTTGAGCAGTGTGACTATTACCGGCAATACAGCCATTTCGGGTGGCGGCATGAAGCACGATGGCAACTTGATGACTCTCCGCAACACCCTCGTCGCCGGCAACTCGGCCACCAACTATGGGCCAGACTGTCGCGGCGATATAACCCTGGCTGGCTACAATCTAATCCAGGTCACCGACGACTGCACCTTGCTGGGCGACCTGACTGGTCTGTTGACCAACGTCAGTCCCGTCTTAGGGGGCTTGCAGAACAACGGTGGCAACACAGAGACCCACGCCCTGCTGGCCGGCAGCCCAGCTATTGACGCCGGCAATCCGGCCGGTTGCGCCGACGCCGGTGGCAATGAACTGGCCACCGACCAGCGCGGTTACGACCGCCACGCCGATGGTGACGAAAACGGCACTTTTATCTGCGACCTGGGAGCTTACGAATACACCTCCGCGCCCGCGCCCGATTTTACCCTGACGGCCGCCCCCACCAGCCAGAGTCTCTGCGCCCCGGCCGAGGCCGTTTACGACCTCACGCTAGAGTCCATTCTAGGCTTCAGCGAATCGGTCACTTTGAGCGCAAGGGGTCAGCCGGCCGGTACAGCGGCCACTTTCACCAGTAACCCGGTCGTCCCACCGGATAGCAGCCAGCTTACCATTGGCAACACCAGCGCGGCGAATTATGGGAGTTATACCATTGTCGTCAGCGGCACGGCCGCCAGCGCCAGCCATAGCGCCAGTGTGGGCCTGACGCTATACACGGCCGTACCCCAACCGCCTGTCCTCCAATCACCGACCAATGGGGCCACCTACGTTGCCCGCCAGCCGGCTTTCACCTGGCAGGCGGCCGTCCAGGGCCGCACCTATTACCTGGAGGTCGCTGCCGACCCCTCTTTCACCAACGTCGTCTACAGCGCGACGGTGACCGGGACGAGCCACACCGCCACCACGGTCCTGGCCGCCCGCACGCTTCATTATTGGCGGGTGCGGGCCGAAAATACCTGTGGCCTGGGAGGGTACTCGGCCGTCTTCAGCTTCACCACCGCCCCCACCGACTTCAGCCTGGTGGCAACGCCTGGTGAGCAATCCATCTGCGCGCCGGCCGAAGCCGTTTACAACGTAGTGGTATCCGGCGAGAGTGATCCCGTTACACTCTCGACCAGTGGTGTGCCGGCCGGGGCGACGGCTACCTTTAGTGTGAACCCCGTTTACACTCCTGGCGACAGTGTCTTGACGATTGGCAACACAGGCGCGGCGGCCGACGGCCGTTATGGTATCTCTATTGTCGGCCAGACCCCTGAATATACGCACGACACGACGGTGATACTCAACCTGAACACAACCGCCCCGCCTCCCCCCACTCTACTAACCCCGGCCGATGGCACGAACAACCAGACCTTGCAACCCCTGTTTACCTGGGAGGCGGCCGGGGCCGGTGCGATCTACGACCTGGAAGTGGCTACAGATAGCAGCTTCAATAACGTGGTCATTACCGCCACCGGCCTGACCGAAGCCAGCTATACCCCCTCGGCCTATCTGACTTTCGACACGACGTATTTCTGGCGAGTGCGGAGCAGCAATGCCTGTGGCAGTGGTGCTTATTCGGTCGTCTATGCTTTTACGACCTGGTCGGGGGTCTTGGCCGTCAATGACACTGGCGACCAGGTGGATGCTAACCCTGGCGATGGCCTGTGTGAGGCCGGGCCTGGCGTCTGTACCTTGCGGGCGGCCGTCCAGGAGGCCAACGCCTCGGCCGGCAACGGCACGGTCACCATCAATTTGCCGGCCGGGACGTTTAAGCTGCGCCGGGCTGGCGTGGGCGAGGATTACGCCGCCGCCGGCGACCTGGATATTCGTGTCCACGTCACTATCCAGGGAGCTGGCCCGGACCTGACCATTATTGACGCCAACAGCGTAGTCACCGGCGACCGCGTTTTTCATTTGCCGGTGGCTACGGCGGCCGCTACCCTGGCCGGCGTCACGCTAGAGAATGGTCACGGTACCGGTGGAGGTATCCATAACAGCGGTAGTGTAACCTTGACCCAGGTGATTGTGACACAAAACGACGTGACGGCCATCCAAAACTACGGTGACCTGTTCATCGTGGATAGCCACATCACCAATAACAGCGGCGTCTATGGGGGGGCTATTAACTCGTCGGGTGACCTGACCGTGTTACGCAGCACTATCTCCAACAACGATGCCGATACCACCGGCGGCGCGTTATACCACAATGGGAACACGGCTGTTTTCGACAGCAGTATCATCTCTGGCAACAGTGCTTATTGGGCTGGTGGCCTGCAAAGCTTTGACGGAACGCTAACCTTGATCAACAGCACGGTGTCAGGCAATACGGGTGTCGAAGGGGGTGGTGTCCGTGTGGACGGTGGCACAGCCTATATTAACAACAGCACCCTTACCGGCAACTCTGCCACCAACGGCGGTGGTTTTCAAGGGGACGGTGGTACGACCACCTTGAGCAACAGTATCCTGGCCGGCAATAGCGCCACCATTGGCCTGGATTGCCAGGGACCACTAGCCTCGGCCGGTTACAACCTGCTGGGTAATGACGCCGGCTGTGCCTTTTCCGCCTACACTGGC
>JBFMFT010000560.1:0-2835 GCA_040751925.1 Chloroflexota bacterium
AGTTTCTCGAAGAAACTGGGTTTCTGAAACTTAGCGAAGGCATTGAAGAGGCGAAGGGCAAGCAATTGCCCTTCGCCTCTCTGCCTCTCACCAAGTCTTAGAAACTCGGTTTCTGCTGAAGGTCGAGCCATACTCTGGACGAAGAAACCAAGTTTCTTAGCGAGAAGACCACTAAAAGGCCCTTCCTCTGCTGCCCCACTTAAACAGCCTGTTGAACCCCCCGTGCTACACTACCCCAAAAAGAACAACACCAACACCAACTTCCTGCTCATCACTCACCACTCATCACTCACCACTCACCACTCATCACTCATCACTCACCACTCATCACTCACTACTCACCACTCATCACTCATCACTCATCACTCATCACTCCCGAATGATTGCCCCGATGATTAAACCCGATTTAAACATCGCCCATGACCGCCACATCTAGCCATTTATAGGCAAGAACAGCCCCTCACCCCCATATCTCGATGATTAAACCTCGAAAAAAATTTCACGCTATCTATCCATACCTCCCTCGCTCAATTGGTACCCATTTCCTACCGGCCGTCCCCCTTCGTAACAATCCTCTTAATGGTCGTCAGCCAGACTAAGAGTAGAGCGACTTGACAGGCAAGCCGCCAAGGAGATAACGATGAACAAGCAACTGCAAACCATAAGACGAGAGATTGAGGCCAGCTTTCGCTGGCTGGCTGGCCTCATCTGGACCGGTCTCCGCGGCCGGCCGGCGCCGGCCCTGGCCTACGCCACCGTACCCGTAACAGCCCGCCGGGTACCCCGCCACCTGGGTTATGCCTGGGTGTTGGCTCTGGCCCTCCTGGTCGGGCTATTCTTGACCCCCACCCCAACGGCCCCGGCCGTCGCCGCTTCGACGGCCCCGGTGGAGGTCATCATCCAGGGCCGGCCGGGGGCCGACCTGGCCGGGCTGGTGGCCCAATACGGTGGACAGGTGCGGCAAGACCTGACCATTATCCATTCGGTAGCCGCCATTGTCCCCGGTAATGAAGTGACCGCCCTACGGAAAGCCCCCGGCGTGACCCGCGTTTGGTTAGATGCGCCAGTGGCCGTGAGTGATTCGGCCGACCCCGGCACCGTCTACCTCCCCGTTACCGGTGAGGAATGGCTGGGTGGCCTGTTCGACGTGACCAAAGTCACCGCCTGTGACGCCATCCGCGACCCGCTGGAAAACGTGACCCTGGGCGTTCTCGATCCCGGCCAATTCCAGAAATACACCTTCACCCCTGACACGAGCGGGCTGACGGCCGTCCCCAACCTCATTAACCTGAGCTTCACTTTCACCGAGAAGAACCTGGGGCAGGCCCGCTTGCAAGTCTACCAGACCTCAACTAATACCTGGCACGACTTCCCCATTGACACCGGGGCCAGCGACGACCAGGACATCAGCGTCAGCTTCGACCTGACCGGCGCGCTTACCACGCTGGCCGATCTGGCCCAGGTGCAGGTGCGCTTCAAGGCGGCCCGCAACGGCGACGGCCAGAAGGCCGACGTGGACTGTGTCTCCCTGCGTCTGGCCGACCTGATTGGTCAGGTCACCACGACCAACGTCAGTGACTCGTTCCAGGGCGTCAATAACGCCCCCGTCTTATCCAATGGCAACCGGGGCATGGGGATTGGCATCGCCGTCGTGGATACCGGCGTGCGGAAGTTCCGCCAGCTCCGGCGCGATTCCCAGGGCAACCTGACTGGGCTGATGGACGGTTGGAGCGCCCTTGGGGGCAACGCCGACGACGATTCTGTTGAATATGACCGGCGGACGAACAATGGCTACCGCGACCAGAATGGTCACGGCACGATGGTGGCTTCCATCATTAGCAGTGTGGAGCAAGACGCCAACGGTCTCTATCACGGTATCGCCCCCGACTCGGTCATCATCCCCGTGCAAGTCATGGATCGCGATGGGATCGGCCAATACTCCGACGTGATCGCCGGCATCCAGTGGGTCATCGCCAACAAGGACGCCTACAATATCCGGGTGATGAATCTCTCCTTGAGCGCAACGCCCAATTCCTATTACTGGGAAGACCCGCTCAACCAGGCCGTCATGCAAGCCTGGCAGGCCGGTATCGTGGTCGTGGTCGCCGCCGGCAACAGTGGGCCGAACCCGATGACCATTACCGTCCCTGGCAATGTGCCTTACGTGATCAGCGTGGGAGCCTTTACCGACAATTACACCCCGATGGACTGGTCAGACGACTTCCTGCCGCCCTTCTCGGCCGCCGGCCCCACCGTCGAAGGCTTTGTCAAGCCTGACGTGATTGGCCCCGGCGCGCACATTCTAGGCACGATGTCCGACAAGTCTAAACTGGCGAAGGAATACCCAGAGTACAAGGTCGGCAAGGATTACTACCAACTGAGCGGTACTTCGATGAGCGCGGCCGAAGTCTCTGGGGTGGTGGCTCTCATGCTGGCGCAAGACCCCACCCTGACTCCCGACCAGGTGAAGTACCGGCTGATGGCCTCGGCCCGGCCGGCTCTGGATGCCAACGGCAACCTGGCTTTCAGTATCTTCCAGCAGGGGGCCGGCCGCGTCAACGCTTACGACGCCGTCTACAACACGGCCCTCATCGGCACGGCTAACCAGGGCTTGAACGTTGCCAGTGACCTGAATGGCACACAGCACTTTGGCGGCTACGCCAACCGTGACGCCAACGGCAATTACTACCTCACGAACGTGGGCGGCTACACGTGGAGCGGTGGCTATACGTGGAGCGGTGGCTATACGTGGAGCGGCGGCTATACCTGGAGTGGCGGCTATACGTGGAGCGGCGGCTATACGTGGAGCGGCGGCTATACGTGGAGCGGTGGCTA
>JBFMFT010000561.1:0-2799 GCA_040751925.1 Chloroflexota bacterium
AGTTTAGCCCCCACCGCCCCGGCCGCCACTGCCGCTTCCACCAGCCGATCCAATTCTGGGGAGGAGACGGTCATCGCTACCAGGAGACGGTGGTTCTCGTTCATCAATTGGCCCAACTCAGCCAGATCGCCTTGCTCAATAGCCGACCGAGCGGCGACGGCGATCCGGCCGCAGCCGTCGAACAGCGCCTCAAAATGCTCAGGGTCAGCCTGCCACTGCCGGCGCACGTCCCCCACCACCACCTTCGTGCTGCTTCGCACGCCTGTATCGCCAACCAACAGCCGCAGAGGTGTCGCCACCGCAAAGGTTTCAATCCGGTTCGTGGGCTGTTGGCGAACGAAGTAAACCGGCCGCCCGTAACTGACCACCGTATTATCTATGCCGCTCGGGGTGCCGTGATGAAGCTGCTCCACCTGGTAGGTGAGGGCGGAGACCTGCTCGTCGTGGGCTAGATCGGGCCGGCCGAGGTGGAGAGCCAGGGCGCGAATAACGGCGGCGGCCGTCGCCGCCCCACTGCCCATCCCCCCGGCAATCGGAATGGTGCTGCGTAGGGTAATGGTCAGGGCAGGGAGAGAGGCCAGCCCGGTCGCCTGCTGCACCAAACGCACGGCCGCCGCCAGGGGGTCATCAGCCGCCGCGCCAGCCAGGTCATAGGCCAACCCCAAATCGGGGGCGAATAGATGCACGCCCGGCCGCTGGCTATCCTCCACAGTGGCCGTGGCCTGCACCTGGGTCACGGGAACAGCGATGGCCGGACGGCCGTACACCACCGCGTGTTCGCCAAAGAGAATCACCTTCCCAGGAGCAGTAGATCGAGTGTCAGGCACAGAAGCAAAGTGCAGAGGGTCAGTTGGATTCTGGTGTCAACTGTAAACCAGTAACCTGAGTCCTGGCAAGTTGTATGAGCAACCTAAGCGCGTTATTGACTGCTTCATCGCTCCTAAAGAACTGGGCCACGTCTGGCGCCAATAACACCAGATTTGTGCCTTGCCGAACTCGTTGAGCATACTTTCCCTTGACACCGCCCTTCAATTGAGACAGGTCATATTCCGCACGCGGCTCATCGTCCACTTCAAGTTTTTCTTTTCCACTCATAGTACCTTTGAATGGTCAGGATCATCATAAGTCCTAGACGAAATATCCCAGAATACAGTGGCAGCCTCACCGAAGGAAACCTTATGCTTGCGGAGATTTAGTGCCGCTTTGGCTGGATCCCATTCGAAGTTCATTTGACCATCAGTTCGGGGTTGAGGCGTGTCCATCCGGCCCGATCAATTTCGTCGGCCAGAGCTTCTGCCTCTGCCCCAGTTAGTTGGCTGCGTTTTCTAATGGACTCAAGTTCAAGATAATCCAGAAATCGGGTAATTGCCTCGTTGTCAAAGAGGTCCCGACTGAACCGAACAACCACCTCACGACTTTCGACCACAACGTCGTACAATGGGTTCGCGGAGTGTTCCACAGTTACCGTTTCCATAATCGCCTCTCACAACTCACTGCTACTCATTATACCGCACCGGCCCCACATCGTATACTTCGTTTCAGGCCACCACGTAGAGGGCCAGATAGACCATCACCAACCATAGGACCAGGTTGACCTGCAACGGCCGGTCGCGCAGCAAAACCTCCTCCGGCGCGCCACCCTCTTGCCGCACGTGAATCAAATAGAGGTAACGGAATAGGGCATACAGGACAAAGGGAATAGTCAACATCATCAAGTGATTTTCGGGCAGCCCTTCGGCCAGGAAGGTGTAGAGGCTGTAGGCGACCAGCGTGCTGGTGGTGACAATGCCAATCAGCCGGTCAATCAAGTCCAGGTTGTATTCACCCAGGATGGAGCGGTGATTGCTGGCGTTTTGGCCCAACAACACCAATTCGTGGCGGCGCTTGCCCAGGGCCATAAAGAGGGCCAACAGAGCCATGCAGACGTAGAGCCAGGGCGAGAAACGTTCGACCTCAATCACCGTGACCCCGGCCGCCACCCGCAACACAAAACCCGCAGCGATGATCAGCACGTCCAGCAACACCACGTGCTTCAGACGAAAGGTGTAGGCTACCTGAATCAACCAATAAGTAAATAGAACCAGGGCCAGAGCCGGCGAGAGGGTGTAACCGGCCGCCAGACTCACCACCGTCAACGTGGCCGTCGCCAGGCGGGCCACTGTTGGGCTAAGGCGGCCGGACGGCAACGGCCGCTTTCGCTTCTGCGGGTGCTGGCGATCACTCTCCACGTCGGCCAGGTCGTTCATCACGTAGACCGCGCTGGACATCAGACACAGCAACGCGAAGGCAGCCAGCGTGCGGCCGAGGCTGCTCCACTCCAACACTTGTCGGTCAAAGAGCAACGCCCCAAAGACAAAACCATTCTTCGGCCACTGGCGCGGCCGCATCGTTTCCAATAAGGGTTTTAGTAGGCCCATGTTTACCGCCTAACTCGTCCCAATCGCCCGCAGGCTCACGCCGAACAGGAACAGGCACAGGAGGGCGAAAATCCATTGGGCGCGGTTGGAATCGTCGCCTCTGAGATAAGCAAAAGCCCCTGGCAGACAGACAATGGCAAAGATACCGTAGAGGATGTGTACCCCCCGATCCGGCCGGCCGCCGCCAAACCACAGAATGGCCCCCAGGATAGCCTGGACGACGAACAGCCCCTCGCCAATGATCATCGCCCCCAGGTAACTGCCGTCCACTCCGCCGTGCCGGTAAGCCCGCCACAGCCCCCACAAACCCAGGGCCAGGAAAAACAGCCAGATAGTGTTGGATAAGAACAGATGTATTTCTTTAATAACCGTCATGCGTTAC
>JBFMFT010000562.1:0-2791 GCA_040751925.1 Chloroflexota bacterium
AGACCTGTCAGGTCTTGTTGTAATTTGCTTCCGGCCGTATCGGATGTAGAATAATTTGCGTTATCCGATACCGATACGGCCGCCTATGTTCGAACCACGCTTACTGGCCCGCCTGGAACAGAAGAAAACCCAGCTAGACGCCCGGCGACCTCTACCAGCTGCTGCCTTACGCCGCCTGCGTGAACAACTAGCCCTGGAGTGGACTTATAACACCAATGCCATAGAAGGCAGTACACTGACGCTGCAAGAGACGTGCTTCATCGTCGAGACAGGCTTAACCATCGGCGGCAAGAGCCTGCGTGAGCATTTAGAAGTCACCAACCATTACAAGGCGATAGACTACATTGAGACTTTAGCCGAAGGCGAGGAGCCGGTAATGCCTTTCCACGTGCGGCAGATTCACAAACTCGTGTTGGCCGGCATTGACGACGAGAACGCCGGCCAGTACCGAACCCTGCCGGTACGCATCGGTGGAGCCGCCCACCAGCCACCTGAAGCCTGGGAAGTGCCTCACCGGATGCAGCGTTGGGGCGACTGGCTGGGCGAGGCGGCCGTCAACCTCCACCCGGTCGCCTTGTCTGCTCTGGCCCATCATCGCCTGGTCGCTATCCATCCCTTTGTGGACGGTAACGGCCGCACGGCCCGCCTGGTGATGAATCTCCTACTGCTGCGGCATGGCTATCCGCCGGCCATTATTGCGCGAGTCAGTCGCCGCCAGTATTACCGCGTGTTGGCCCAGGCCGACGCCGGCCGTGAAGGGCCGTTGGTCAACTTCACCGGCCGGGCCGTTGAGCGCAGCCTCACTCTCTACCTGGAAGCCGGCACGCCCCAAACCCAACCCCCGGCGGCCGAGGAAACCTGGATTCCTTTGCGAGAGGCAGCGGCCGGCACACCTTATAGCCAGGAGTATCTGAGTTTGCTGGCCCGGCGCGGCCGTTTAGAGGCAATCAAGCGCGGCCGCTTGTGGTACACCACCCGCCAGGCGGTGGCTGCGTACTTAAACTCTGTGCAAGACGAAACCAGGAGATAACTGGTAACTGTCAATTGCCAGTTACCAATTACCCTTAGCCATACTGCCGGCGCAGGTAATCCACCACGACCCGGTCAATCATCTCCTCTTCACCATGCCAGCGATCTTCCAGGTTCTCCGCGCCGACCAGGGCCCGGAGAGCTTGGCGTGTAGCGTCGTCGAAGACGCCGGTGATGAGGCCGCTGTAATGGCCCGTGCGCTGCAAGATGGCCTGGAGGTCGGCCGCCACCTCCACCAACGGCAGGAGATTAGCCGGGTCTACCTCGCCAAAGTAGAGGTGGTGCATCTCCACCAGTTGTTGGAGCTTCTCAATCGGCCGGGGGTCATCGTCTACCCGCAAGTCCAGGTAACGATCCGTCCGGCCGCCATAGCCGCCGTTCTCGCGCACCACCAGCACCCCGGCCGCCTGCTGGCCGCGCCGGTCGCCGCCGGCCGCCTGACCGGCCGCCAGCGTTGCCACTAGCCAGTCCGCCAATTCGCCTGGCCCCAGCCGGGCCTGCTCAAACGCCTGGGCCATCGCTTCCACCGTTCCCGGAACCAGGATATTACCCTGGCAGGCAAAGCCCTCCCCCACCACGTGGCCGGCCCAGTGGTAGCACTTCTCGCCCGTGTAGGCGGCTGCCTGCCCCTGGCGATCTACCATTCCCACCTGACGCATAGCCCGCTCGTCGTCAGAGCTGGTGAGAATGGCTATCACGTCGGCGGCCGATATCCCTCGCTCCAGCATCGCCAGTCCATCCGGGCCGTGAGACAGGTTGGCGAAGGACTGGGTGGCCACTGCTCCCGCCCCCGCTCGCGCCCAGGAGACGACAGCCCCGGCCGCCAGAAACTTCGACTGTACCGCCACGCCCCATTCTTGACGGCCGGGGTCGTAGGCGACGATGGAAAAGGTGGTAATGGGACGCATGGGAGAACCTCAATCAGTAAAATGCCAGGTGGGTGATTTGGACAGCCATGGAGACAATTATATGATCCTAGTATTTTGTCAACCATCATTTGCTAGTCTCAAACCCCGTAGGTCACTGAGACCTACGGGGTTTAGCAGCCTATCAATTTAGCCTTGACGAGACACTAGACGAGGCCGGCCGCTACGTGCCTAACAACTTTGTAGTCACAGGTTGGGCCAAGTACATAATCCCCAAGAGATAAGAACATGAGCAACCTAACGTTACACCGAACAGAGATAGCGATTGATAATGGAGGAAAGGCGCGACTGGTATATGATAAGGAAGGCGATGAGTTGGACATCTTCTTTGGCGAAAATGAGCCGGCGACGGGCGTTGAGTTGACCGATCACCTTTTGCTGCGCCTCAATCAAACTACGGGGCGGCCGGTGAGTCTGACGATTCTCCATTTCTCCGTTTTGGCCGAAAGAACCGAGTATGGTCCGCGTAGTTACCCATTGAATAGCCTCAAAGAGTTACCAGAACATCTCCGGGAATTGGTCGTTCACGCCCTGACGACGACCCCGGTCAATCGCTTCCTCAAATTATCCTATTTCCAGGCCTCACCGACGAAGCGTGTGCCTTTTACCTACGTTGAGTCATCCCACTTCGCTCACGCATAAACGACGAGCGGCCGATGAAGGTTGGTCGGGGGTGGTTTGTCCCCATCGGCCGGGACTGTTATACTGTACCCATGCGACCCGTTCGATTTTGGATTTTGGATTTTGGATTTTGGACTCGCCACCTGCCACCTGCTACCTGCCACCTGCCACCTGCTACCTGCCACCTGCCACCTGCTACCTGCCACCTGCTACCT
>JBFMFT010000563.1:0-2779 GCA_040751925.1 Chloroflexota bacterium
CCTCCCCCCTCAACCTCCAACTTTCAACCTTCAACTTTCAACCTCCTCTCCGTTTGACAGCCATCGCCAAATCGCCTATATTTCCCTGGTTGGAAACAGAACAGGTGTACGGGAAGCGTGAAGCGTGAAGCGTGAGGCGTGAATGGAGATTGGTTTAGTCAAACAAGTCAACATAGACAGCGAAATGCGGGTATCGTACCTGAGCTACGCCATGAGCGTCATCGTGGCCCGCGCCCTGCCCGACGGCCGCGACGGCCTCAAACCCGTCCAACGCCGCATCCTCTACGCCATGTACGACATGGGACTGTCACCCGACGGCCCCTACAAAAAGTCCGCCCGCGTCGTCGGCGAAGTCCTGGGCAAGTACCACCCCCACGGCGACCAATCCGTCTACGAGGCCATGGTCCGCATGGCCCAGAACTTCTCCATGCGCTACGTGCTGGCCGACGGGCAGGGCAACTTCGGCTCCATAGACGGCGACGAAGCGGCCGCCATGCGCTACACCGAGGTCAAGCTGTCGCCGATGGGCCACGACCTCCTGCAAGACATCGGCAAAGAGACCGTCAACTTCACCGCCAACTTCGACGACTCCCTCAAAGAACCGGCCGTCCTCCCCGCCACCGTCCCCAATCTCCTGGTCAATGGGGCCACGGGTATTGCCGTCGGCATGGCTACCAGCATCCCCCCCCACAACCTGGGCGAAGTGGTAGACGCTCTGGCCTTCATGCTGGACAGGTGGGAGAAGCTAGAGGACCTCACCATTGGCGACCTCATGCGCTTCATCAAGGGGCCAGACTTCCCCACCGGCGGCCTCATCCTGCGCTACCTGGACGACCAGCCCGGCAGCGACGCCCTCTCCAGCGCGTACGCCACCGGCCGGGGGCGCGTCACCGTCCGCGCCAAAGCCCACGTCGAGCAGATGGAGCGCAACAAGTCGCGCATCGTCATCACCGAGCTACCCTTCCAGGTCAACAAGACCAACCTCCTCAGCCGCATCGCCGACCTCCACCGCGACGGCAAAATCGAAGGCTTGACCGACCTGCGCGACGAATCCGACCGCCATGGGATGCGGATCATCATCGAGACCACCCGCAACGTCGAGCCGGAGGAAACCCTGGCCGAACTATTCCGCCAGACGCCCATGCAGACCACCTTCAGCATCATCATGGTGGCCCTGGTCAATGGCGAGCCGCGTGTGCTAACGTTGAAGCAGGCCCTGCGCGTCTACCTCGATCACCGGCTAGAGGTGGTGCAGCGGCGCAGCCAGTATGACTTGCGGCGGGCGCAAGAGCGGGCGCACATCCTGGAAGGGCTGTTGGTAGCCCTGGACAACCTGGACGCAGTGATAGATACCATTCGCCGCTCAAGGACGGCCGACACCGCCAAAGACAACCTGCGACGAGAGTTCAAGTTGAGCGAAGCCCAGGCCCAGGCCATCCTGGACATGCAACTCCGCCGGCTGGCCGCCCTGGAACGGCGCAAAATCCAGGACGAGTACAAGGAAAAGCTGGAACTGATTAAGGAGTTGCAGCAGCTATTGGCCCGGCCGGAATTGCAGCGCGGGACGGTTAAGAAGGAACTGCTGGCGATGCGCGAGCGGTACGCCGACCAGCGGCGCACACGCATTGTGGACAGCGAAAGCAAGGCGGTGGTCACAGCCACTTCCGCCCTGCCCGACGAGCCGGTGTGGGTGCTGGTGGGCGAGAAAGGCACACTGGGCCGCACGGCCGGGGCTGACCTGCTCAAGATACCAGCCAAACCGGCCGAAATGCCCCTGGCCCTCTTGGAAGCCAACACCCGTGACGTGTTGTACCTGCTGACGGCCGGGGGGCGGGCGGTCAGCCTGCCCGTTTACCAGCTACCCCAGGCGACCGAACTGGGCCAGGGCAAGCACGTGGGCGACCTGACCGGTCTCGGCCGCCAGGAAGGGGTGACGGTCGCTTTTGTGAAACCGGCCGAAGCCGAAGGCTATCTCTTCCTGACCACCTTAGCCGGTGTGGTCAAGCGGGTGCGGCTGGAAGACCTGCCGGGGATTACCAGCGAGCCATTTACCGTGATCAGCGTGGCCGAGGGCGACTCATTGGGCTGGGCGCGCCTGACCAGTGGGATGGACGAAGTGGTGCTGGCGACGGCCGGCGGCCAGGCCATTCGCTTTAAGGAAGAAGAAGTGCGGCCGATGGGCTTACCGGCCGCCGGGGTGATGGGCATTAAGCTCAACGACGAAGCCGACGGCGTGGTGGCCATGGACCTGGCGCAGGCCGACGCCCTACTGTGGAGCATCACCGACAATGGACTGGCCAAGGCCAGCCTGTTGAGTGAATACCCCACCCAGGGGCGTTATGGACAGGGCGTGGTCAACCTCAAGCTGCCCGATGGGGCCAACCAGGTGGTCACGGCCGTCGTCGGCCCGCCCGCCCGTCGCCTCTACGTGACTTTAACGACTGGTTCAGCTAAACTGGTGCGCTTGGATGAAGCGGCCGTCGGCGGCCGGGCCATGAAGCCGCGCCCCCTCACCAGCCTGGGCCAGCGCGGCCGGGTGGCCGGTGTCGTGCTATTGCAGACGCGACCGGCGGCCAACGGCAATAAGACTTAGTTGAGGCGGGGATTGGGGGATTAGGGGATAAAGTTTAGGAATAATTCCCCAATCCCCTAATCCCCGCGACTATAATTACAGGAGTGAGACATGAATTTCAGCGATACGTGGGCTGCGGATGCGGATGGTAAACAATTTGTCTTTACCGTGGAAATGAAACGACGGCTCAGTAAAGCCGGTCTACCG
>JBFMFT010000564.1:0-2774 GCA_040751925.1 Chloroflexota bacterium
AAGCCGGCGGCTTGCGCTACATCTGCAAGCCGGCGGCTTGCGCTACATCTGCAAGCCGGTGGCTTGCGCTACATCTGCAAGCCGGCGGCTTGCGCTACTCCTGCTACCAGGGTGATGGGCCTGGTGGTTGGGCCATGAGCTTTTGGTAAGCGCCCTGCCAGGTGGAGGGAGGACGGGTCATGCTCTTGATCTGTATGTCGGCAAAGTGGGGAAAGATGTCGGCGATCAGCCCTGGCAATAAGTCCCAGGCCTCGTGGCGCAATACGTCCTCGAAGTTGGCGGACATTTCGGCCGTCCATTCCCACTCGCGCATAAAGCGCTCCGCCTTCATCCAGTAATCGCGCTTCTCCCAGGCGCGGGCGGTTTGGTCAACACCTTCGCGGATGGTTCTTAGAGCAAAGACGATGGTGGCGGCCATGTCTTTCGCTTCACTATCTACGCTCTGCTTATGGCTAAGATTTCGCAATATCTCGGCAATGGTTCGCATATTCTGGTTGCGTACCTGGGTTGGGTTATTGACGTTGATGACTCTACTCATAATAATTCCTGTGCGATTCTATCTTAGCACAGGTGTTCCGTTGTGCCAAAAGGTAGCCAAATAGCAAATTTGCCTTACAATAGAGGCGGTAACTCTTACGCGGAGGGGAAAAGACTATGCGGATGAATGACGTTTTGGGCCTCATTTTGGGTGGAGGCGTAGGCACACGCCTGTATCCTCTGACGCGGGACAGGGCCAAACCGGCCGTCCCCCTGGCCGGTAAGTATCGCCTCATTGATATTCCCATGAGTAGTTGCTTCCACGCCGGCATAGATAAAATTGCCATCCTGACCCAGTTCAACTCCGTGTCGCTCCACCGGCACATTTACCGCACCTACACCCGTGACGTGTTCGCTAAAGGGTGGGTGCAAGTGCTGGCGGCCGAACAAACACCGCGTAGTGGCGACTGGTACCAGGGGACGGCCGACGCGGTGCGTAAGCAGATGTTGGAGATTCGTTCGGCCGGCACGAATTACATCTTGATCTTGGCCGGCGACCACCTCTACCGGATGGATTACGCCGACTTCGCCCGCTTCCACGAAGAGAGCGGCGCGGACATAACCATCGCTGTCCAGCCGGTCGGCCGTGAAGCCGCTTCTGGTTTGGGGATTCTCAAGCTAGACGCTGAGGGTCGCATTAGCCGCTTCACCGAAAAGCCCAGGACGGCCGAGGCTCTGGATGACCTGGTTAGCCGCAACGACCCCGACAAGCCGCTCATGGCTTCAATGGGCATTTACTTCTTTAGCCTCCAAGTGCTCGAGGAATTGCTGGACTTGCCCGGTGTGGATTTCGGCCGCGACCTCATTCCAGCGGCCATTCACAGCCATCGGGTTATGGGCTACGTCTTCGACGGCTATTGGGAAGACATCGGGACGATTCGCCGTTTCTACGAGGTCAACCTGGATATGGCCCGCAAGAACCCACCCTTTGACTTCTACGTGCCTGACCGCCCCATTTACACCCACGCCCGCTTTCTGCCTGGCTCCGAGGTCTACGGCGGCCTCTTCGAGAACGTCTTATTGGCTGATGGCTGCCAGGTGGACCAGGCTACCATTCGCCACTCGGTTATTGGCGTCCGCAGCATCATCGAATCGAATGTAACCATCAACCGAACGGTCATTATGGGAGCAGACTATTACGAGACGGAAAAGGAGCGGGCGGTGAACGCCCAGTTGGGACGGCCGCACATTGGCATTGGGGCTGGCTCGATTATTGAGGGAGCGATTGTGGATAAGAATGCGCGGATAGGCCGCAGCGTAGTCATTCGCGCCCTGGCTGACCGCCCCGATTCCGAGCAGGAAAATTGGGTGGCCCGCGATGGCATTGTCATTGTGCCGAAGAACGCCCTCATCCCCGATGGCACGGTTATTTAAGGCTGAAGGATGAATGATGAATGATGAATTCAGTATTCAGCAAAACGTTCAGAACCTTTTCCGTGTCCTCCAGCGTCTCGAATAAGTAGTCTGGCTGGTATTGGGACAGGGTGGCGGCCGGGTGGAAGCCGGTGGCGACGGCGACGGCCGTTGCCCCACTGGCGCGGGCGCAGGCAATGTCGGCCGGTGTATCGCCGATGACGATGGTGTGATAGCCGTTAAAGGAGTGGCCGGTCAACTGGCTGGCCCGGCGTATGGCAATCGCCGGCAGTTCGTTGCGGTCGCCGTTGTCAGAGCCATAAGCTCCCACGCGAAATAAAGAGGGGTCAATCCCGGCCGCCGCCAGCTTGAGAGGCGCGGTTTGCTCAATGTTGCCGGTTACGAGGCCAAGCAGAACGTCTGGCCGGCTCTTCAAGGCCGCTAGAAGTTTAGTGATGCCAGGGCAGGGGGCCAGCCCGCGTTCGACGAAGAGGGTACGGCCGTGCTCAACCATGCGGGCATAAATGGCGGGCAATTGGGCCGTTATGGTTGCCAATGGCACACCAGCCGCCAGGAGGAGGTCACCGATGATTTGCGGGTCGGTTTTACCGGCGAAGGAGTAGGTGTCTACCGGCCCGGCCGTGCCAAACACGTCCAGCAGGGCGGCGGCCATCGCCGCCCGGCCGGCCCCCTTCGCCACCACCAGTGTTCCATCCACGTCAAACAGCAGAAGACGCATGAGCCTATCCTAATCTACGCTACATTTCGAATCAATGACCGCAAGAGGCGCATACAACGCTGATCATGACGCGAGGCAAGGTGATCAAGGTGATCATATATAGCTTCCATGATCATGTTGCGATGGGTGTATGTTCCTTTTGCGA
>JBFMFT010000565.1:0-2760 GCA_040751925.1 Chloroflexota bacterium
TAATCCCCTAATCCCCGCCCTCTAAAGATGAGAGTGGCGGCAGTGATGCAGGGCCTCGAAGCGGAGGCCTACGATAGACAGTACAGCGATAAGGAATTGGTCAGGCGGATCAGCCGCTACTTTGCCCCCTTCCGCCGCCAGGTCATCATTATTACGGTAGCCGTCTTCGTTATGGCCGGCCTGGGGGCGACCGTCCCCCTGGTCACCTCCAGCGGCGTGCGGATCATGGCCGAAAGGGGCGACCAACGGCTGATCCCCCTACTGATTGGCGTCATCTTTGTTAGCGGGGTTGCTACCTGGGTCACCAACTGGGTGCGGCGGCGGCTGACGTCGGAGGTCATCGGCGACGTGATATTAGCCATGCGGCAGGATGCCTTCAGTGCGGCCGCCCGCCAGGACCTTTCCTTCTACGACGAACACCGCTCCGGCCGCATCGTCAGCCGCATCACCAGCGACACCGAGGAGTTTGGGCAGGTGATTGTGCTGGCGACGGACGTGATCAACCAACTGGTGACGGCCGTCATCCTCAGCGCCCTGCTATTCAGCATCGAGTGGCGGCTGACCCTGGCCGTGCTGGCCTCGTCGCCCCTGGTGGCCTTCGTCGCCCTGGGCTTCCGCCGTTGGGCCAGGCGCGTGACCCAGCAATCCTCACGAGCGATGGGCGAAGTCAATAAGGCCATTCAGGAAGCGGTGACGGGTATCGCCGTCGCCAAGAACTTTCGCCAGGAGCAGGCCATTTACGAAGAATTCGAGCAGGTCAACCAGCAGGCCTACGTGATCAACGTGCGCCGGGGCTTTGTCCTGGCGAACATCTTCCCTACGCTGAACCTGCTGGCCGGTTTGGCGACGGCCGCCCTGGTCTACTTTGGCGGCCGGACAGCCATTGCCGGTCTCATCAGCCTGGCCGCCTGGTATCTCTTTGTGGCGACGGTAGACCGCTTTTGGTTCCCGGTGATGAATGTGTCGGCCTTTTGGAGCCAGTTCCAGGCCGGGTTGTCGGCGGCCGAACGGGTCTTCGCCCTCATAGATGCCGAGTCGAGTGTGGCGCAGGTGGACAGCCAGCCCGTTACCGACCTGCGCGGCGAGATACGCTTTGAGGGGGTAGATTTCCGTTACTCGGAGCAAGAGCAGATCCTCCAGGATTTCTGGCTGACGATTGAGCCAGGCCAGAGTGTGGCCCTGGTTGGACACACTGGCGCGGGCAAATCCTCGATCATCAAGCTGATTGCCCGCTTCTATGAGTTCCAGGGCGGGCGATTGACGATTGACGGCCGCGACGTCCGCACTTTCGACCTGGTTTCTTACCGCCGCCACCTGGGGATTGTGTCGCAAGTACCCTTTTTGTTTGATGGGACGGTGGCCGATAACATTCGCTTTGGGCGACCGGAGGTGAGCGACGCCGAAATCGAGACGATGGCCCGGCGGATTGGCGAAGGGGAGTGGCTGGAAACTTTACCAGATGGACTGAACAGCCGGGTGGGGGAGCGGGGCGGCCGGCTCTCCATGGGCCAGCGACAACTGGTGGCCCTGACGCGGGTGCTGGTACAGTCCCCGCGCATCTTCATCCTGGACGAAGCGACGGCCAGCGTAGACCCCTTCACCGAGTCCCAGATTCAAGAAGCCCTGCGCTTGATTATGGCCCATAGCACAGCCATTATCATCGCCCACCGCTTGTGGACGGTAAGGTCGGCCGACCGGATTATTGTCCTGAAGCAAGGCCGCATCATCGAGGAGGGCAATCACCACAGCCTGATGGCCCAGGCCGGCCACTACGCCGAACTCTACGACACCTACTTCCGCCACCAGTCGCTAGAATACATAAATCGTAACGCTCCACTACGGCTTGAGTTGACCGTAGACGAGCCAATTTAGGCTATGAAAACCAAGCAACAGTCCATGTTCTTACGGGTCCATGGAGACAACATTATCGAGTGTGAACGTGGGTTGCATCTGGTTGCCAATTCGTTTTCTGGCAATGCTCGGCTTTTGATTAGTTCGCCTTATATGCCCCAGTATGAAATCCTCGGTAATAAGGAGGTTCTTTTCAGGGTAGAGTTGTTGCCAGGACATGGGCGATGGGGGATTAATCTCCAGGATATTTTCCAGTCTCATGGCGCGCCCCTGCGGGAAGCAACTGACGTGGTTCTCACGAGAGTTCTTGAGAATGAAAGTAGTGAGGAGATTTTACTGGCTATTGAATTTTCCAGCGCTCTTCCCGCTGGAAACAATGCCTGGCAGCGAAGCGGCCGAGCATTAGCCTGTGCTATTGCCGGTGTTCCCTACCTCTACTTCACGGAGGTTGGCGGCGTAGAGCTGGGTGGGAATCGGGTTATCAGAGCGTCTCGTTTTCCAAACCCGATTGTGCCTTTTTCATACTTGACCGCAAGTGAAGTCTATGGAGTCTTATGCTTACCTGTTTATATGCCTAGCCCCTCATGCTCAGAAAGCATTTATGATCAGTTTAGGGGAACCATCGGGGCAGAAGATGCCAAACAGGTGGTTAGGGAGGCCATTGAAGCCAAAATATCTCACCAATCCTATGAGAGATTAACCGAGAAAGCTATGGCGGCTGTGAGAGCCTTAGCAGATGCTCGAAGGCGAAAGGATACCCTACGGGGAGACGAATGGGCCGAATTTCTCGGGTTGGAAACAGGCCCGCAAAAGGCAGAGTGGTTAAACCAGAAAAAGATGGGCTGGAAAAAGAAAAGGGCCGGTAAGGTGGAAACTTCCCCAACGTTTCAGGGCCTGATTGAACTATTC
>JBFMFT010000566.1:0-2747 GCA_040751925.1 Chloroflexota bacterium
GGCCGTCGCTGGCGTCTCCGCCAGGCGTGGCAACAGGTAGCCGACCAGGAACATGAGAGCCACGTAGACAAAGAAATGAACACGGGTGGCGGCAATGGCGATGCCAAAGTGGATTTCCACGTAATGAGCCAGCACGGCCGCCACCAGGGCCACCATCAGCAGTCGGTCGAGTTGGAACGGTTCGGTTTGGGCCGTACCATCGGCCGCCCGGCCGAACAAAGCCTGGTAAATAAGATAAATGACTAGGCCGCCGATACTGCCAAAGGGAATCGCCACCCCCAGGAAGGACACGTCAAACAACAGCGTAATGACCACCCCACCTACCACCGCGCCGCCGACCCAGAAGCCAATCAAGAGGTTGCGATCCACTTTTGAGCGCACCACACCCAACCAGCGAAAGCCGTTGTAGAAGACGCTCAAATAGAGGGCTTGCCAGACCAGAAAGCCGAGCAAGCCGGTGATAATCAGCGCGTCAAAGGTTTCGTTGTGGGAGCGGTCAGGGGAGGCGTTGCGGGCCTCGATGGTCGCTAATTCAGGGGGATAGAAGCGATTGTAGGCGACGTACATGGATTCGGGGCCGTAGCCGATGAGCGGGCGCAGAAAATTGAAGGTGTCCTGGCGGCCGTTGGGGAATTGTAGCGGCTCGTGCGGCCGTAACAATTCCAACGCCCCTTCCCAGATCAACACACGCACCCGGCCGCTGCCTTCTTCTGACTCCAACAGCCCGCCCAGGCGGCCGACGGCCGGCAGTTCGCGCCAGGAGGCCAACGTGGTGAGAACCTGGCCGGCCACCGGTGTTTCCAGGTAAGGGGCGGCCGTCGCCGGTGGCACGTTGAACAGCACCAGCCAGCCGGCCAGGAACAGGGCCAGGTAAATCCAGACCAACCACAGGTAACGCCAGCCCCGCCGGATGGCGACCATGACAAAGATAACCGCCATTAGCACGCCGATAGCCGCAATGAAAGAAACGAACGATCCCATCGGCCCGGATAGGGATTCGGCCCGGCCGCTACCCGTCAAGGCCCCAATCAGCAGGCGGATCACGACGGCCGGCACGAGGATACCGGCGATCAGGACAATGGCCGCGAGGCCGGCGTCGGCCAGGCGGAAGCGTTGCTGATCCGCCAAGGCGTTCCGCAGACCAATTAGAAAGATGAGAACAAAGGCAAACATCCCCACACCCAGACCCAGGATCGGGCCACGACTGCCAGACCAATAGATGGCGATGAGTTGAACGGCTAGAGTGAAGATGTAAATGGATGAGCGGATCACGTCGGCGTAGGACAGTTTCTCGTTGCTCAAGATGTTGGTGAAGGCGTTGATGATGCGGGCGGCCGTCAGTGGCAAGACCATGATGAGATAAGCGGCGATGAAGATGGAATTGCCCATGTGGCCGGCGATGCGGTTCTCCACGTTGCCGCCCCAGGGCAGGGGGTCCAAGCCGGCGTGCTGGATCATGCCGTAAAGAGAAATGGGAATCGTGGTGACGATGACGGCCGTCACGATCCGGCTCACCTGTTCCCGCCGCCTGAGCGTCGCCAGCAGCAGAGCAAAGATGACCACGTAAGCCAGGGTGGTATAAGTCCCTTGCAATCGCTGGTAGGAGCCGGCCAGGCTCACCCTGGGCGTTACGGAGAAGACCGTCGAAATCAAGTAGACCAGCACCAGCAGAGCGACCAGGAGGACAAAAGGCTTGCGCCAGATGGAGCCTTCCCCCTGCCAGCGCAGCCAGGACAGGTCTCGCCAACCCCGTTGATCAACGAACTTGACGATCCAGGCCACGACCATCAACAAGGCAATCGAGCGCAGCAGCGTCAACTTATCCGGCTCAAAGACCCGCGACGAGTGAATGTTGAAGAAGAGGGGAGTGGCAATGACGGCCGCCAGCCAGCCCGCCTCGATAAAGCCATCGCACCAACGAGAAAGTTTAGAATCCATGGACGGTTCCAGGTTGAAAGTTGGGTCTACCGACTTTACCGGGTAAAAACCCCGCAGGTCTCGTTCAATGAAGTCCTGCCCCCGTCTATAGACCTGCGGGGTTTCCCGTTCGATCCGGTAGAGCCTGAAAGCTTAAGGTTGCAGGTTTCAGGTTGCGGGATCGGACTTTACAGCCCTTTGTAAATCGAGTCAAGGATTTTCTGCTCGACCACTCTGCGTCGTAGGATAGAAGGGACGTTCTGAGATACAGATTCCTAGTTGGGCAACCCCGGCCGGGCGTAAGCCTTCAGACGAGTCATTATTTCGTGGACGTATTCATACCAATCCAATTCAGCAACCTCGTCAATGGTAAGTTCGCCCTCTCTATCAGAGCCAACAGTTCGGGCAAGCGATCTCGTTCGACTTTCAGCCGTTCGGCTACTTCATCAGGTACGGTAAGCGTGATTTCAGTCATATCATTTCCCCCTCACGGGGTTCTTGCTTTTCGCAAGTATAATGTAGTAGCAAGTAAGGCACAAGTGGAGGAGGTTTGCCGCCGCTAGACACCCAAGTTATCCGCGTCCTATTCTCGAACGAGTTACCACACTTTGCCCCCCTCCACACCTCGACAAAACCCCTACCCTTAAACACCCTGTTTAACCCCCTATGCTACACTACCCTCAACAAAACAGCGCGTCCCACCCGGCCGCGCCCACCCATCACTCATCACTCATCACTCCGAGATGATTAAACCGATGATTAAATCAATTTAAACATCGCCCATGACCGCCATATCTAGCCATTTAGTAACAAAAACACCCCCTCCCCCC
>JBFMFT010000567.1:0-2728 GCA_040751925.1 Chloroflexota bacterium
CGACGTCTCCTCCTTGCCTTTCTGTGGCTGGTTTCTCTTAACGCGGCTTGCGCCATTCTGGGTGAACCGCAACGGCCAGACATCCCCACCCCGCCGCCTACCGCCCCGCCTGTCTCCTTCACCATCAACTCGGCCGAACTGGTGACAGACCCGGTTGGCTCCATTACGCCCCAGGCCGACCCCGACATTGAGGCCCTGGTCAACGCCGTCTCTCAACAGCAATTACTAGCCTACGTGCAAACGCTGGAAGGCTTTGGCACCCGCCACACCCTGAGTGAAACCCAAAGAGACGATTGGGGCATTGGCGCGGCCCGCCGTTGGCTGCATAGTGAGTTTGAGCGGGTGGGGGGCGGCCGTCTGGAAGTGACCTACGACGATTTCCCAGTCTTCTTCAATGGTTTGGAAACGAACCAGCAGAATGTGATTGCCACCCTACCCGGTGTTGGCCCCCACGCCGGAGTCTTTATGATGATGGCTCATTATGACTCGCGGACGATTGACGCGGCCGACGGCGGCAACCGCGCCCCAGGGGCCAACGACAACGCCTCTGGGGTGGCCGCCGTGCTAGAAGCCGCCCGCCTGCTCAGTTCGCGCACCTGGAACCAGACGATTATCTTTGCCGCTTGGGCGGCCGAAGAGCAAGGCACGTTTGGCAGCCGCCATTTTGTTCAGGATAGGCTCTTGAGCGGCGCGGTCATTGACGCCGCCTTGAATAATGACATCGTTGGCGGCCGGCTGGGTCTGCCCCAGGCTGTGCGCCTCTTTTCACCAGGGCCAGACACCTCCCCCTCTCGCCAATTGGCCCGCTATATGAATCTGATCACTGGCCTCTACGTGCCGACCTTCGCCCTCCAATTGGAGGACGCTTTAGACCGTGAGGGACGCTACAGCGACCACCGCGAGTTTGTCAACGCTGGCGTGGCCGGGATGCGGATTACCGAAGTGCAGGAAGACCCCAACCGCCAGCACAACGCCCAGGATACGGCCGAGGCCATTGATTACAACTATCTGGCTCAGGTGGTCAGGCTCAACGTGGCGACTTTAGCCAACCTGGCCGGCGCGCCACCGCCGCCCCCCGTGCCGACGGTTGCGCCAATGGCGAATCCCGGCTCATTCATTGTCTCCTGGTCGCCTGACCCCCTGGCCGCCGGTTATGCTATTTCTTTCCGGCCGGTGGGCTCGGCCGATTACGCGCCCTTCTACTACGTCAATGCCCTGGACGCCGGCAACGTGGCCCTGACCAACCTTGACCCCAACGTGGCCTACGCCGTCAGTCTGGCCGCCCTAGATACCAGCGGCCGGATCAGCGCGTTCTCCTCCGAAACCATCATCCAATCCCCGTAGTTACCCAGCCAGAAACCAGGTTTTTTCCTAAAAACCTGGTTTCTCCAGCCGAGATCTAAAGCGTATAGCTGTCATCCACGCCTAGGATTTCTACCTCGCTGCTGGTCTCCTGGCGCACCCGCCTGGCCCACTCCTTCACGTCCACCGAGATAGGCGGCCAAGTGTTGTAGTGGTAGGGGATAACCACCTTCGGCTTTAGCAGAGTGACGGCCGTCAGCGCGTCGTCCGGCCCCATGGTAAAGTTATCACCAATGGGCAGCACAGCCAGGTCTAGCCCTGGCGAATAGAACTGCATATCGGAATACAGGGCCGTATCGCCAGAAACGTAGATTTTCTTCCCGCCCACCGCCAGCAGGAAGCCACAGGGGTTGCCGCCATAGCTGCCATCGGGTAGGGCCGACCCGTGAAAAGCGATAGTCAGCTTGACCCGGCCGAAGGGATGGTTATAGCCTCCGCCAATGTGCTGGGCGTGGACGCGAGTGTGACCCTGCGCGGCTATCCAATTGCAAATCTCAAAATTGGCGATGACCAGGGCGCCCGTCCGTTTGGCTATCGCCAACACATCGCCCACGTGGTCGCCGTGACCGTGCGTAAGGAGGATGTAATCGGCTTTCACCCGGTCGGCGCTGGTGCGGGCGGCCGGGTTGCCGGAGAAGAAAGGATCAATCAGGATACGTTTGCCATCAACGTTCAGGGACAAAGTGGCATGACCATGCCAGGTAATGGAGACAGACATAGGACCCTCCAATAATTTTGGGATTTTGGAGGGGATTTTACACCGTTAAACGTGAAACGTGAAACGTCATTCACGCATCACGGTCTCACATTTCATGAGCCAAGCCTGGTCGCCGCCTGGCGGCAAAGGCTGGCTCCACCGGCTTCCAACCAGGCTTTTAGGGTCGGGCTTTCCGTCAACCCCTGGCGAGCCTCGTCGTAGATGCCGGTCGCCCACAGGTAGTAGCGCTGCGTCTCCTCGGCCCAGGTGTCCCAGGAGCCGGCCGCCGCCACGTGACCACCGTTATAGCCGGCAAAGGCCAGCCCTTCATTACCGGCCGTCTGGTTGAGCCGTTCCACCAGGTAGCCCAGACCACGCCGGGCGTTGGTGTCGGGGTCGAGGCTGTTCTCGCCGGCGGCGAAGTGGAAGGGCATGACCTGGAATAGCCCCTGCGCCCCGGCCGTCGAGACGGCCATCGGGTCGCCGCACGATTCAATCTGCATAATCGTGGCCACCATATTGGGGTCGAGGCCAAAGGCGGCCGCCCAGCCCACGATGCGCTCCTCCCATTGCCGGACTTCGGCGGTAAAGATGGGCGAGAGACGGCCTTCTGTGGCTGGAGGAGGCGCAACGGCGGCGGCCGCCTCCACCTCGCTTTGGCGGCCAATT
>JBFMFT010000568.1:0-2722 GCA_040751925.1 Chloroflexota bacterium
CGTGAACCTCTGTTCACGGTTCACGTTTCACGCTTCACATACCGCATCAGTAGGACAAGGTCAATGGTCTTACCCTCTTATGAACTCATCACCACCGCCGCCAGGTGGCAGAACTGTCTGACCCATCTGCGGGACGAACCCCGGCTGGCGATTGACCTGGAAGCCAATAGTATGTACGCTTACCGGGAACGGGTGTGCCTGATTCAGATTTCTATTCCGGGCCGCGACTTCGTTATAGACCCCCTGGCAAATTTGGAGCTACACGGTTTGGGCCACTTGTTGGCTGACGAAGAGGTGGAGAAGGTCTTCCACGCGGCCGAATACGACCTCATCTTGCTCAAACGTGAGTATGGCTGGACGCTGGTTAATCTCTTTGATACCATGTGGGCCGTGCGTATCCTGGGTTACGCCGACGTGGGTTTAGCCAGCCTGACCCACAAGCTGTACCAGGTCAGTCTGAATAAGCGCCACCAGCGAGCGAATTGGTGCCAACGGCCGCTCACCGCTGCCCAACTGGCTTATGCTCAACAAGACACGCACTACCTATTACCGTTGCGCGATCGCCTGGCGGCCGAGTTGTTAGCCGCCGACCACTGGCAGGAAGCCCAGGAGATTTTCAGAGAACAATGCCAGGTCAACCCGGCCGACAATCATTTTGATCCCGATAGCTTCTGGACAATTAACGGCGTGAAGACCCTGACCCGCCAGGAACAAGCGGTCCTCAAGGCTTTGTACATTTTCCGCGACGAGGAAGCGCAACGGCGCAACTACCCTCTTTTCAAGATTTTTGGCAACAAGACTCTTTTAGACCTGGCCCAGAACGCGCCCCGTAGCCTGGATGACTTGCGGGCAATTTCTGGTATGACGGCCGGCCAGATTCAGCGCTACGGCCAACGGCTGCTGCAAGTCATTGAGCAGGGGCAACGGGCGCAGCCACCCAACCGGCCGCGCCGGAGCAAAGGCCCGCCGGACACGGTTGTTCGTCTCTACGAAAAGCTGCATCTCTGGCGCAAAGACCGGGCCAGGGCGCGGGGCGTTGAGTCAGACGTCATTCTGGGTCGCCAGGCCATGTGGGAGATCGCCCACGCCAACCCGCAAACGGCCGAGGATTTACTCAAAATCAAGGGCCTGGGCCCCTGGCGACGACAAGCCTATGGGGCGGAGATATTAGAAGTGACGAGTGAAACGTGAAAAGAACGCTTCACGTTTCACGTTTCACACTTCACAAACAATCAAGGACTACTGATGAAGATCCAATTTCACGGCGCGGTTCGCACAGTGACCGGCTCACAACACCTGTTGACGATCAACGGCCGTCGTATTCTGCTCGACTGCGGTTTGTATCAGGGTAAGCGACAAGAGAGTTACCGCCGCAACCTGAACCTGCCCTACGAGGCAGGTCGGGTAGACGCCCTCATTCTCTCCCATGCCCACATTGACCACAGCGGCAACATCCCCAACCTGGTCAAGAGCGGCTTCCGCGGCGACGTCATCTGCACCTACGCCACCCGTGATCTGTGCGCGGTAATGCTGCGCGACAGCGCGAAAATTCAGGAGCATGACCTGGCTTACCTGAATAAGAAGCGGGCCAGGCATGACCAACCCCCTCTGAAGCCGCTCTACGGAATGGAAGACGCGGCGCGTAGCTTGCGCCAGTTTGTGGGGGTGGCTTACGACCGGCCGTACAAAGTGATGCCAGGTGTAGCCGTGACCTTCCTGGATGCTGGTCATATCCTTGGCTCGGCCATTGTGGTTCTAGATGTGGAGGATCAAGAAGCCGGCCGGCCGTTCCGTCTGGTTTTCAGTGGCGACCTGGGGCGGAAGGAACGGCCGATCTTACGCGACCCCAGCCCAGTGGACGAAGCCGACGTGCTGCTTATCGAAAGCACCTATGGCGACCGCGAACACGATACGGCCGTCGAAGCCAGCAACAAGCTAGAGCGAGTCATCAACGACACGTGCCGGCGGGGTGGCAAGGTCATTGTGCCAGCCTTCGCCGTCGGCCGCACCCAGGAGTTGGTCTACCGGCTGCACCAACTGGTGGAAGCTCGTGACATTCCGCCTGACCTGCCTGTTTACGTGGATAGTCCCCTGGCGGTGGATGCCACGTCGGTCTATCGCCTCCACCCCGAAGCCTACGACGAGGAGGTGGGCGAATTTTTGACCGACGTTCGCCACAACGATCCCTTTGGTTTTACCATGATGCGCTACACACGGGCCGTAGAGGAATCGAAGGAGTTGAACTTTCTACGCCGGCCGGCGGTGATTATCAGCGCCAGTGGCATGGCCGAATCGGGGCGCATCCTGCACCACCTGAAAAACAACGTGGAAGACCCCCGCAATACCATCCTGATTGTTGGCTGGCAGGCCCCGGATACGCTCGGCCGGCGGCTGGTGGAAAAACAACCCCGTCTGAACATCCTGGGTGAGCAGTATGAACTGCGGGCGCAAGTGGCGACGATGAACGGCCTGAGCGCGCACGCCGACCGCAGCGAGCTATTGGATTGGGCCGGGCACTTTCAACGCCGGCCGTCGCGCACCTTCATCGTCCACGGCGAGGAGACGGCCGGTCTCTCGCTGGCCCAGGGCCTCCGCGACCTGGGCTTCAGCGACGTGGTTGTGCCGGAATTGGGTCAGGCGTGGGTGCGCTAAGAAGTTGTCACAACTTGCGTGGGGGGCGATGGATGGGGGACTCACTTTTTTTTTCGGGATTTAATCATCG
>JBFMFT010000569.1:0-2712 GCA_040751925.1 Chloroflexota bacterium
GGGGTGGCCGAAGAGGGGGGTGACGGTGGCAGGTGGCAGGTGGCAGGTGGCAGGTGGCCGATTGGGGAGGGGGGAGAAGTAGAAGGGGGCGGTGTAGCCCTGGCGGAAGTCGGATAGGGAGAGGGGGAAACTGTCGGGTTTGGCAGACCTGGCAGATTGGGTGTGGTACTGAAGCCGCTCTTGTTGGATGCGGAGTTGCTGACACAGGCGGTAGAGTATTTCACCGCCGGACATGGCCCGCAGGCGGCCGAGGTACCAGGTGATTCGCTCCCGTTTCATGGTGGGTCAGGCAATGGGTTAGGCCCACCCACGGACACGATTGGCGATGCGAATGTACTCGACGTGCGGCCGGTCTGATATGACCTGGGGCAGTAGAATAGTGGGACGTAAATTGCGTTGAAAGTTATCCAACCCATTGTGCCGGGCTTCCGGGGCAAAGCTGACAAGTACATCAATGTCGCTGTCTGGCCGAAAATCGTCCCGTAGGATGGAGCCAAATAGGGCAAGAGAGGTAATCTGCCAACGCTGGCAAAACCTGGCAATCTGTTCTTGGGGTACTTTCCTATATGTTTCAGTCATTCTGTCTGCATTTCTTGATACAGCCATTATACAGCGATTTTGTGTCTGTCTGGATTCGTTTGATGAGCCAGTCTGGTGTGGCGCAGTCGGGAGACCGGTCGCAACCAGAATTAGTCGCCGGCCGGATCGGGCAAACGGCCGTGGGCGCGGAGGGTGCGGCGTTCGTGGGCCAGTCCCCACAGGCCCAGGAGGAGGGCGGCGGCCAACAGGCCGACCATGACGAGGAAGGTGTCTTGTAGCCCGGCGACCTGGCTAATGGGCGGCGCAGTGGTGGCTCCGCCGGTTAAGGGGCGGCCGGCGTGGTGGAGGGTGCGGCCGGCCCACACCGCGCCCAGGATGGCGATGCCGGCCGTCTGGCCCAGGGTGCGTGTGACCGATAGGAGGCCAGAGACGACGCCCAGGCGTTGACGAGGGGCGGCCCCCATAATGGCGCTGTTATTCGGAGATTGGAAGGTACCCATGCCCAGGCCGATGGGCAGGAAGCGCAGTAGATAGCCCACGGCGCTGGTGTTTTCGTCCAGGGTGGAGAGGGTGTAGTAGCCGACGAGGATGATGAGCAGGCCCATAACGGTGATGGGGCGCGTGCCAAAGCGGTCGGACAATGCGCCGGAGAGGGGCGAGACGACGCCCAGGACAATGGGAATAGCCGCCAGAAGGAGGCCGGTTTGCCGGGGGTCGTAGCCGAGGACGTTTTCCAGGTAGAAGGGCATGAGGGTGATGGCCCCGGCGATGGTGATGAAGGTAGCCAGCCCGGTCAGCAGGTTGACGCTGAAGAGGGTGTTCTGAAACAGCCGCAAATCCATCATGGGCTGGGGGTGGCGTAGCTCGATCAGGAGTAAGACGGTGGTGAACAGGGCGAAGCCGGCCAGTAGCAGCAGGATGCGCGTGTCGCCGAAGCCAACTCCTTGCCCCCAGGTGAGGGCTAACAGGAGGCAGAGCAGACTGACCAGGAGGGTGAACGCGCCCAGGTAGTCGAAGCGTTGCCCGCCGGCCGGGCGCAGGGCGGGGACGAAGCGGACGGACATAAGGGTACCGGCCAGGCCGACGGGCAGGTTGACGAAGAAAATCCAGTGCCAGGAGAGAGCGTCAATGAGCAGGCCACCGAGGGTGGGGCCGACGACGATGCCGATGGAGATGATGGAGCCGGCAATACCCAGGGCTTTGCCGCGTTCGGAGGGGGGGAAGGCTTCGGTGACGATGGCGGTGCCCAATGCTAACAGCATGGCCGCGCCGAGGGCCTGGAGGACGCGGAAGCCAATGAGCCAGTAAATGGTGGGGGAGAGGCCGCAGAGGACGCTGCCGATGGTGAAGATGACGAAGCCGGCCGTGAAGAGGGGCTTTTTGCCAAACATATCGGCCAGGCGGCCGATGCCTAACATGAGGACGGTGAGGGTGAGCAGGTAGGCCAGCACGACCCACTGGACGGTGGCGAAGGTGGCCTGGAAATCGCGGGATAGGGTGGGGAGGGCGACGTTGACGATGCTGCCGTCTATGGTGGCGAGGATGAGGCTCATGGCGACGGCGGCCATGACCTGCCATTTGCGCTGGTAGTCTATGGGTTGATCCATGATGGTGATGATGCCACCAATGAGGGTATTTGGCAAGCGGCCGGGGGATTAAGGCGCAAAGACCCCGATTGGGTGTCTTTGCGCCTTAGCGTAGCAAAGGTCTATCTCACGGTGAAGGTTGAGAAGGAGTAGGTGATCAGGGGGTCCAGGTCATTGAAGGTGTCGGCCGAGGTCAAGTACATGGCGACGAAGGCTACCTCGTCTTCGTGCAGGTACATGAAGAAGCTCATCTTCAATGCCCCACCCAGGATGCTGACCGTCATCACCTGGGCTGGTAGACCCTGAGTGGTTTCTATCGGCTGTCGCGTTAGAACTTGATAATCGCCGAACGCCAGGCTGAAGCCGCTCAGGATGGCATCTTTGTAACTGTCCAGGGTGTACCCTTCGGTGAGCGGCTCTTCCATCACGTAGAGGAGGGCGCTGTCGTCTTCGTTGGCGTAGCAGGCGGAGGCCAGGGAGCTGCAATTGGGGTCGTCTGCGGCCAGTTCGTACCAGGCGGCCGGATATTGGATGGTAAAGGGGTAAGCGTCGCTCTCGTAGGTTCTCATCGTCCCAAAGGGGCCTG
>JBFMFT010000057.1:0-16387 GCA_040751925.1 Chloroflexota bacterium
CCATCACAGACGCGACCGAGTTGGTCGTGCCTAAATCAATTCCGATGATTCTGCCCATCTGACTATATTCTCCTAAGGGTAACTGGTAATTGGTAATTGGTAATTACCAATTACCTATCTTGCTACTTGCACCAACGACGGCCGGATCACCCGGTCGCCCAACTTATAACCCGGCTGTAATTCCTTAATAATGATTCCACTTGCGTGTTCATCCGATTCCTCCGAAGACAGGGCTTCGTGGAAGGTGGGATCGAATGGCTGCCCAACGGCCGGAATCCGCTCCACGTGGATACTGTCCAGGAGGCCCTTCAATTTACGGCCGACTAATTCCAGCCCCTTAAACCAGGGATCCTCGGCGACGGCCGGCGGCACGGTCAGCAGCGCCCGCTCCAGATCGTCAATCGGCGGCAGCAACTTGCGGGCCACGTTGATCGTCGCCTCCTTCTGCATCTCCAGCCCTTGCTTTTCCAGCCGCTTGCGGGCATTGGCAAACTCGGCCCTGGCTCGCTGCCAGCCGTCCAGGTACTCGGCCGCTTGCGCGTTGGCCGCGGCCAACTGCTCTTCCAATGAGAGTTCGGCCGCCGGCTGCTCCTCGCCAACCTTCTCCACCACTTCTTCAACAACCATTGGTTTTTCGGTTTCCACTCCGTTCTGTGACAAGCATCCCTCCGTAGAAAGTTTCTGTTTGGCAAGGGAACTGGGGGAACAGAGCCAGTTCCGTGAGTTCCCCTGGTTCCCTTCCACAACTTCACAACTCTGCCTGACTATGGCGCGGGTCTTCCAGGCTCAAAAGCGGTTCATTGACGTAGTACTCATGGACGAAGCCGCTCATCAGGTCGGCCACGTAGCGCACGGCCGAAATGTTGCGGCCGTAAGGCATCCGCGTCGGTCCCAGCACCGCCACCTCGCCGCTTAGTTCGCCATTGACGCCATAACGGGACAGAATGAGGGCGCAATCCTTGAGAGCGGCCCAACGCCCTTCGCCGCCAATGACCACCTGGACGCCGGCCCCAGCCGTTTCCAGCATCTCGGCCAAGACCATCGAGAGCAGCGTGCGCTCCTCCAGTACCCGCACAGCTTGGCGAGTACTCTCATCGTTTAGCAAATTGAGCAGTCCATCGTGGTAAAAGGAATTCAACCCGCGCTCATCGGCCCGTTGAATCACGTCCAGCACCAGACGGGCGATGTCTTCTTCCAGGCCGCTGAGTTGGCCCAGGCGAGCTTGCAGGTCGCCCAAGCTAAGACCCTCCAACAAGGCATTAAGGCGTTCGGCCGCCTGGCTCAAGCGGGCCTGGGAGGCTGGCTCGGCCAGGGTCAGCATTTGCTGCTTGACTTCGCCGCCAAACAGAACCAGGATGAGCAGAACCAGCCGCCCCTGGGTGGAGATGAGTTCCAGGTGCTTGAAGCGATTCTGGCGCGGCCGGGGGGCCGTCACCAGGCTGGCCCCCTGCGAGGTGCGAGCCAGAATGGCCGCCGCCAGGCGCATCCACTGTTCCATCTCGGTGCGCGCCTGGTGAAATTGGTGGCGAATCATCTGCTGCTCGGTCACGGGCAACTCGAAATCACGCAAGAGTCGCTGGACAAAATAGCGATAGCCAAACTCGGTGGGGATACGGCCGCCCGACGTATGAATCTGAGTCACGTAGCCAGCTTCGTCCAAAGCCGCCAGTTCGTGGCGCACGGTGGCCGGACTAATGTCCAGTACAAATCGTTCGACCAGGGTTTTCGAGCCGACCGGCAGCCCGGTCTCCACGTAGGTTTGCACGAGCAAGCCCAGAATTTGTTCCTGGCGTTCGGATAGTGGCTTGAACATAGCGTAGTGCGTATTCTGTAAGAATTATTAGCACTCTCCTATCGAGAGTGCTAATAGCCTGCGCCTATATGTTATCATGCCCCAAAAAGAGCGTCAAATAAGAAGGACGTAAGATCGTGAGGACACGGGAATTTCGGCCAATCCGCCAATCCTGCCCATCCGCTGTCCTAAGCCGGCCGCTTACGAACAAACAAAGTCTGCCAGATAGTGCGGGCTACAATCTTTATGTCAAGCAGGATTGACCAGTTTTCCACGTACCACAGGTCGTATTTGGTGCGCTCCAGTACCGAGGTGTCGCCGCGCAGACCGTTGACCTGCGCCCAGCCGGTCATGCCCGCTTTTTCGCGGTGGCGATCCATGTAACGGGGAATACTTTGGTGGAACAGGTTGACGTAATGGGGCTGCTCCGGCCGTGGCCCAACCAGGCTCATTTCCCCCAACAAGACGTTGATGAAGTTGGGCAGTTCGTCAATCTCGATCTTACGCAGCAAGCGGCCGAGCTTCGTCTGGCGTGGGTCATTCTGCACCGTCCAACCCGGGCCGCTCCGCTCGGCGTCGCTTCGCATAGAGCGGAACTTGATCATCGGAAAAGGCTTACCATCCAGGCCCATCCGCTCCTGAATGAAGAACACCGACCCCGGCGACTCCAACTTAATGGCGACGGCCACCAGGAGCATCAGGGGCGAAAAAAAGACCAGCCCAACCACTGAACCTAGAACGTCCATGAGGCGCTTGAAGACCAGCATATAGCCGTGCATGGCGTAGTCGCGGATGGTCAGCAGGGGCAACCCACCCAGGTCATCAATCGTCGCCTGCGAAGCAATGATCTGGAAAATGTCAGGAAAGACCTTGATCGTGACCCGGCCGCGCTCACATTGCGAAATAATGCGAACCGTCTCACGGTGGCCCCGTTCCGGTGTAGCGATAATCACTTCGTTAATCCCATACTGCGGAATCAGGGTGGGCAACTCCTCCGGCGTCCCCAGCACCGGCACACCCAACACGTCCGTAACCCCGTCGGGGTTGTTGTCCACCAAACCGACGACCTCATAGCCGAGCCGGGGCGACCACTGGATCCGTTGCAGAATAATGCGGGCCGTCTCGTCTGTGCCAACGATGAGAACGCGGTCTTTACCCACCCCCCGGTCTTGCAGCCAGCCGCGCACAATCTGGTGGACGACCCGCCCCAACATCAACAGAATAATAGTCAGCACCCAGGCGTAGACAATCATCGCTCGCGGATAATCCACCTCAAAGACGTTGTTCTTGAAGGCGAAGGCGGAAATGGCGATAGCCATCATGGTGCCGATGGAGACGGCCGCAAAAACGGCGTAGAACTGATCCACCCGCGACACGGCGCGGGGGATGTAGTATTGCCGGTAGAAAAAGAGGGCGATGATGACGGCCGCTACCTGCACCAGCAGCAACCCCACGTAGCGCGGCAGGGAGATAGTATTCGCCAGGGGGGCCGGCCAGGGAATGGTCGCCCGCAAATAATAGGCGAAGATAAAGGCCGAAGCCACCATCAAGCTATCCAGAATGACCAAAGTAACAGAGTAAAGATTGCGCGCTTTTGGCGTAGTCATCGTTCACCTCACGTTTTACGTTTTACGCTTCACGCAAGATTTGGCGGCCGGCCCACACGTCGCGCCAGACGGCCCGACCGCCCTTGATAGCAATGCCCAACAAAACCAATCCATGCAGCCAGAGCGGGGTCTCCGGCCGGTAATGTTTATAATAGAAGATGAGCATGGCCCGGTAGAACTCGATTTGGGCGCGGGGATTCTGGCGGCTAGAGGCCCGCTTCACGTGCCAGGCGATAATTTCGGGATAATAGACCACCTTCCAGCCGGCGTCGTGGATGCGCTTGGCCCAGTCCAGGTCTTCGCCATACATCCAAAACTGTTCGTCCATGAGGCCCACCTGCTGGATGGCCTGGCTGCGTACCAGCATGAACGCGCCGACGACGGAATCCACCTCGGCCGTCTGCCGTTCGTCCAGGTAGGTCATGTTATAGCGGGCAAAGCGCGGTGAATGGGGAAACAGGCGGCTCAGACCGAAAATGTGGTAAAAGGACGTTGCCGGCGTGGGAAACCCCCGCCGGCAAGCCTTATCCAGCGTGCCGTCCGGCAAGAGCAAACGTGGCCCCATTACCCCCACGTCCGGGCGGCTGTCCATGAAGGCGATAGCTTCCGCCAGGGTGGTAGGGGGCAGTTCCGTGTCGGGGTTGAGCAGGAGCGCGTAACGGGGTAGCTGCGCGGCCGCCCTACCCGCAAAGCCGAAAAGCCGTAAGCCCTGGTTGTTGGCAGCCGGATAGCCCACGTTCTCCTGGTTGGCGATCACCTGAACCTGGGGAAACTCGGCCTGCGCCATCGCCACGCTGTCGTCGGTTGACTGGTTATCCACCACGCACACCGCCAGGCGCACATCCCCCTGGCTGGCGTAAATCGTTTGCAGACATCGGCGGAGTAGGCTACAAACGTTATAATTCACGATCACAATGGCCAGGTCGAGTTGCATATCCTCCATTTTAGCATGGGGGCAACCGGCCTCAAAAACAACGAGCAGCCAAACGTCGGATGTCTCCGAGACATCCGATGTTTAGGTTTAATGCTGACGGAGTGACGCTGATGTTAAAACGGTTCTCGACGGCCGCCTTCGTGGCAGTGGCCGGCTTTGCTTTTTTTAGCGGTGGTTACTGGTTCGGCCAGTCGGCTTACGCGCCAGTAGACCTCAACGGCCCGGCCGCCGACACCCCGGCCGAACTGCGCCAGGAATTTGCTCCCTTCTGGGAAGTTTGGCAGTTGGTACAAACCAACTACTTCCGGCAACCTTTGGATGACGGCGAACTGACCAAAGGGGCGATTGACGGCCTCTTGAACAGCCTGGACGACCCTAACACCCGCTATTTACCACCGGAGGATCAGGACATGGCCCGCCGGATGTTGGCGGGGGAGTTTGAGGGCATAGGGGCCGAGGTAGAAAGTGTGGATGGGGCGGTAACGATTATCGCCCCCTACGAAGGCTCACCGGCCGCCAACGCTGGTCTCAAACCCGGCGACATTCTACGCCAGGCTGACGGCGTGGAGTTGACGGGCATGGACATTGCCCGGGCGGCCGCTCTGGTGCGCGGGCCGGCCGGCACAACCGTCCATCTCGTCATCGAGCGCGACGGTCAACTGTACTCAGTGGACGTGGTGCGCGACGTAATCAAAATTCCCAGCGTGCGCGGCGAGATGTTGGACAGCGGCCTGGCTTACGTCCGCCTGAGCCGTTTTGGCGACCAGACGGCGGCCGAGCTAGAACAACTCCTGGCAACCCTGATGGCTCAGAATCCGCGTGGCCTCATTCTCGATTTGCGCCAAAACCCCGGCGGCAACCTGACGACGGCCGTAGACGTAGGCGACCAGTTCTTGCCAGAGGGGATTCTGCTGATTGAGCGGTTTGGCAACGGCCGCGAGGAGCTATTCGAGGTCACAGACGAGGGTTTGGCGGACGCCATTCCCCTGGCCGTTCTGATTGACGAAGGCTCGGCCAGCGCGTCGGAAGTCCTGGCCGGGGCCATTCAAGATCAGGAGCGGGGTGTCCTCATCGGCCAGACCTCTTTCGGCAAAGGCACCGTGCAAACCTGGCAGGAGTTGAGCAACGGCGGCGGCGTCCGCATCACCATTGCCCGTTGGCTCACCCCCGACGGCCGTTGGATTCACGAACAGGGCCTTACTCCGGATTACCTCGTTCCGGTAGCCGAGGCGGCCGAGGGCCAGCCGCCGGCCGACGCCCAGTTGCAGGCGGCCGAGGATTATCTGCTGGGGCGGCCGGTAAACGCTGACAATGAGTGAGGAGAGAAGGAACGGTCAACAATATCAATCCGCTAATCCTGCCAATCCGTGTCCATGAAGAAGATGAAAGCGCATTCATTTCGACTAATACTAGGTCTACCGCTATTACTTGCATTGACCATCTACCGTCTACCGCCGGCCACTGCCTTCCCTTTTACGCCCCAGACCTTGCCACCCAACGTCGAGTTAGATATTTACGTGGAAAACGTCACCTTTCCCGTAGCGATGGCCTTTGCCTCCGACGGCCGCCTCTTCTTCGCCGAACGCTTCGTAGACGCCAGCCTCCCCATCACCGGCACAATCCGCCTCGTCGAAAACGGGGTTGTCCAGCCCCAGCCCTTCGCCACCCTCGACCTGGCCGATTCCACTCCCTACGCCGAAAAAGGGTTATTGGGCCTGGCTCTCGATCCAGACTTTGCCGATAATGGCTACGTCTACACCTATCGCACGGCCGCCCCCGACGCCGGCAACCCGGCCGAACACGGCGAACTCATCCGCTACACCGCCCAACTGTCGGGGACGAACTGGCTAGGGGTGGACATGACCATCCTGGTAGACGACCTGCCTGTTTCCACTTATTGCTGCCACAACGGCGGGGTGATTCATTTCGGGCCAGATAGTAAGCTCTACCTCTCCATTGGCGACAACTCCAATTCCAACAATGGGCAAAACCTGAGTACGAAGGCCAGCAAGCTACTACGCTACAACCCAGACGGCACGATCCCGGCCGACAATCCCTTCGTCAACACACCTGGGGCCGACCCGGCCATCTACGCCTATGGTTTGCGAAACGTCTTCGGTTACGACTGGCATCCTCTGACCAGCGAACTATACGCTTCGGAAAATGGGCCGGATTGTAACGATGAGTTGAATTTGATTACCGCCGGTGGCAACTACGGCTGGGCCTTGAGCTACCAGGGTGGTCAGTGCGTGATGGGCGTCGGCGGCACAATTGACCCTCTGGTTGTCTTTGATCCACCCGTTGGACTAACCGGCGTGGCCTTCTACACCAGCGAAGAAATCCCTGATTTCACCAACCACCTCTTCCTGGGCAGTTGGACCGACGGCAATCTGTACCAGGTCGAACTGCCGGAAGGCGGCGGCGAACCAGTTGTCACCACCTTACTGACCAATTGCGGCCAGCCGGCCGGCGATCTCAACCTGCTGGACGTGGTGATGGGGCCGGCCGGCGACCTCTACTTCTCCTGCCAGGACGACACGTTTTTCCCGGCCCGGCCGCAGACCGGGGCCATCTACCGCCTGCAACGCCACTGGTACTCGTACATGCCATTACTTCAGCACTAGGGGAGATGAACCAATGCGCTCAATCTGTTCCCCGAATCTGCTGACAGTTCTCCCTTGAAACTGCGAGCTACCGTTGCGAAACCGGCCTGCACCGACTGGGTTGCCCCAAAACTGAAATGCTCCTTGCCCTAGGCCACGATTGACAGTCGTCTGGGGCTATGATAGACTTCAGCCGTTGATCTCGCGCTGCCAGTCACGCCCTCTCCGCTCATCGAAACGGCCGTTGCCTGTCTCCTTCCCTGCCTGCCGACGGCCGACGCCGTTGAGACGGGCGGCGAGTTCGCCCAGACCTGGACGCGCCTTGCCATCCCCCTACCCCTCTTCACCCCATAAGGAGAAAGACAATGGTTAAGCGTTTGTTGCTCGCGGTCACGCTCCTGGCCCTGGTGGTGGTCACGGCGTGGTCATCCGTTCAGAAAGTGGCCTCGCAACCGTTGGAGCCATATAGCCCGGAGTGGCTGGCTCTCAACCACAGTATGTATGATAACAAGTTGACGGCCGATTGGGAAACCCGTATGCAGGCCGTTGCCCGCGCCTCCGTCGTGAATGACCTGGACAAATGGATAACTGGTGACCTGGAGGCCATCCTGGCCGCCGACGTGCGGATGTCCACTCCTACGTTCTCTGGCAATCAGAACGAGTTTCAGTTGGACATCAACCCCACCAACCATGACTACGCCATTGGTTCTTCCAATGACAACCGCACCAGCGGCACGGGCTACTATCGCACGGCCGACGGTGGAGCCACCTGGTTCGCCGCCGATATGCCCGGTATTGGCTCCAGCTGCTGCGACCCCGGCATCGCCTACTCCGACGATGGCGTAGCCTACTTCGCCAACCTGGACACCTCGCCGGCCGTCTTCCATATCACCCGCTCGACTGACAATGGCGTGACCTGGGTGAAGATGACCGACATCACCCCTGGTGACGACCGTGAGAATATCGTGGTGGACAATGGCACGACCAGCCCCTATAACGGCCGCATCTATGTCACCTACACCGACTTTGGCACCACGACCGACGAGATCCGCCTGTTCTATTCCGACAACGGGGCGGTAAGCTGGAACGGCCCCATCAACGTTAGCAACGTAGGCGGCGCGGGCAACGCCTATCCCCAGTCCAGCCAACCACGTGTCGCCAACGATGGTACGGTCTACGTGGGCTTCCAGTATTATACAAACGGCAGCTTCTCCTCTGCCCAGAACCGGATTTCCAAGTCCACCAATGGCGGCCTGAGTTTTACCACCTATACGATCAACGCCGGGCCAAACCTGCAAGGTGGGCTTGACCTGGGCGACGCGCGCGGCTACTTCGCCATCAATTCTGGCTGCTCCACCTTCCGCCACCGCAGCTTCCCCATCATTGGTGTTGACCCCAACAACTCCAACAACGTCTACGCCATGTGGGCCGGCGGCAATCTGGAAACAGCTTACTCCTGCGGTGGTTACAACGGCCGCCACAGCGACATCCTCTTCAGCCGCTCCACCGATGGCGGCGTGACCTGGAGCGCGCCGCTCAAGGTCAACGACGACCCCTCCGGTAAGGATCAATACTACCCCTGGATGGACGTCTCCCCAGATGGCACGATCTACGTCGGCTGGCACGACCGCCGCGACGACACCCAGAACTTCCGCCACGTCTGGTACATGGATCGTTCGACCAATGGTGGCGTCTCCTTTGGCACGGACAAGCGGACGGCCAACTTCCGCACCTTGCCTACCACCTTCATTGGTGACTACGCTGGCCTGGCCGCCGAGAATGATCTCATTCTGCCCATGTGGTGGGACTCGCGCGACAACGCCAACGGCGACCCCTACACCGAACCCCTGCATCCGTAGGGAAGGTTATCCAAAAACCCCGTAGGTTTTCCCAAACCTACGGGGTTTTCACCTTCGCAAAAATCATCTCATCCCGCAACTCCCCGGTCAGATGGTGGCGATTCGAACAATGTAGCGTACCTTCATGCTCAAAGCCCAGCCGCCGGGCGACGGCCGCGCTCCGTTCGTTCAGCGCGTCACAGCGAATCCCCACCCGTTTAGCGCCCAATACGTCAAAGGCAAAGTTGGCAATCGCTCTGGCCGCCTCGGTGGCGTAGCCCTGTCCCGTGAACGACGTTCGTAACCAGTAGCCAATCTCAAAGCAGGGCACCGACCAGTCAATACTGTGCAGTCCGCTGCTGCCTACCAGGGTGTGTGTTCCCTTCAAGAATAGCAGTAGGCGCAGACTTTGGCGGGTGAGGAACCTGGCGTGGGCCTCACGGAGATTAGCCTCTGTTTCATCAACGGTGGGGAGTGTTTTGGCCCAGACCATCCACGGCCGCAATTCGTCCCACGATTCGACGACGGCCGCATTGACCTCTGGCCCATCGCCGGGCAAAGGGCAGCGAATGGTCAGGCGTTCCGAGTCAAAGCTATGGGGAAAATTGCGTAGAATATCGTTCATAACTCCCAATCACACTTACCAGATAGTCATCTCCCACTCAAGGTCACGTTTGCCACTTTTAAGGCAAAGCGAGCAAAGGTTTCACACCGTCTGAGCCGCTGCCAGTCCTCGATTCTCTGAACAATGCGGATGGCGTCCTGTAAGTCAACGTAACGCCGGCCGGTATGTTCCTGGTAGAGTCGGCCAAGCTGTTTTTTAGGATTGGAGATTCGTTCGGGCTGTGACGTCCGGCGAATACGAACCGGGTGAGTCGGCTTCGCCAGGACAGCCCGCAAGGCCCGCTCATCGGCCAACAGCCACGCCTCCAATTCCTCCTGTATACAGACCAGGTGTACGTGGGGTGAAGCTATGCCAGCTTCTAGCAAAGAGCTTCTGATGGCTTCTTTATCCTCGTGCCGGCATGGATTATCTTCGCCTCGTCGCCAGGCTGGATATAAGTCCCAGACAATGACCACTCGTTCACATCCTTCAGCCAATAGACTGACGACGGCCGTCCCGCACTCCCTGAGTAAGTTGGGTTTGTTCCCCAGGGTCGCCGTTGAAAGTTCGGTTTCAGGCGCAAGCCGCTTCGCCAGATACTCACACACCTGCTGGTCTGCCCCATGCGGCCCACATTCTAATACCAGGCCCACCTTCATCCCGGTAACCCTCTCCCTAACCGATTCATCGTGTACAGCTTGCCCGGCCCAAACCGCTTGGCCCATTCTTGTAAAGATAGCTCATCGGCCGGACGAGTAAACACGGGTTGTCCCCCATTGTAACGCTCTGTCAGTATAATCTGAGATAAGTCAAGCAAATCCAGCAAGTATGGTGAGTGGGTCGTGATAATGACCTGGCTGCTTCCCGATTCAACCACCTGGCGAATCTCTTCTACAATCAGGTGGACAGCGCGTGGGTCCAAGCCGTTTTCTATTTCTTCGATCACAATGAGAGGGGCCGGGGTGGGGTGCCTTAACGCAGCCAGCAGCGCCAGCACTCGCAGTGTGCCTGTGGACAGCAACCATCCAGGCACCTTGAAGTGGCTTTCCTTCATCTGTAAGTAAACGGCCCGCTCCAATTCCGAAGTCAACTGAGGCTGTAAATCACGAGCATAAGGCAGCACGTATTGTAAAGTCTCGGCAATACTCGCAAAGGCAGTTCGGTCTAACTCCAGAATCCCAAGCAGGTATTGGGCAATGTTAGAGCCATCTTTAGCCAGCCTGGCCGGCCCACCGGCGCGCCTTTGCGGTAACGGCATACCCATCATTTGGGGAACAAGTGATAAGAATTGCCAGGAGGAAACAAAACCCTCCAACGCACGTCCCAAAATGGATTCACCATCGCCAATTCTCGAATCCTGCGGAGGAACATCGCGCACATCCAAGTAAGTAACGTCCCCCCTGCTGTCCCGAATCCAGGCCGGCCTCTGCTGATTAATCACGACTTGCTCGTATTGGATGAACAACTCTTTGCCGCCGGGTCCTATGTTAACTTCTGTCCTAGCCCAAAAATCGCCGCGCTTTATACGGCCGGCCAATGCAAAGCGCATTGGATTGGTGTGATAGTGGCGTGGCTCGTAACGGGTAGGTGGCTCCCTAGAGAACACTTGGGGTTCCTGAAGGTCATGTCTGGTTGCCTGGTTCCAGATGTACTCAAACCCGCGCCAGTTAGACATTGCTTCGTCTAGTCCCCGCTCGACAATGATCTGTAACGTTTCCATCCCTTCCACCAGACTGCTCTTGCCAGAGCCGTTGTAACCAATAAAGGCTGTCAGGGGCGTGAAGTGGACGTCGCCGCTATTCTGGACAGCCTTGAAGTTTGTCAGGCAGAACGACTGTAAAGTGGATGTTTGCATCGGATAGTCCTTTACTCGAGACCCGAATGGATACGCACTCGCTGGATGAAGAACCAAACCGAACAGGTAACTATTCAGCCAGAAACCAGGTTTTTCCCTGGTAAGCAATGGTGATTACTTGCAAAAAACCTGGTTTCTACGGAGAGCTGAACAGTTACCCGAACAGAAGCCAGGTGCGTGGCAGCAGGCTGACTTTTCGATTATATCACTGGTTGGACACAAATGATTGGGTTTGTGCTACAGGGCCAACACAATCGGCAAATAAACGCGCTGATCGAGGGGGTTTGTGGTGAGCGTCACACTCACGGCCGCCCCCACGTTACCCGCCTGATCACGGGCCGTCAGGTAAAAGGTGTACGTGTGACCCAGGGCGGCCGTATAGCTCCCACTGGTCGCCGTTGTGTTTTGCAACCAGGGTACGGCCGCTCCCCCATCCACCACCACACTCACGTCATAAGTCGCCACCCCACTACCCAGGTTATCGTTCGCGCTCCACACCAGGTCAATCGAGTTACCATTCCAGGTCGGCGTCTCCACCGCTACGTCAGGGGCCGTCGTGTCTGGTTCAATTAAGATGTACGGCCGGCCGCCAATGGCATAAAGCGTCGGGTCCCAGGGGGCGTTTAGATTGGTGGCCGCCGGCAATTGGATGGTATAGAAACCGTTGACCGGCGTGATTGTCTGTATACTGCCATCCACCGACACCAGTTGCGCGCTGGTGTGGGTGGCGGTAATGATGGCCGTCTGCGCCTCGCCAAAGCGGGCCCAGAGGCCAACAATGCGCTCGCCGGTGGACGGCCGCCAGAAAGCCACCCATTCCTGCGGCCCGTTAGCGGGATCCTCGCCACCCGGCCGCAGCCGCCAGAGCGGCTGCGCGTCGTTCAGGTGGGTAGTCAGGGTGCGGTAGGCGTCGTAGTTCGGCCGGGGGCTTTCCGGCGTGGGATGCTGGGTGAAGCAGGCCGCGTCGGTCGGGTTGCTGAACAGACCATTGGCGTCGCCGGCGCAGGGGAAGGCCGGGTTGGTAATCAAATTGCCGTTGGCGTCGCACAGTTCCCCACCATGAGGCGGAAAGTCCGTGCCACGCGGCTGGTTGCCACAACCGTCATACAATTGAAAGTGAAAGATGGCGTCTGCGCCGGCGTAAGCAGCGTAAAACGCGCTCTGGATGACGTAATCCGCCTGTTCATCCACCGTTCCGCGATAGCCACTATGGGTATCCCAGGTAGGGCCGGGATAATCATTCCAGGCCGCCACGCCCGACTCATTCAGCCAGATCGGCTTGCTCAAGCCCCGCGCCGCCAGCGTATTACCAGCCCGGAAGACGTGATACCAGGAGTTCCAGGCGTAGAAATAGCTATGGGTCGCCATCACGTCGTGGAAGTAGTTGTAGGTGGCGGCCAGGGGGTCAGCATCGTAGAGGGCCATCACGTCGTTGTAATAATTGAGCTTGGTCGCGCTGTTGGCCAGGCCGCCGAAGATGACCTGAGCGTCGGGGTCGGCCTGCTCGATGGTCAGGTAGGCGACTTTAACCAGGCGGGCGTAATCGGCCAGGCTGCTATCCCAAAAGATGTCCAGATCGGCCTCGTTCCAGATTTCCCAATGGGTGACGCCCACGCCGTCGGCCCACCCGTTGGCCTGGGCCAGTTCGCCGCCTGGTTTGTAGCGGTTGACGGCCGTATACACGAACCGCGCCCAGACGTTAGCCGGGTTGATACTCTTGCCGGGGCCTGGCACATCACTATTATCGGTGAAAATCGGGTCGTAAAGGCCGGTGGGCGCGGCGGCCAATGGCTGCGGCACGTAGAGGCCATCGCCGGCCGCCGGTAACAATACTTCGTCCGGCATCCCGGCCGTCGTGTAAAAGCTGGGCGTACCCAGGAAGATAAGGTCAGTCAACAGGCCATGCGCCACGTCCCCTTCGAGCGCAGCGTCGGCGTTGGCCCAATTGAAGACGCCAGGACTTTGCTCCACGTTGTACCAGTACAGCGGCCAGCGATTCCAGGCCGCGCCCGTGCTGAGGCCATTCAGGTATTGTTGTTCGTCGGCCGGGTCTTCGGCCGAGCTGATGAAATTGAGACCCCAGGCCGGGCCGGTGGCGGCCGGTTGGGGGGCGCGTTGGGCGATAGGGAAGTAGAGGTTGAAGGTTGAAGGTTGGGACCTGGCTACGTGGGGATTCAACCCCAAGAATAGAGTGAAGAGGAGCAGGGCTAGACCTGGTTGCCAGGCGTTGTCAGGGATGGCCGGCCGGCGGCGACTGCTTATCGTCATAATGAGGTACTTCTTCACGGCTTTCACCTTTTGCTAACGCCAGTGATTTAACATCACCTGTTTCGATTCGTCAACGGTACTACCTGGTAAGTAGGAAGTGGTAAGTGGTAATTAACAGGTTGTTCACAGGTCGCCAGACCCAATTACCAATTACCCAATTAAACGAATAGGACTTACCCAATTCTCTGCGACCCGACAAGTTTTCGGAAACCTGTCAGGTCTGGGCTGATTCTGCTATAATCGAAGACATGGATAGCGGGGCCTCGTTCTTTGCCCGCAATATCGTCGCCGTTTACTTTGTCTACGGCCTGGCCTTCTTCAGCATGGGGCTGGCCCTCTGGCTGGAATCCGGCCGCACCTCCGAATTTCGCCTGGCCCGCGCCATTGGTCCCCTGGCCGGCTTCGGCATCGTCCACGGCCTGCACGAATGGTTCGAGATGTTCCAACGGCTGGCCTCGGCCGGCGTCGGCAACATCCCCCCCTGGATGCTCCTCGAAGAAGTCCGCATCGGCCACCTGTTGGTCTCCTTTGTGTTGCTGGTCGTTTTTGGCGTGCGCCTCCTCTATTCAGGCTTGCGCGAGGCAGGCAATGAGCGACTGTTCGCCTACGCCACTGCCATCACCCTAACGTTGGTCTGGTTGGCGTCAGTTCTAGCGACTCACCGGCTCTACCATCCCACCGGCGTGGATTTTACCACCGCCCTCGACGTATTGGCCCGCTACATTCTAGGCGTTCCAGGGGCCTCGCTGGCCGCCTGGGCCATGATCTTGGAACGGCGCACCTTTCGCCAACGAGGCATGGAGACGGCCGCCCAAGCCATTCTGTGGGCGGCCGTTGCCCTGGGTTTATATGGGGTCGTCGGCCAGCTATTCCCCCGTCCCAGTTACCTCTTTCCCGCCAACGTCGTCAATGCCGAGCTTTTCCAGCGACTTTTCGGCATTCCCATCCAGCTTTTCCGGGCGGTGATGGCCGCGGCCGTCGCCGTCGCCATGATTCGCACCTTGCGCGCCTTTGAGGTTGAGCGGCAACAACGGTTGTTGGCCGCCCAGGAAGCCCGCCTGGCTGCCCAGCAAGAGGCGATGGCGACACAGCAGCGCGCCCAGGCGGCCACCGAAGCCTTATACCAGGAACTACGGGCGCGCGACGCCTTACGCCAACAATTGCTCCATCAGGTCGTCACCGCCCAAGAAAAGGAGCGGCAACGAGTGGCCCGCGAGTTGCACGACGGCCCCGGCCAGACCTTGACGGCTCTGGGGTTGGGCATGGCGGCTCTGGGTGAAAGCCTGAAGGCAGACCCCGCTCTAGCCGGCCGCCAGGCGGCCGACCTGAAAACGCTCAATGCCCAGGCCCTCCAGGAGTTACACGAAGTCATTGCCGACCTGCGGCCGTCGGTGTTGGACAACCTGGGTCTGGCCCCGGCCTTGCGCGGGCAGATACAATCCTTTGAGGTCCGCAGTGGCGTCAAGACGCAACTGGTCATTGACGGGCAGCGACGGCCGATGGACCCCGAAATGGAGACGGTGGTCTTTCGCATTGCCCAGGAAGCCCTAACCAACGTCACCAAGCACGCCGCCGCCCAGAACGTGCGCGTGCAAGTGACATATCGTGAGGATTCGCTACAACTGGCTGTCCAGGACGACGGCCGCGGCTTTGACCCCCAGGCCGCTCTGCACACCAACGGCGCGCGCCGCACAGCCTGGGGCCTCCTGGGTATCCAGGAGCGGGCCTCGCTGGTCGGCGGTTCGTGCCGGATCGCCTCGCGGCCGGGGGCCGGCACCACCATTGAGGTAACGATTCCCTACGGAACCGAGGGGAGGTAATTGGTAATTGGTGATTGGCAATTGGCAATTGCTAGTTACCAATCACCAATTACCCTACAGGTCATGTCCAAGATAAAATTGCTTTTGGCCGATGATCACGCCGTTGTCCGTAGCGGTTTGCGGATGTTGCTGGAAGCCCAACCCGATCTGGAAATCGTCGGTGAGGCGGAGACGGGGGCCGACGCAGTGTCCCAGGTGGGCGCATTGCGGCCGGACGTGGTGCTGATGGATATTCAGATGCCGGACATGAGCGGTATCGAGGCCACCCGGCGCATCCGTGAGACCAGCGACCAGACGGCCGTGCTGGCTCTGACCATGTACGAAGACGACCAGTATTTCTTCGAGATGTTGAAGGCCGGCGCGTCGGGTTACGTGCCGAAGCGGGCTGCCCCCGACGAGTTGGTCAGCGCGATCCGTACCGTCAGCCGGGGGGAAGTCTTCCTATACCCGTCGCTGGCGGCGCGGCTGGTTAAGGACTTTGTAGGGCGGGTCGGCCCGGCCGAGCGGCCGGCCGTCTACGAGGAGCTAACTCAACGGGAGACCGAAGTGCTAACCCTTATTGCCCAGGGCCTCACCAATCCAGAGATTGCCGAGCGATTAGTTATCAGCGTCAAGACTGTTGACCGCCACCGCGAAAACATCATGCGGAAACTAAACCTGCACAGCCGGGTCGAATTGGTCAAATACGCCATCAGGACGGGACTGATCGAGGTAGATGAATAGAAGTGTAGAGTGAAACGCGAAGAAATCACGCCTCACGCTTCACATCTCATCTGACGACCAGCTTATAAACACCGGTCGCCACCAAGCCCAGGCTGTAGGCGGTGGCGTAGTAGAGAAAGAGGGGCTGCGCGCCGCGCCGCCACAGCAGGAACAGGGCGATGAGGGCCAGCAGAGCCACCACGTACAGGTCGAGACCAATGATCTCGAAGGCCAGGTTGGCGAAAATGCCCGCGCCAATAAAGAGGCCGTTGATGACGAGCAAGAGGCGGTCAACTGGCCCCGGCCGCCGGCCGTGCGGAAACAGTAGTTGCAGAAGGAGCAGAGTGGTATTGACCACGACGAA